>NZ_JBEXXN010000001.1:0-363023 GCF_040630445.1 Streptomyces sp. NPDC005805
AGGAGAGGAAGTTACGCATCAGATAGGTCGCCATGACCTCGCTGTTGTGGCCCGGCCCGCCGCCGTCGGTGTGCGCGGGATTCCGCCCGGCTACTCCGGCCGCTTGGGCCGCCAGACCACCAGCGCGCTGGTCTGCTGCACGTCCTGGTACGGGACCAGGTCGCGCCGGTAGGAGGCGTGCACCTGCGCCTCGCGCTGCCGCATCGCCGCCGCCGCGCCCTCCACGGCCGCCGACAGCTCGGCGACCCGGGACTGGAGCGCCGCGACCTGGTTCTCCAGTTCGATGATGCGCTTGATGCCCGCCAGGTTGATGCCCTCGTCCTGCGACAACTGCTGCACGGTGCGCAGCAGTTCGATGTCACGCGCCGAGTACCGCCGGCCCCGGCCCGCGGTGCGGTCGGGGGAGACGAGACCGAGGCGGTCGTACTGCCGCAGGGTCTGCGGGTGCAGACCCGAAAGCTGCGCGGCCACCGAGATCACGTACACCGGCGACTCGTCGGTCAGTTCGTAGGGGTTGCGGCTGCGCCCCGGACGGTCCATGTCACGCTCCCTTCGCTGCCTGGAACAGCTCGGCCCGCGGGTCCTCGTCCGCGGTGGCCTCCCGGTAGGACTGCAGCGCCTCGCGGGCCTTGTCGCCGAGGTCCTTGGGCACGGCGACCTCCACGGTGACCAGCAGATCGCCGCGGGTGCCGTCCTTGCGCACGGCGCCCTTGCCCCGGGCGCGCATGGTGCGCCCGTTGGGGGTGCCGGCCGGCAGTTTCAGGGTGACCGGCGGCCCGCCCAGCGTGGGCACCTTCACCTCGCCGCCGAGGGCCGCCTCCGCGAAGGTGACGGGCACGGTGACGGTGAGGTTGTCGCCCTTGCGGCCGAACACGGGGTGGGCGTCGACATGGACGACCACGTACAGGTCGCCCGCCGGTCCGCCCCGCTCGCCGGGCGCGCCCTTGCCGCGCAGCCGGATGCGCTGCCCGTCGGAGACGCCCGCCGGGATGCGCACCTGCATGGTGCGCGAACTCCGGGCCCGGCCGCTGCCCTTGCACACCTCGCACGGGGTCTCGGCGATCAGGCCGCGCCCCTTGCAGTCCACGCACGGGTCGGTCAGCGAGAACGAGCCGCTGCCGCCGCGCGAGACCTGCCCGGTGCCGACGCAGGTCGGGCACACCCGGGGGGTGCCGTTCTTGTCGCCGGTGCCCGAACACGCCTTGCAGGGCGCCTGGCTGGACATCCGCAGCGGGACCGTGGCCCCGTCGACCGCCTCGGTGAAGCTGAGCGTCACCTCGGACTCGATGTCCTGGCCGCGGCGCGGCTGGGTGCGCGCACCCGGGCCGCCGCCGCGGTTGAAGAGGCCGCCGAAGACGTCCCCCAGTCCGCCGCCGAAACCACCCGCGCCGCCGGGCTGCGGTCCGCCCTGGGCGCCCCCGAAGAGGTCGCCCAGGTCGAAGTTGAAGCTGCCGCCCCCGGCCCCGGGCCCGGCCCGGAAGCCGCCGTTGCCGAACAGGGCGCGCGCCTCGTCGTACTCCTTGCGGCGCTTGGGGTCGCCGAGGACGTCGTTCGCCTCGGAGATCTCCTTGAAGCGGGCCTCCGCCTTGACGTCGCCCTTGTTGGCGTCCGGGTGGTTCTCGCGGGCGAGCTTCCGGTACGCCTTCTTGATCTCGGCCTCGGTGGCGTCCTTGGGGACGCCGAGAACCTTGTAGTAGTCCTTCTCGACGAAGTCCTTCGTGCTCATCGACGTCCCTCCTCCCGGACGTTTCGCGCGTCAGCCCTCTTCGGGGCCACCGCTCTCCTCGTCGGCCTGCTTCTCTTCCTTGGCCGCGGCCGGGGTGGCCCCGGGCTGCGGTTCCGCCACGGCGACCCGCGCGGGGCGGATCGTGCGCTCGCCGATGCGGTACCCCGGCTGGAGCACCGCGACGCATGTGGTCTCGGTGACATCCGGCGCGTACGAGTGCATCAGCGCCTCGTGCACGGTCGGGTCGAAGGGCTCGCCCTCCTTGCCGAACTGCTGGAGGCCCATCTTGGCCGCCGCGGTCTCCAGGGACTCGGCGACGGACTTGAACCCGCCGACCAGCTCCCCGTGGTCCCGTGCGCGGCCGATGTCGTCGAGCACGGGCAGGAGTTCGGTCAGGAGGGCCGCCGTGGCGATCTCCTTCACCGTCACCCGGTCGCGCTCCACGCGGCGGCGGTAGTTCTGGTACTCGGCCTGGAGCCGCTGGAGGTCCGCGGTGCGCTCGCCGAGCGCGGTACGGACCTGGTCCAGCTGGGCCGTCAGACCCGCGGTCTGCGCTGCGTCCCCTGCCGGGGCCGCCGGGCCCTCCTTCTCGGAGGACTCGGCGGTCTCGGCGGCGTCGTCAGGTGTGGCGCCGGAGGGGACGTCGGGGTTCTCGTCGTCGAACCCCTGGGTCTCCTCACTCACGCGGCACCGCCCTTGCTGTCCTTCTCGTCGTCCACGATCTCGGCGTCGACGACGTCGTCGTCGGCCTTGCCCTGCTCGGCGCCCGGGGCACCGGCGCCGGCGGCCGCGCCGCCCTCGGGGGCGGCGTTGGCGTAGAGCGCCTGGCCGAGCTTCTGGGAGACGGCCGCGACCTTCTCGGTGGCGGTGCGGATCTCGGCGGTATTGTCGCCCTCGGCGGACTCACCCTTGAGCTTCTCCTTCAGCTCGCCGAGCGCGGTCTCCACCTCCGTCTTCACATCGCCGGGGACCTTCTCCTCGTTGTCCTTGAGGAACTTCTCCGTCTGGTAGACGAGCTGCTCGCCCTGGTTGCGGGTCTCGGCGGCCTCGCGGCGGCGGTGGTCCTCGTCCGCGTACTGCTCGGCCTCCTGGCGCATCCGGTCGACCTCGTCCTTCGGCAGCGAGGAGCCGCCGGTGACGGTCATCTTCTGCTCCTTGCCCGTCCCCAGGTCCTTCGCGGTGACGTGCATGATGCCGTTGGCGTCGATGTCGAAGGAGACCTCGATCTGCGGGACCCCGCGCGGGGCCGGCGGCAGACCGGTCAGCTCGAACATCCCGAGCTTCTTGTTGTACGCCGCGATCTCGCGCTCGCCCTGGTAGACCTGGATCTGCACGGACGGCTGGTTGTCCTCGGCCGTGGTGAAGATCTCGGACCGCTTGGTCGGGATCGTGGTGTTGCGCTCGATGAGCTTGGTCATGATGCCGCCCTTGGTCTCGATGCCGAGGGACAGCGGGGTCACGTCGAGGAGCAGGACGTCCTTGACCTCACCCTTGAGGACACCGGCCTGGAGCGAGGCGCCGATGGCGACGACCTCGTCCGGGTTCACACCCTTGTTGGCCTCCTTGCCGCCGGTCAGCTCCTTGACGAGCTCGGCGACGGCGGGCATACGGGTGGAACCGCCGACCAGGACCACGTGGTCGATCTCGGACAGCTGGATGCCGGCGTCCTTGATGACGTTGTGGAAGGGGTGCTTGCAGCGCTCCAGGAGGTCGGCGGTGAGCTGCTGGAACTGCGCGCGGGTGAGCTTCTCGTCGAGGTGCAGGGGGCCCTCGGCGGAGGCCGTGATGTACGGCAGGTTGATGGTCGTCTCGGTGGAGGACGACAGCTCGATCTTCGCCTTCTCGGCGGCCTCGCGCAGACGCTGGAGCGCCATCTTGTCCTTGGCCAGGTCGACGCCGTGGCCGTTCTGGAACTGCTTGACCAGGTACTCGACGACGCGCTGGTCCCAGTCGTCACCACCGAGGTGGTTGTCGCCGTTGGTGGCCTTCACCTCGACGACGCCGTCGCCGATCTCCAGCAGCGAGACGTCGAAGGTGCCGCCACCGAGGTCGAAGACGAGGATCGTCTGGTCGTCCTTGTCCAGGCCGTAGGCGAGGGCGGCGGCGGTGGGCTCGTTGACGATGCGCAGGACGTTCAGGCCCGCGATCTCGCCGGCCTCCTTGGTGGCCTGGCGCTCGGAGTCGTTGAAGTACGCCGGGACGGTGATGACCGCGTCGGTGACCTTCTCGCCCAGGTACGACTCGGCGTCGCGCTTGAGCTTCTGCAGGATGAAGGCGCTCATCTGCTGCGGGTTGAAGGTCTTGCCGTCGAGGTCGATCTTCCAGTCCGTGCCCATGTGGCGCTTCACGGAGCGGATCGTCCGATCGACGTTGGTGACGGCCTGGCGCTTGGCCACCTCGCCGACCAGCACCTCGCCGTTCTTCGCGAAGGCGACGACGGACGGCGTGGTCCTGGCGCCCTCGGCGTTGGTGATGACGGTGGGCTCGCCGCCTTCCAGAACGCTGACGACGGAGTTAGTCGTGCCCAGGTCGATGCCGACCGCACGTGCCATTTCGATTCCTCCAGGTGACTTGAGTGGATCTGGCTCAAGGATGCACGACGGAGGCAGTGGAGTCAAAGGACCTGAGTCAAGGGCACTCAACTTTTATCCGGCCCTTACAGGCACCTCGAACCCCAGGCGTGGCGCGACCCGGTCCGCCCCTACCCGTCTGCCAGAGTCATACACGGCCAAACCGGTACGAACCACGCACACACGCACACTCACCAAGGGCGGGCGCATGTCCCCGAAGCGAGCCTTCGACCTCGGCGGAGCGACTCTCCTGCTCCTGATCCTGTCCCCGGTGACGCTGGCGGCCGCGGCCGCCGTGGCGGTGACCGGCCGCGGCCCGGTGCTGCGCCGCACCGAGCGCCTGGGCCGGCGCGGGCGGACGTTCACCATGTTCACGTTCCGCATCACCCGCGGCGGCGCCCTCACACCGGCCGGGCGACTGCTGCGCCGCCACTACCTGGATCTGCTGCCCCAGCTCCTCAATGTGCTGCGCGGGGACATGGCCCTGGTGGGGCCGCGCCCGCTGCCCGGCCCGCCGGGGCGCTCCGGGGCCGCCCGCGCCCGCCTCGCGGTGCGCCCCGGGATGACCGGGCCCTGGCAGATCGGCGGGCGGTCCGATCTGCCCTGGGAGGAAATGGGCGTCCTCGACCTGCATTATGTGGAGCAGCACTGGCTGGGACTCGACCTCGCGGTCCTGGCCCGCACGGTGCCGGCGGCGGTCCGCGGACGACGCCCGGCGACGGCGGTACGGACCGTGCCGGTGAGGGTTGCCTGAGCGACACAGATCACCGGCGGCCCAACTACAGTGCGGCGGAACAACTGGGTAGTCTCAGCAGGGACTGAATAAGTTACCGCTTAGTAGTGCCGGACTACCCACCCTCGCAGGCCCGAGGAGCCTCCCATGCAACTCGCCGCGATCATCGTGTCGCTGACCCTGACCGTCGTCGGCGTTGCGCTCATCTCCCGAGCGGTCGCGCAGATCTACCGGTTCGTCCGGCTCGGCCAGCCGGTCCCCGCCGGCAGCCGCACCGACGACCCCAAGGCCCGCACGATCACGCTGGTCAAGGAGTTCCTGGGCCACACCCGGATGAACCGCTGGGGGATCGTCGGCTTCGCGCACTGGTTCGTCGCGATCGGCTTCCTCACCCTGCCGCCCACCCTGGCGCAGGCGTACGGGCAGCTCTTCCAGGCCGACTGGGTGCTGCCGGTCATCGGCGGCTTCCTGCCGTTCGAGATGTACATCGAGTTCATCGGCCTGATGACCGTCGTCGGCATCCTGGTGCTGATGGCGATCCGGCTGCTGAACCTGCCCTCCCGGGCCGGCCGCAAGTCCCGCTTCGCCGGCTCCAAGGCCTGGCAGGCGTACTTCGTCGAGTACATCATCCTCACCATCGGCCTCGCGATCCTCGTGCTGCGCGGCCTGGAGGGGGCGATCCACCACGTCGAGTCCTACGACGCGGCGTACTTCGTGTCGTACCCGCTGGTCCTGGCGTTCAAGGGCCTGTCGCTGCCCACGCTCCAGACGCTGATCTACTTCACCGCGATGATCAAGATCGGCACCTCGCTGATCTGGATGATCACCGTCTCGCTGAACACCAACATGGGTGTGGCCTGGCACCGCTTCCTCGGCTTCCCCAACATCTGGTTCAAGCGGAACGCGGACGGCGCCACGGCACTCGGCGCCCTCCAGCCGATGACCTCGGGCGGCAAGGAGATCGACTTCGAGGACCCGGGCGAGGACGACGTCTACGGCGTCTCCCAGGTCGAGCAGTTCTCCTGGAAGGGCATCCTCGACTTCTCCACCTGCACCGAGTGCGGCCGCTGCCAGTCGCAGTGCCCCGCCTGGAACACCGGCAAGCCCCTCTCCCCCAAGCTCCTGATCATGTCGCTGCGCGACCACGCGCACGCCAAGGCCCCCTACCTGCTGGCCGGCGGCGGCAAGAGCATGGAGGGCGAGGAGAAGGCGTCCGAGGAGCAGCTCGCCGGGGTGCCCGCCGCGGCCCTCGCCGAGGCGGAGCGCCCGCTGATCGGCACCGCCGAGGAGAACGGCGTCATCGACCCGGACGTCCTGTGGTCCTGCACCACCTGCGGCGCCTGCGTCGAGCAGTGCCCGGTCGACATCGAGCACATCGACCACATCGTCGACATGCGCCGCTACCAGGTCATGATCGAGTCCTCGTTCCCGTCCGAGGCGGGCACGATGCTCAAGAACCTGGAGAAGAAGGGCAACCCCTGGGGGCTCGCCAAGAAGCAGCGCGTCGAGTGGACCAAGGAGGTCGACTTCGAGGTCCCGATCGTCGGCAAGGACGTCGAGGACCTGTCCGAGGTCGACTACCTCTACTGGGTCGGCTGCGCCGGCGCCCTGGAGGACCGGGCGAAGAAGACCACCAAGGCCTTCGCCGAGCTGCTGCACATCGCGGGCGTCAAGTTCGCGATCATGGGCGGCGAGGAGAAGTGCACCGGCGACTCCCCGCGCCGCCTGGGCAATGAGCCGCTGTTCCAGCAGCTCGGCCAGGAGAACGTCGCGATGCTGAACATGGCCTTCGGCGAGGACGACGAGGACGAGTCGACGAAGAAGCCGAAGTCGGCCAAGAAGATCGTCGCGACCTGCCCGCACTGCTTCAACACCATCGCCAACGAGTACCCGCAGCTGGGCGGCGAGTTCGAGGTCATCCACCACACCCAGCTGCTCCAGCACCTGATCGACGAGGGCCGGCTGATCCCGATCACCCCCGTCGAGGGCCTGATCACCTACCACGACCCCTGCTACCTGGGCCGGCACAACAAGGTCTACACGCCCCCGCGCGAGATCATGGACAAGGTCCCCGGCCTGCGCCAGCAGGAGATGCACCGCCACAAGGAACGCGGCTTCTGCTGCGGCGCCGGCGGCGCCCGGATGTGGATGGAGGAGCGGATCGGCAAGCGCATCAACACCGAGCGCGTCGACGAGGCCCTCTCCCTCAACCCGGACATCGTCTCCACCGCCTGCCCGTTCTGCCTGGTCATGCTCACCGACTCGGTCAACGGCAAGAAGGCAGAAGCGGACAGCGGCTCCGCCGCGGGCGTCCAGGTCAAGCAGTCCCTCCAGGTCGTGGACGTCGCACAGCTCCTGCTCGACTCGGTGAAGACCCCGCCCACCGACCCGGAGCCCGCGGACGAGACCGAGGACGCGCCGGAACCGGAGCCGGTGAAGTAGCCGTCTCCCCCGGGGAAGCTCCATGACGGAGTGAGCGCCGCCGGGAGGAATCCCGCACGGCGACCGTCGAGCGGCCGGACCTGTCTCGGGGGCAGGACCGGCCGCTCACGTGTGTCCGGGGACCCCGGGGCGGCCGGACCCGTGGCCCCTGGGGAACAACCCCCAGGGGCCCCTTAGGGGATGTCACAGGTAGGCCGCAATGGCCCTCTCCTCCCGGCCCCCGGCCGCCGGACGGTCGCGGAGCGGGTACGTTCGATGACGTGGCTGGATTCAGGATCGGACGCGGCCGGGACAACCGCACCCCGCAACAACCGCAGGCCCAGGCGCCCCAGGCGCCCGGCCCCTACCAGGGCGCGCCGCCGTACGGGCAGCAGCCGCCGCCGTGGCCGAGCGCCGGCGGCGGGCAGCAGCCGTACGGCCCGCCCCAGGGCCGGCAGGGCGGGCATGGCGGGCATGGCGGGCAGGGCGGGCACCAGGGACAGGGCGGCCCCGGGGGCTACGACGAGCCGGAGTACTTCGGCGACCCGTACCACCAGGGCCACCAGGGCGGCGGCGCCCCGCACGACCCGTACGCCGCCAACAACCCCGGCCACACCCAGGCGTTCAGCGTCCACGACGACGACATGTACGGCGCCGGCTCCACGTACACCGCCGGGGGTCCCCCGGCCCCGGTCGGGCCGCGCCTGCACTGGAAGCAGCTGCTGAGCGGCATCGTGCTCCGCCCCGGCCCCACCTTCCTGCAGATGCGGGACCACCAGGTGTGGGGCCCGGCGATCGTCGTGACCTTCCTCTACGGCCTGCTGGCCCTCTTCGGCTTCGACGAGCCCCGCAAGGACGCGATCAACGCGACTCTCTCCGTCGCGGTGCCGATGGTGCTCAGCGTGGGCATCGCCTTCGTCGTCTGCGGGCTGATCCTCGGCGCGGTGACGCACACCCTGGCGCGCCAGCTCGGCGGCACGGGCTCCTGGCAGCCCACCGTCGGCCTCTCCATGCTGATCATGTCCCTCACGGACGCGCCCCGGCTGCTGTTCGCCCTCTTCCTCGGCGGCGACAACCCCCTGGTGCAGGTCCTGGGCTGGCTGACCTGGCTGGCGGCGGGGGCGCTGTTCACCTCCATGGTGAGCAAGTCGCACGACCTGCCGTGGCCCAAGGCACTGGGGGCGTCGGCGATCCAGCTCGTCGCGCTGCTGTCGATCATCAAGCTCGGCACGATCTGAGGCCGGCCGGCCGGTCGGACGTACGGCGGCGGGCTCGTGGAGCTGTGCTCTCCACGGGCCCGCCGCTTCGCGTCTCAAGGGCCGTCGCAGGGGCCGTCTCAGGGGCCCTCTCAGGGGGCTCAGGGGTCGTCTCAGGGGCGGAGGATGCCCGCCCGGCGGGCCGCCGTCAGCCAGGACGGGAACTCGGACAGCAGCCGGTCGTACAGCTCTTGGCCGGAGAGCGTGGCGATGTCGTCGACGGCGAAGAAGCCCACGTTGTCGACGCGTCGGCCCGCCATGGTGTCGAAGCGCTCCAGCACCCCGTAGTTCGACCGCCCGAGGCCCACGAACTGCCAGAACACCGGCTCCTCGACGGCCTCCCGCAGCTCCCGCTCGATCTCGGCGTTGCGGTAGACCCCGCCGTCGGAGAAGAACAGCACCAGGGTCGGGTCCGCGGCCGGGTTCTCCCGGACGAACGCGCGGACCTCGGAGATCACCTTCTGCTCCTCGTTCTGGATGCCCACCAGGCGCATGTCCACCTGCCCGGGATGCAGCCCCTTCCGCGGCTTCTTCGGCCGCCCGAAGAGGCTCATCTCGCCGCAGCGCACATGCAGCCCCAGCCACTCGGGCAGCTCCCCGAGCCGCAGGTCGGGCAGCCGGGCGGGGTTGGAGGCGAAGGTCCACGCCTGCATCTCGCCGTCGTCGTCGAGCTGCGCGGCCACGGCGGCCATCCGCTCGACGACATCGGTGACGACGCCCTTGAGGTAGAGCCCGGCCATCGACCCGGACGCGTCGAGCACCAGGACCACCCGCGCGCGGGCCCCGGCGGCACCGTGCTTGGTGAGGCTGACGGCGACCTGCTCCTTGCGCAGCGAGAGGCGCTTGCGCATGTCGACGGGGAGCAGTTCCTCGCCCTTGGTGAGGCGGGGCGGGGTGGAGGGTGGCGCGGGGGTGGGCGGGGTGGGCGGCGCGGCCGGGACTGCCGGGGCCGGGGTGGGCGGGGGCGGGGCGGCCGGGGCCGGTGCCGTCGCCTGCGTCTGCGTCGGTGCCGTCGTCTGCGCCTGCCCCGCCGGCTCCTCGTCCACCGAGATGCCGAAGTCCGTCGCGAGACCGGCCAGCCCGGTCGCGTACCCCTGCCCCACGGCCCGGAACTTCCACTGCCCGTTGCGCCGGTACAGCTCCCCGGTGACGAACGCCGTCTCCGTCGTCGCCGTCATCTCGAAGCGGGCGAGCGGGGCGCGGGTCCGGGCGTCCAGGAGGGTGAGCGTGAGGTCCCGGACCTGGCCGAAGGTCCCGCTGTCGGCGGAGGCGCACAGCACGACCCGTTCGACGTCCGCCTGCACCGTGCCGAGGTCGACGGCGACGCCGTCCCGCGCGGTCCCGGTGCCCTTCTCGCCGCCGAGGTGCCGGACCGCCCCGGAGGCGTGCGCGGGCTGGTTGTAGAAGACGAAGTCGGCGTCGTCACGCACCCGTCCGGCCGGAGTCAGCAGCAGTGCCGACGCGTCGACGTCGGGGGTGCCGGGCCCCGCCGTCCAGCTCAGCACGGCGTGCACGGCGGAGGCGGCCACGGGAACGTTGGCGCCCTTGCTCATCGATGTCGCTGCCACGGGGCCAGTCTGCCCGGCGGCCCGGGGCGGAGCGCAAGGCCCGGAGCGACCCGGTCCCTCCCGGCCCCGCCCCTGCGCGCTCCCGCGCGCCTACGCGTCGAGGACCTGGCCGTCCCGGCGGACGACCGGCTTCTCCACGCTCCAGGGGAAGTTGATCCACTCGTCCGTGCGCTTCCACACGTACTCGCACTTCACCAGCGAGTGCGACTTCTCGTAGATCACGGCGGACCGGACCTCGGCGACATGGTCGAGGCAGAAGTCGTGCACCAGCTTGAGCGTCTTGCCGGTGTCGGCGACGTCGTCGGCGATCAGGACCTTCTTGTCGGAGAAGTCGATCGCGTTGGGGACGGGCGCCAGCATGACGGGCATCTCCAGGGTGGTGCCCACGCCCGTGTAGAACTCCACGTTCACCAGGTGGATGTTCTTGCAGTCCAGCGCGTACGCCAGACCGCCGGCCACGAAGACACCGCCGCGCGCGATCGACAGCACCACGTCGGGCTCGTAGCCGTCGTCGGCGATGGTCTGCGCCAGCTCGCGGATCGCGCCGCCGAACCGCTCGTACGTCAGGTTCTCGCGTACCTCGCTCATGCGTCGGCCCTCACACCTGCGTCCGGTGGAAATTGATGAACGAGCGGGAGGCGGTCGGCCCCCGCTGCCCCTGGTAGCGCGAGCCGTACCGCTCGCTGCCGTAGGGCTCCTCGGCGGGCGAGGAGAGCCGGAACAGGCAGAGCTGCCCGATCTTCATGCCCGGCCAGAGCTTGATCGGGAGCGTCGCGAGGTTCGACAGCTCCAGCGTGACGTGCCCCGAGAACCCGGGGTCGATGAACCCGGCCGTCGAGTGCGTCACCAGGCCGAGCCGGCCGAGGGAGCTCTTGCCCTCCAGCCGGGAGGCGATGTCGTCCGGCAGCGAGATGACCTCGTAGGTCGACGCGAGCACGAACTCGCCGGGGTGCAGGATGAACGCCTCGTCCCCCTCGGGCTCGACGAGCCGCGTCAGGTCCGTCTGCTCGTCGGCGGGGTCGATGTGGGGGTAGCGGTGGTTCTCGAACACCCGGAAGTAGCGGTCCAGCCGCACATCGATGCTCGAGGGCTGCACCATGGTCTCGTCGTACGGATCGATGCGCACGCGCCCGGCGTCGATCTCGGCCCGGATGTCCTTGTCTGAGAGAAGCACGTCCCGAGGATACGCAGAGCGCGCGGGCCGTCCCCAATCGGACGGCTGCCCGCGCGCTCACCGCGACCCGGCCCCTATCCCTGGTCGAGCCGGTCCCGAGCCGTCGTCACCGGCACGGCGCTCCTCAGCCGCGCACACCGCGGACACCGGATGAGCCGGCCCGGCCCGAGCCGCTCGGGCCCGAGCTGCTGCATCGGAAACGAAGCGGTGGTGAACACATGCCCCTCGGCACAGCGGACGACGGTGCGCTCCATCAAGTCCATCGGGCCCCTTCCCCAACGAATGCGGACGAAGCCACACATTAGGGGATCGAGCGGGCGCCACCGCACACGGCACTCCGCCCCGCCGGGGACCACTCCGGGGCGCCGCCGGAACCCGAGGCTACGCCCCAACTCCCCTGCCCCGCAGCGCCCTCCACCCTCCGGACACACGAACGCCCCGCGGCGTCCTGCACCGAGGGGCGGGGAATGGGGTAGAGTGTGCGACGATGCGGCACCGATCAAGGTCCGCCGCGCGGGTGTAGTTTAATGGTAGAACATGAGCTTCCCAAGCTCAGAGCGCGGGTTCGATTCCCGTCACCCGCTCCACGAGAAAGCCCCAGGCCAGCGGCCCGGGGCTTCTTTGTTGTCTAGACCGGATCAGGCTTCGCGTGCCCGTTCCGTGCCCGATGGCTGATCGTCGGGCACGCTGTCGGCCTTCTCACGCTCGGCGCGGACACGGGCGTCGATCCCGTCGGCCACCTCACGCTGCCGCTCCAGGTTCGAGTGCTGATAGATCAGCGCGGCCCGCTCGGAGGACTGCCCGGCGCGGACCATCGTGTCCCTGAGGGTGGCACCCGACTGCGTCGAGATCGTGTGACCGGTGTGCCGAAGGTCGTAGAAGCGGAAGTTCTCCGGCAGGCCGACGGCCGCGCGAGCCTTCCGCCACTTCCGCCCGAACGTGGAACGCCGGAACGGCTTGCCCCGCTCCCCCACGAACAACAGTCCGTCCGGCTGCTTCTCGGCGTACCAGGCGAGATGCCGCTTGAGGTCCTTCTCCAGAAAGGCCGGCAGGACGAGGAACCGCTTGCCCGCGTCAGACTTGGTGTCACCCGGTGCCCGCCGACCGGTGGTGAGTTCGGGCTCGGCGGTCCGCACCCAGATGCCGACGTTCTCCAGGTCGACATCACGACGGCGCATCGCGGCCTGTTCCTCCGGCCGGGCCGGGCCGTAGGCAGCGATGTAGACCATGAGTCGCCAGCGGGGGCCGAGGGCGTCGGCGAGCGCGTCGACCTGGGCGACGGTGGCGGTCGGTCGCTCCTCGGCGGTTTCCTTGCCCGCGCCTCGGATGCGGCAGGGGTTGCGGCGGATCAGCTCGTCATCGGCGGCGGTCTCCATGATGGCCTTCATCAGCCGGTACGCCTTGGCGACCGTGGTTTCCGCCCCGGTGGTGTCGAGACGTTCCGAGCGCCAGGAGCGGACGCGGGGCGGGGTGATCTCGTCCAGGTCCAGGCCCTCGAAGGCCGGCAGGATGTGCAGCCGAAGCAGCCGCCGGTACAGCTCGTCCGTGGTCGGCGAGAGACGACGCTCTTTGACCCACTGAAGCGCGTAGTCCTTGAAGTTGACCGCTCCGGCGTCAGGGTCCGCCCAGTCGCCGCGCCGGATCTCTGTCTGCTGCTCCGCCAGCCAGTCGTCAGCGTCCCGTGCGGTCTCGAAGGTGTGAGGCGCCGGGCGGTCGACGCCATCGGGCCCGAGGTACCGAGCTTGATAGCGGCCGGACGGCAGTTTGCGGATGCGGCCGAAGCGCCGCTTGCTCTTCTTGTTCCTCGTCATCAGGCAGCCCTTCCGTACCGGGCACGGCGACGGCGGATGGGCTGGACGGTGTTGCCGTCGATGTACGCGTTCAGCGCGCTTTCCTTGATCCGTACGTGGCGGCCGACCTTGACGAAGGCGATCCGCCGTTCGGCGATGAGCCGCCGGGGGAAACGGGCGGTGGTGCCGAGGCGTTCGGCGGCTTGCTCGACGGTCAGCAGGAGGTCACTCACGACCGTTCTCCTTCCAGGTCGGCGAGGGCTTCGCGGGCGGTTTCTCGGTTGAGTTGGATGTCGCGGGCGATCGAGGCGGCGAGGGCTGACTCACCAGGGGTGTGGCCGTGTCCGGCGTACTCCCAGGAGGCGAGGACGAGCACGGTGTCCGGGTCGCCGAGGGCGTCGTGGTCTTGGGCGGCGCGGTAGTCGGCGCGGATCTGGCGGAGGGCGCCGAGGGTGGTGGAGTAGCGGCGGGATTTGGTGGAGAAGTGGCCGCGGAAGCCGAGCATGTGCGCCCAGGCAGCCAGCTTCCGGTCCGGGTGGAGGGGGGCCAGGTCGAGGCAGGCCTCGATGAGGCGGCGGGGGTGGTCGGGCACGTCCAGGAGGTCGAGGACTTCCCGGTTCCCGATTCGGCGGTCGAGGCTGCCGGTCGACTCGGCCGCCTTGGTGGCGTACTTGGCGACGTAGGAGGCAACCGCCTGCTCGGTGATGTCGGAGCCGTCGCCGAAGGCCTTGACCGGGCGGATGTCGAGCTGGGTGCCCCAGCGGAAAGGCCGGCAGAGGTGGTCCCCGGCGGCCGGGACGGTGATCGAGGTGTAGGAGTGGGCGACCGCTGCGCGGATGGAGTCGTCGAGCAGCTGCACGCTGGCCCAGGACGGCGGGGCGGTGTCGGGGCCGTCGGGTCCGTCGAAACGGATCACGGCGTGGAAGTGGATTGCGCCGCGTTTCTGAAACTCGGCGACCTTGCCGTAGGAGACGCGCAGCAGGTCTTTGAGTTCGCGTTGGGTGAGTCCGGCGCGGGCGGCGATCTCGCGGCGCAGGCGGGTGGTGAAGCGCTGCCAGAGCTGTCCGGCGTGGTTGTTGAACAGGACTGTGCCCGCGTAGTCGTAGGTGGCGGGGTCGAGGGCGGTGCCCAGGACAGGGTCGTCCTCGGGGTGGCGGGTGCCGCAGCGGCAGAGGCCACGGTCGGGCCGGTTGTGGACCGGGCCGAACGAGGGGGCGGTGAGGGTGGCGAAGACGCGCGGGTGATCCCGCACAGTCGCCGGGATGTCCTTGGCCTCATCCCCGGCCAGGCCCGCGCGGATCAGGTGGTAGGTGTCTCCGGCGTAGGTGTAGGCGCAGGTGGGGCAGCGGGAGGCGCGGCGGTTGCCGCAGGCGACGCGGAGCCGTCCGTCCGGCTCGTGCTCGGTGGAGTAGCGGCGCAGCGTCTCGCCGGTCGTGCGGTCTTTGGCGAGGGTCCAGCCGGTGAGGTGGATGGGGTCGGAGCAGCCGCCGGTGCGGTGCACCTGGTCTTTCCAGCGGTCGAAGCCGGGGGACCCGGCCACCCGGAGGACATCGTCCAGGGTGGCCGGGTCCAGGCCCGCCGCAGTGGCGGTGTTGGTCACGCGTCCTCCTCGGCAGGGTTGGTGAGGGCGTCGAGATCGTGGGCGGCCTGGTCGGCGGCGGCGGAGATGGCGCGCAGGATGTCGGCGGTGCCGGTGGGGGCGATGAGCGTGACGTCGACGGGGCCGCCTCCGATCCGGAGGCTCACGAAGCCGGAGTCCGGGAAGGTGACGACGCGTGTGCGCGTGTCGGCGTCCAGGTGCGCGGTGACGGTGATGTCCTTCATGCCCGGCCCCCGACCAGCTGGGCGGTGCGGACGGGGCGGGTGCCGGTGCCGTGGCAGGCCGGGCAGTGGACGGTGATGGTGCGCAGGTTGCCGTGTCGGTCGCGGCTGCCGAGGGTGACGCGGACGGTGGGGAAGCCGTCGCAGTTGGAGCAGACCCGCGCGGGCGTGGTGGTGGGCTGGGCCATGATGGGTGTCCCTTCTTGTCCTTTGCGATGGGTTGGGGCACGGCTCCCGGGGCGGGCAAGACTTGGCGGTTGAGACCGCCCCGGGGGCCGGTCAGCGGCGCTTGTGCTCGGAGGCGATCAGCGAGCGGACGACGAGCGCGCAGACGGCGACCGAGGCCGCGGTGACGGCGACCGCCAGGAGCATCGAGACCAGGACCGCGCCGACGACCAAGGCGACGGCGGTGCCGCCACCGACGAGGGCGAGTGCGGTGCCGGGCGTGAGCTGGACCGTGGCCCGGGCCGGTGCCGCCGGGGCGACGGGGGCCGGGGCCGGGGCGGCGGTGTGCTGGATGATCGCGGTCGGCTCGACAACCGGCGGGGTGACGATGCCGGTCGGGGTCGGCATGGTGGGGATCTTCGGACGGAACATGGCGGGTCTCCTTCCTGACGGTGGGCTACTTGCTGATGGCGGTGTCGATGACGGGGGCCAGGAGACTGTCGGCGAGGAGGAAGCCGCCGAGGAGGAGCACGGCGACGAGCCACCAGGGCGGGCGGATGAGCTTGATACCGAGGGCGCCGACGACGATCAGGGCGAGCCAGAGCGGAACGTCCATGACGGTGGTCTCCCGTTCAGTCGGAGATGCGGCAGCGGTGGGTACGGGCGGCGAGCTGGGCGGCCGAGGAGCTGGAGAAGTCGGCGGACCAGCCGCAGCGGTCGGCGGCGCACACGGCGGCGTGCTTGGTGCGGCCGTGCCGGTCGCGGTGAGTGCCGATCTGCACGGGGCCGATCCGCATCACGGAGTGGAAGTGGTCGCGGGAGGGCATCGCGGTCGTCCTTTCTGCTCAGGCGAGTTGGGCGGCGATGGCGTCGGCCATAGGCGCGGGGACGCCGAGGCGGGCGCGCAGGGTGTCGGTGTCGATCGGGCTGCCGGTCCGGGCGTGGTGGTCGTCGGCGACCTTGCGGGCGTGGTCGACCAGGGCGGCCGGGACGGGCGGAGCCGGGGCGGGATTGGGCTCGGGCGCTGGGGGCAGGGCCGGGGTGGGCTCTGGTTCGGCGACGGGAACCGGCTCGTGGGCGGTCTCCGGTTCGGCCGGCACATGCTCGACCGGCGCGGTCGTCGGCTCCGGTTCGTGGTCGTGGTCGGTCGCGGTGGGTGAGTGGGCGAGGAGGGTGCCGCCGAGGAAGGCGAGAGCGGGCCATCCGGCGATGCCGAAGCGCAGCCAGGCGGGCGGGTGCTGAAGGTCGAGGAATCCGGCGGTGGCGACGTTCGCGCCGAGGGAGGCGACGAGGGCGATGAGGAACCAGCACCAGGCGAGGCGGGACGGTCCGTCGTTGCGCAGTCGTCGCCAGGCGGCGACCAGGAGCAGGTCGACGGAGACGGGGTAGGCCCAGGCCTTCCAGCCGGTCTGTCCGGCAGCGGCGGCGAGGTCGTGCAGGTGGGCGAAGGACAGGGCCCCGGCGATCACGGCTTGCACCAGGACGGCGTCCACGCGGAGCGTGCGGGTCATGTCTTCACCTCCTTTGCAGGGCGTTTTGGGCATGGCGGGGTAGGGAGCTGGCGCGAGACAGTCGCGCCGACCGGGGGTGCAGGGTGGGTCAGGCGGAGGCGGGCGCCTCGGTCTGGGCCGGGATCTTGACGAGCGACACCGTGGGCGGCAGCTCAGGCCGGAAGGCAGCGAAGCCGGGCAGCTCGGGGGCGCGGTGGGCGTGCCGGTTGCAGGCGTTGACGGCCTGGCGCATCGAGGTGTGGGGGGTGCGGATGCGGGCCCAGCCGCCGGTCGAGTCGCCGGTGACGGCGAGGCCGGGGGTGTCGGTCGGGATGGAGATGGCGGCCAGGACGGCGTCGGGGGCGATGTCGCCGAAGGCCATGTTCGCGCTGGTCTCGTCGTTGACGCGGTGGGCGGTGCGGGCGGTGAGCTGGGCGCGGAGCATGGTGATGCCCTTGCCGAGTTCGGAGCCGAAGCGCTGCCCGCAGATCTCCAGATAGATCCCGGCGGCGCGGCCGAGCTGGGCGAGCCGGGCAAGCGCGGTGATGATGCGGTCCCGGCGCTTCTCCTCCTCCTTCGTGGCGAACAGGGCGAGTTCGGCAACCTCGTCGACGAGCAAGACGATCGGTGTCGGTCGCAGCCGGTCGGGCAGGTCCCAGATGTCGGCGGCGATCTCCGCATCGGGGATGTCGGTGGTGATGCGCTGGTCGGCGCGGATCAGTTGGTAGACGCCTTCCATGTGCGTGACGAGCGCGTCGAGGAGGTCGGCGGCGGTGTCGGGGTTGTCGGCCAGCGCGGAGAACCGGCGGGCCAGCGGGAACAGCTCCACACCTTGCTTGCAGTCGATGCCGACCAAGGCCACGTCCTGGGCGGCGAGTTCGGCGACCAGGTTGCGCTGGTAGACGGACTTGCCGGACTTCGTGGCCCCGACGGTCAGGGCGTGCGGGATGGTGCGGTAGTCGCGGTAGTGGACGGCCCCGTCCTCGCGCAGGGCGACGGGGACGCGCATCGGCGTGCGGTCGAGCTTGGTGGGCATCTGCACCCGGGCCAGGACGTCGTAGCCGGTCATCCTCAGTTCGACGACACCCGAGCGGATCTCGCGCGAGGTGACGCCGTACATGGCGAACGAGTGCCGCAGCCGGTCGCACGAGGCGGCCACGTCGAAGGCGTCCTGACCGGGCCGCAGCCCCAGCCGCAGGACCAGGCCGGTACGGGTCGGGCGGAGCCGCAGGATGCGCGGTGCACGCGACTCGGGAGCCGGACGGCCTGCCATCCGGGCGATGGCGAGCCGCCAGCGCGGCGGCGGGACGGTCAGCCCGCACGCTTCCATGACCGAGGTGTAGCGGACCAGGACCCGCAGCGTCGCGAGGGTGACGCCGAAGGTCAGCCAGTACCAGGCGGGGTGCCGCCACCGCAGGAGACCCGCGACGGCGACGACCACCAGGAGCACGACCGTGAAGCCGGTCATGATCAGGCCGCCTTCGGCTTCGCGGCGGACTCGACCAGCGACGTGACGGCGACCGCGCGGAAGGCGATGCCGTGACGGCGCTGCCCGTTGAACTCGTTCTCCCACGGCCGGGCGATCAGGCCCGTGATCGCGACCGGCGTACCCATGACCAGCTCACCGGAGACGCCGGTCTCCGGGACGGTGACGGACAGGATCTCCACCTCGCCGTTCGCCGCGAACATCACGTCCACGGTCGACAGCGCGGCACCGGTCTCCGCGTCCATCGCACGCTCACCGGTACGGCGGTCCTTCACCTTGGGCTGCGGGGGCTGGGCCACCATCACGGAGGCGGCGGAGGTGTCGACGGGGATCTGACGCACAGAGATCACTCCTCTAGAAGTGCTGGACTCCGTCACTCATGTACATGAGTGACATGAAGAAGAGTGCACGACTCCTGTATATGAGTCAACCCGCCAGGGCGAAGAAGTCCCAGCGGGTTGAGAGGAGTTGAGTGGGCGTCAGTCGGCTGCGGGGATGCGGTACTCGAAGACGAACTGGTCAGCGGCCATGAGGGTGTCGCAGACCTCCACCACCCGGCCTGCTTCGGTCACCGCGTTGCGGAGCAGGTGCACGACGGGCGCGCCGGGGCTCAGCGCCAGTTCGGACGCCTCAGCCTTGGCGGCCGGGCGCGCTGTCAGCGTCTCGACGAACTCGGCGAAGATGTGGCCGTCGTCCTCCAGCCGGGCGTAGATACCGCCGGGGCCGGGGTTCTCGGCGAACAGTTCGGGGATGTCCTTGACCACGTCCCACGGCAGGTACGACGACGCGGTCTCGACCGGGACGCCGTTGCGGAAGTAGAGCCGCCGCCGGGCGAGGACCTGAGTGCCGGCAGAAACTCCGAGCCGGTCGGCGATGTCCTCCGGGGCCTCCTTCGGGCCGATGTACAGAACGCTGACCTTGGCTGTGGCGCCGGACTGGGCCGACTCGGCGAGATACGCAGCCTTGCCGCCGCGGCGGTGCGAGGCGCGGAACCGGTCCGAGGAGCGCAGCCGCACGGGCGGCCGGTCCTTTACGATCGAGCCCTTGCCGTGGCGGGTGTCCACGAGCCCACTGGCCCGAACCTCCACCATCGCCTTGCGGATCGTCCCGCCGGAAACGCCGTAGCGCTCGACCAGCTCGGATTCACTCGGCACCAGGTCCCCAGGCTTGAGGACGCCCGCCCGGATCTGCTGAATGATCTCGTCGGCGATCTGAACGTACCGAGGTACGGCCCTCCCACCTCCTACGGCTGTTCCCATAGTCCTTCTCACTCTCCTATGCTCCTGTACATGAGTAACAGCGCCCGAGAGACCCAGTCAACGCCACTGCACTCCGTGTCCGTCGCGGGAGCAGTCGTGCGCGAGGACGGGCGACTCCTGGCGATCCGCCGAGCCGACAACGGAACGTGGGAGCTCCCGGGCGGCGTGCTCGAACTCTCCGAGGCCCCCGAAGACGGAGTGGCCCGCGAGGTCTGGGAAGAGACCGGCATCCGTGTGGAGGTGGATGAGCTCACCGGGGTCTACAAGAACACGACGCGCGGCGTCGTCGCCTTGGTGTTCCGATGTAAGCCGTCCGGCGGTGTTGAGCGAACCTCAGCCGAGTCGACGGCCGTTGACTGGCTCACGCCCGAAGAGGTCGCCGAGCGGATGGCCGAGGTCTACGCGGTGCGCCTGCTCGATGCGCTGGACGGGCACGGGCCCCATGTCCGGAGCCATGACGGCAAGCAGCTGATCCAAGCGCGGTAAGAGTTTCTCTACTTCATCAAGGCGCATCCGCCGCGCACGGCGCGGCGTCGCGCGGCCCGGCGACTCGGGCCGCGCTCCTGTCTTCGCCCCGCTCTGGCCCGGCCGCCGGCCGCACGCCAACGGCGAAGGGTTGATGGGGGAACCCCGATGTGGCTGGGGCGGTCGGCTCCACGGCTTTAGGCAGCCACCATGGGGCGAGCCTCGAAGATCATGGCCCCAAAGTCGTGCCTTAACGGGCAGGTCCACAGACTGCCCGACTCGCCGGAAGCTTACGGGGCCATGATCTCTCGCCCCATGGCAGCTCCCGCCCAAAGCCGCTCCACCGACCGAATCTTCCCGATACGCTCCGGACATGGCGACAACAAACGGGTGGGGAACCGCTAGCCCGCCACCAATGCTAATCCGGTGTTCGTACTGTGAAGTGCCCACCCTGGGCACGACGCGTGGGGCGTACGAACTCACACCGGAGGGTGAAGAGGAGTTCAGCCCAACGCTCTACACCCTCGTGACGTGTGACAAGTGCCGGGCTCCTCAGCTCATGGTGCAAGCGGGAGACATGCACTCCGGGGGGTACTTGGGGTGGGGGGAAGCAGTTCGAGAGTGGCCCAGTGATTCATCTGGGCCACTGAGCCCGAGTATTCCGCAAGCAATCGCGCGTGAGATGCGCGAGGCTCGTGCATGCTTCAGCGCTAAGTTGTACACCGCCACTGCTGTGATGGTCCGGCGAACCCTCGAAGGCATGTGTGTAGACCAGGGCACCACAAAGAAGGTGCTCTTCCAGGCGCTGGGCGAACTGCGGGATGCAAACAAGATCGAGGGTCGGCTCTTCGAATGGGCGCAGGCCCTTCGTGTTCTTGGCAACCAAGGTGCCCACTTCAGCAAGGACGCGGTAGGCCGGGAAGACGCCAGCGATGCCTTGGAGCTTGCAGAAGCTCTGCTGGACTACATCTACGTCTTCACCGCGAAGTACGAAGAGTTCGAGAAACGTCGATCCACGTCACCGGGCGGCACCACCGCTTAGCAAGCTCGAAGCCCCCGGGACCACCGTGGGCTGGCGAATCCGCCCGTGCCCGATGCGTGCCCGACAGGCCGGTAAGTCACGGTCAACAGCGGGTGCCGGGAAGAGCCCAAGGATTCACCCTGTCACCCTTTGCCCCTGGTCAGACCGCCAACGACGCCCAGAAGCGCGGTGATTCCCAAGCTCAGAGCGCGGGTTTGATTCCTGTCACCCCCCATGCAGAAGGCCCAGGTCAGTGACCTCGGTGGCCTGAAACATCCGGGGCGGCGCGTGCTATGCGCCTTCCCTGGCCCGCAGATCCATGTCGGCGACGTTCCGGTGGACTCGCCGATGACCTGATCCGACTTGCCTTAGCGGCGGCGGAAATTGAGCGGCTTCACGGACACGGCGCCGGACCTCTACGGATAGATCGGGACGGTGGCGAGCACGACGAAGCCGTGTGGGCTGTTCGGCTCACGCCTGAGCACGACACATGCCGCGCGTACACCGACGGGCTCGCGCCCAGCGAGCATCATCACCGACAGCAGGACGCGGCCGACGGGCACTTCACGCAAGGGGCAGGCGGCCTCGATGACGAAGCGAGCGCGGGTGTCCTGGGCCGAGCCAACAGTGGATCTTCTGCTCGATGCAGTTCACCATCTGCTGGGTGGCCCAGTGGGCGGTTTCGCGGTCGGAGTAGGTGGCGGATCTGGTGCGTACAGCCATGTCTTCCGCTTCAGCTTGCGTCGAACCACCGCCTTCGACGACGTGCTGACGAGCCCGGGTGCCGGCAGCACCGTCATCGTTCGCGGCACGGTCTCCGAGCGGAGCGTGCTCACCCACACCGACGGCACCCAGGAGCCCAAGAAGGGCGACCTGCCCGACCGCTTCGTCTTCGTCAAAGCGCTCTACGCCGGAAGCCGATGACGCTGCGAGAGAAGTCGCCCTGCCCACGACGAGTACCTGCCCATCAAGCTGGACGCCGACGGCATGCTCCCTGAAGACCCCCGCCACCGCGACGACGATCCGACTCGCCGCGATATTCGCCGCCGCACCCGATGGGAGCGGCAGCACGAGTTGAGCCAAGCGCAACGCGAAGATCAAGTATGACTACGACAACGACTGTGCCAACTTCGTTTCCAAAGCGCTCCACTGGGGCGGCAAGATACAGCAGCGCAAGAACACTTCGCGATGGTTCGCCTCGACATCTATACCTGGGCCGCCGGCGTCGTCACCGGCGGCAAGGGAAACGAGATCACCATCACCCAGCACAGCCGCGTTCACCGCACAACGCTGAGCCAGTGGTTCAAGAACAAAGAGAACCTGAGTGCTATCAATATCATTCTTCCGGGGAGGCGCAGTTGAGATGGCGTGGCAGGCCGGTATGGCTGGCAGGAGCATCCGGCCACGGCAACCTTCACGCTGGGGGAGCACGACGCCACCGTCGACGTCCGCTTCACCGGCGAACACGCGCCACGCTGTCCCGGCTGGAGAGCGGGCGACGCTGGAGCTGCTGCTGCCGCTGGCCCGCACCTACGACGTCCCGCTGGACGACCTGGTCGGCGCGCCGCGCACGGGCGATCCCCGAATTCATCTGAAGCCGATCCGGCGGTCCGGAATGGTCTTCGTGCCGCTGTCCCGGCAGCCGGGTGGCACCCAGGCGTTCAAGATGATCATCCCGGCCCGGCCGGAGCCGCTCGAACCGACTCCGCAGACCCACGAGGGCGTCAAGTGGCTCTACGTCCTCAACGGGCGGCTACGGCTGGTAGTCGGGGAGAGCGATCTGACGCTGACGCCCGGTGAGGCGGCCGAGTTCGACACCTCCCTGCCCCACTGGCTGGGCAGCGCGAACGGCGGCACGGTCGAGCTGCTGATCCTGTTCGGGCCGCAGGGGACGCGGGCGCATCTGCGGACGGGCGGCCGCGACCCGGTCGGTTACGGGCGCGACTCGGGCGGGCGCGACTCGGCCGGCGGCGGCGGACGGCGGACGGTCGTCGCGCCACGCGGGGGGCTGACGGGGGGGCGGGGCGCGGAGCCGCTCGTGGTCGAGGGTGGCGCCCGGCGCGGGGGGATGCCAGGCTTGATCGTCGGGTGTGCGGCGAGGGCCGCCGCGCGTCAACGGGGGTGTGGGGCATGGCAGTCGGTGGGGCGGGCGGGGACGGGCAGAGGCGCGGGGTGCTCGGTGCGCTGCCGGAGCGGGCGCCCCGGCGGATCGGCCCCTACCGGATTCTGGCCCGTCTCGGCGCGGGCGGTATGGGCGAGGTCTATCTCGGTGCCGACACGCGCCCGGCGTCCGCAGGCGCCGGGCCACGCCCGGTGTCCGAGGACGACGGGCCGCGGTTGGCAGCGGTCAAGACCGTCCGGGCCGAGCTGGTCGGGGACCAGGCGTTCCGCGACCGGTTCCGGCGCGAGATGGACACGGCCCGCTCGGTCGAGAGCCGTTTCGCCGCCCGGCTGCTCTCCGGTGACGCGGAGGCCGCGGAACCCTGGCTGGCCACCGAGTACGTGGCCGGGCCCACGCTGGAGCACGCGGTCCGCGCGTCCGGGCCCCTGCCCGCGGCGGCCGTGCGGGCCCTCGGGCTCGATCTCGTGCGGGGGCTGCGCGGCATCCACCACGCCCGCGTCCAGCACCGGGATCTGAAGTCCTCCAACGTCCTGCTCGGCAGGGACGGCGCCAAGGTGATCGACTTCGGTATCGCGCGGGCCTTCGGCGCCGCCACGATGACCGCGACGGGGGCGATGCTGGGCTCGCCGGGCC
Organism: Streptomyces sp. NPDC005805; assembly: GCF_040630445.1. Classification (NCBI taxonomy): domain Bacteria; kingdom Bacillati; phylum Actinomycetota; class Actinomycetes; order Kitasatosporales; family Streptomycetaceae; genus Streptomyces; species Streptomyces sp. NPDC005805. The sequence continues at coordinate 23,701 of NZ_JBEXXN010000001.1, forward strand.
ATATGTCCCCGGAGCATGTGCTGGGCGGACGCCATGTGGTGGCGGCCTCGGACGTCTTCTGCATTGCCTCGGTGCTGTGTTATGCCGCCACCGGTGAATCCCCTTTCGGCAACGGCCCGTTGGCCGCCGTGCTCTACCGGATCTCGCAGGCGGAGACGGATCTCCGCGCGGTGCCCGACGACGTGCGGGAGCTGATCGAGGACTGCCTGTCCCGCGATCCCGCCCACCGGCCCGACGCGGCGGCCCTGGAGGAACGGTTCCGTGCGGCGGTGGCGGTGGCGGCGGATGCCGGGGCGGTGGCGGACGGGACCGCGGAGGGCGGCGCGGGGCCCGGCGCGGGAGCCGGCCCGTCCGTCTGGCCGCCCGCCGTACGGGAGTTGGTGGCCGCCCACGAGACCGAACTCGCCGCCGTCGTCGCTGCGGCGGCGCCCCTGACCACCCCCGTGCCCACCATGCCGGGCGCCTCCCCCGTCCACAGCGCGGAGACGATCACCGGGCCGCCGGGCGGGCCCCGTTCCCCCTCCGCTGCGGACACCCCCCGTCCCGGTCCGCGCCGTCGCACCATCGCCACCGCGGTCGCGGCGGTGCTCGCCGTCGGCGTCCTGGGCGCCGTCGGGCTGAGGGCCCTGCAGAACGGCGGCGGGGACGAGGCCGGGGGCGGCGGCCCGGGGGCCTCGTCCGGGCCGTCCGGTGCCGCGTCCCCCTCGGGGTCGGGCTCACCGGCGGCCCAGGCCGTGGCGGGCGCCTGGCTGGACCGGCTCGGGGTCGACCGCAGCCGCTACTTCCCGGCCGACCCGGCCGCCCGTCCGGCCGGCTGGAAACCGTGGTCGGGGAAGCTGGAGGAGCGGCCGTGGAGCTGCGCCCTCAGCCCCGAGGTGCTGGTCTGCCGCACCCTCGCGGGCGGGCTGGAGGCCGTGCGCCCGTCCGACGGGAAGCCCTTGTGGAAGGCGGCATCGCCCGCCCCCGGTGACCGTGCCGCGACCACCAACCGGGGCGTCGTCCTCCCGGGGCGCGGCAGCAGCCCGCTGATCCAGGACGATGTCGTCGTCACCATGGAGGCCGGTGTGGTCAGGGGCCGTTCGGCCGCCGACGGCACGGTCCGCTGGGAGAGCGACCCGGACGGCGGCGAGGAGACCGAGCTCTACGGCGACCCGCTGCTCGGTGACAAGGTCGCGTTCTTCACCCTGGGCGGCGCGGGAAGCGTCTACGCGGTGGACGTCCGCACCGGCGAACGGCTGTGGCAGGAGGAACTCACCTCGCACGACGCGCCGATGGCCGGGTACGGCCTGTACCGCGCCGAGGTCTTCGTGGAGGGCAGGCTCATCGCCGTGACCGACGGCGGCCTGGTCGCGTTCGACGCCCGGACCGGGAAGCGGACACCGGTGACCGTGCCGGGCGACAAGAGCTGCGCCGCGATGCGCGTCCACGGCGGCCAGGTCTACTGCGACGTCGAGGGCCGGGACACCACGATCCTGGACGCGGTCACCCTGCGCCCGATCCCCGCGGACCAGGACCCGGACGCCCGTGCCCCCCGGGCCCGGGGTGTCGTCGCCGCCGGAGGCCGGGAGTACGGCCTGGAGCCCAACGCCTCCGGCGGCGCGGTCGAACTCACCGACCTCTCGGCAGCCGGTGCCGCCGGATCCCCGCGCGCCGTCGGCGCGCTGCCCGGACCGGAGGCGGAGCAGGCCGAGTCGGCGAAGGCCGGCTACCTCCACTCGGAGCCGGTGATCGTCGGATCCACCGCGCTCTTCGCCGACAACCGGAACCTCTACACCCTGCCCCTGCGCGGCGGCGAGAGCACACGCCACGAGATCGAGGGAGCGCCCGGATACGGGCCGCCGCCCGGTGGTTCCGGTGCCGGAACCGACGACACCGGGGTGTTCGACGAGTTGGGGGACAAGGTCTGGGCGCCCGAGGTGATCTCGCTCGGCGGAGTGCTCTACCTCGTCTTCCACGACGGGGCCGTCCACTCCCTCGAACTCCCCGCCTGACGCCCGCGCTTCCCGTCCCGGCGGGGAGCCCCGACCACCCGGCGAACCCCGTTCACCCCGAGCCGCCCGGCTCAATACCCGTCCGACCCGTCCCGGCCGGGAGCCCCGCCCCGCCCGACCCGCAGACCCGACCCGAAGACCGTCCCGCAGTCCCGACCCGTCCGACACCCGTGACGGCAGACCGTTCCGGAGAGGTGCCCCGTGCTGCGCCCGCTCGACGCCGACGCCCCGTACGACATCGGCCCGTACCGGCTGCTCGCCGGACTCGGCTCCGGCGGGATGGGCACGGTCCATCTCGCCGTCCCGCCCGGCGGCGGTGCCGGGGACCTGGTCGCGCTGAAGACCGTCCGCCGCGATCTGGAGCAGGAGGGCGACTTCCGGCTCCGCTTCCGGCGCGAGGCGGAGGCGGCGCGGGCGGTGCGCGGCCCGTACGTCTCCGCGCTCGTCGACGCGGCCCCGGAGGCCGAACGGCCGTGGCTGGCCACCCAGTACATCGCCGGGCCGTCGCTGGAGGAGGCGGTGGGACGGCGCGGTCCGCTGCCCGTGCCCGTCGTCCGCGACCTGGGCGCGGCCCTCGCGCGCGGGCTGGCGGCCGTGCACGGCGCACGGCTCGTCCACCGGGACCTGAAGCCCGCCAACGTCGTCCTGGGCGCCACCGGACCCCGGCTGATCGACTTCGGCATCGCCCAGGCGTACGACGCGACGGCGCTCACGGCGACCGGGGTGATGGTGGGGTCGCCGGGCTTCATGTCGCCCGAGCACGTGGCGGGCGACCGGTCGGTGACCGGCGCGTCCGACGTGTTCTGCCTCGGGGCGGTGCTCTGCTTCGCCGCCACCGGTCACGGGCCGTTCGAGGACACCGAACTCGCCGCGATCGTGCACCGCATCGCCCAGGGGCGGCCCGACCTCTCCCGGGTGCCGGAGGAGCTGCGGGGGATCGTGACCGACTGCCTGCACCCGGACCCCGACCGCAGACCGACGACCGCCGGGCTGATCCGCGCGCTCGACACCACCTCCCCGCAGGACCGGCCGGGCGTCCCGCCGGCACCACCCCCTGGGGCCTTCCCCTGGCCGCAGGACGTGCGCGAGCTGATCGGGACGTACGAGACCGCCGTGGCGGCGGCCCTCGCCGCGCCCCCGATGCCCCGGACCGCCCCGACCCCGGCCCCGGCCGGAACCCCCGCAGGCCAGGACGCGGGGGACGGGCAGCCGGGGGCAGGGCCCACCCGCACCGCGCGACCGGCGTGGGCGCGCGGCCGCCGGCTGCGTCTGGCCGTCGGCATGGGAGCGGGGCTGCTCGCCGGAGTGCTGACGGCCGCCGTGCTGCTCCTCCCGGACGACGACCCCGGGCCGAGAACCCCGGGCAACGCCGGACCGGCACCGGAGCGGAGTGCCGGGGAGGGCGGCGGGAGCCCCGGCCCCTCGGCCGCGCCGCCCGCACGCACCGCGCCCGTGGCCGCCAGCGGGATGGCGGACTTCGGGCCCGACGCCCTGGACCGGACCCTCCAGCCCGAGGACTGGCGCCCGTGGGCGGTCTCCTTCGAGGGCCCCGGCGCGGCCGACGACTGCGCGCTCAGCGGCGATGTGCTCGTCTGCCGGCTCCGGGACGAGGCGACCCGGCGGACGGGGCTGGAGGCGCGGGACGCCTCGGACGGCTCCCGGCTGTGGCGCTATCCCGCCGAGGGCGAACCCGAACCCACCGGCCTCTTCGGTGTCGGCGGCCTCGACGTGGACGACCGGCACGCCTATGTCACCGCGGCCGACGGGGACGGTTTCGCCGTGCTGAACCTCTCCGACGGAAAGCCGGTCGCCCGGCTGCCCGGCCGGACCGGGTACGACCCCTCGGTGGTCCGGGTCCACGACGGGCGGATCTTCGCCTCGTACGCGGGCGGCGGCGGAGCGGGCAACTCCGGCAACATGCTCTTCCGCGCGTACGACGCCGGGGACCGCGCCCAGGTGTGGGAACGGGTGATCCCCTGGGCGTTCCCGCCGAGCCTGGACATCGTGGGCGACCGCGTCTGGCTCACCGGCACCCAGGCGACCCTCACCCTCGACCCGGCGACCGGGAAGACGCTGGCCGAGGCCCCCTGGAACTGCGACCGCCGCATCCGGAACGCCCCCTACGACGCCTGCGGCGACGGCATCGTGGACGCGCGGACCCTGCGGCCCGTGAGCGGCACCCGCCCGCGCGTCCCGGAGGCCGTGAGCCGCGACGGACTGCTCTTCGACGAGGGGGACGGCCGCCGCCAGGGCTCCCGGTACATCCGGGCGGTCGACGTGCGGAGCGGGAACGAGCGGTGGGCCGTGACCTGGACGCGCGGGGACTCCGTGGTGGTGGCCGGGGACAGGCTGCTGCTCTTCGGCGCCGCCGGTGTGCGCACCTTCGCGCTGGACGACGGCACCCCTCGGGCGTCGTTGGACACCGTCCGGAACTGGCCCCTGGAGGGCGGGGACAGCGCCCAGCCGACCACCGTGCTGGTGTCCGGCGGCGCGTACTTCCTGACCTTCGGCGACGGCACGGTGATGACGGCCCCGGTCCCCTGACCCCCTGAGCCCTGACCCCTTGAGCCCCCGGCCCGGCCCGGCCCGCACCGGACAACGGCCGGGGCGGGACGGGGGCTTGTGTCAGGCCGCCGTGAGGTGGGGGCGGCGGGACGGGGTGCGGGGCACGGGACGGACGGCGGGAGGCGGTTCCTCCGGGTCGCGCAGGAGGGCGACCAGGGTGGCGCGGGCCCGGGCCACCCGGGAGCGGACGGTGCCGACGGGGCAGCCCAGGGCGTCGGCCGCGTCCGCGTAGGGCAGGCCGAGGAGTTGGGTCAGGACGAACGCCTCGCGTCGCTCCGCGGGGACGGCCGCCAGGAGCTCGGCCAGTGCGACGCCGTCCTCGAAGCCGGGTGTCCGGGGCTGGCGTCTCTCCGCCAGGCTCTGCCAGTCGTCCCGGTCCGAGAGGCGGGGGCGGGCGGCCGCGTGGCGCAGGCTGTCGACGACGGTGCGCCGGGCGATGGACAGCAGCCAGGTACGGGCGGACGAGCGCCCCTCGAAGCGGTGCAGGCTCCCCAGCGCGCGCAGAAAGGTCTCCTGGGTGAGGTCGTCGGCGGCCTGCGGGTCCGCGCTGAGGTAGGTGACATAGCGCCGGATGTCGCGGTGCAGGGCGCGGACGAAGCTCTCCACGGCCTGCGGGTCGCCCCTGCGGGCGGCGAGCGCGATCCGGGTGACCTCGGCGTCGTCGGTGGCGCGGGCGCCGCGCTCGGGGGCCCGTTCCGTACGCTCCGGCGGCCTGTTCTCCGTTGCGGGGGAGGGGAGTCGGCGGGCCGGCGGGCGGGTGTGCGGGGGCGTGGGGGCAGGGGGCATCGCGAGATGTCCTTCGGTTCGGGGCCGGCGCGTGCGGGCGCCGGTGAGCGGGACGGCCTGCCGGACGGCATGGCCGGTGCCCGAGGCGCGGACGCGCGCGTCGGGATGCCGGCTGTCAGACGACAGCGGTCCCGGCAGGTGGGCCCCGAGTCCCACGGGAGGAGGCGAGCAGCAGGCGGCGCAGTGGCGCGGTCGTGCGACGGCGGCGTACGCGGACGCGCGGGAGGCCGAGCGGGGTCGGTACGCGCAGGACGAGGCGGAGCGGTGCCGCCAGCCGGCCCGCCACCGCGTGCAGGACACGGAAGACGGCGCGTTCGCCGTGGGCGAGCCACAGTCCGCACAGCAGGGCGGCGAGGAGGTGGGCGGCCAGCATGCCGGTGGGGGAGACGGCCGCCATGTCGTGGCCGGCCGGCATCGCGCTGTGCGCGAGGTGGCCGGCGGTCTGGTGGGCGTGGTCGGCGGCGGCGAGGAGGCCGGTGTCGGGCAGGAGGCCGGTGTCGGCGGCGTGCGCGGTGGCGCCGTGCCCGGTGGCGCCGTGGACATGGGTCGTGACGCCGGACGGCGCGGCGGCGGGCGGGGCGGCGGTCGCGGGTGAGGTCCGGCAGAGCAGGTGGTCGGCCCACTGGCGGAGGAAGGACACCCCCGGGGGCCGGGCGGTGGCACTCACGGTCTGGGCGAGGGAGAAGGCCGAGTGCAGGCCCGCCTGCACCGCGACCGTCGCCGCCGTCACCGCGCCCGCGCCGCGCTCGCGGCCGGTCAGGGCCCAGGCGGCCGTGCCCGTCACGGCGAACGCGACGGCGAGACCGGGCCAGGCGACGGGCGCGCCGGACATCAGGATGTGGCCGACCGCGGCGAGCAGCACACAGGTGGCCGCGAAGGTCGCGGCCCTCACTGCTCGGCAACATCGGCCTGAAGTCATGGCGGGCTCATCCTCGCACTCATCGGCATGACCGGTACGGGCTGGTACGGAAATCCACAACCGGAATCGCCGGTGTGCGCGGTGTGGTTCACGCCACAACTTCCGCCGGGAACCAGGCAGTTGGCCGAGCCGACTTCTGGGGGTGGCCCGGCGGTCCGTACGGTGCCGTGCAGGGCCCGCGTCAGGCGGGCGGTACGCCCACCGCGCGGCGGCGGGCGGGGGCGCGCGGGAGCGCGTGCGCGAGGGAGAGGCGGGCGGACGTGACGGGCGGGACGGACAACGGGTCGGGCGGGACGGACTTGGGGACGCGGGCGGGCGACGGAGCCCCCGGCGGCGGAAGCGGCGGCGGGCGGGCTCTGACGGCCCTGCTCACCGCGGCGATGGCGCTGTCCATGCTGCAGTTGTTCCTGCTGGGCGCCCTCGGGCCGCGGCTCACGGCCGAGTTGGGCGTCTCCCCCATGGTCCTCGGCCTGACGGCGACCCTCGGCTTCGGGACGGCCGCCGTGCTGTCTCCCCTGAGCGGGCGGCTCGTCGACCGGATCGGGCCGCGCCGGGCGCTGACCGCGCTGGCGCTGGTCACGGCCCTCGCCCTCGCCCTGATCGCGCTCGCTCCCGGGGCCGGGCTGCTGCTGGGGGCGGTCGCCCTGGGCGGACTGCCGCAGGCACTGGCGAACCCCGCGACCAACAAGGCGATCGTCGCGGCCGTGCCGCCCGCCCGGCGGGCGGCGGTGACGGGCTGGAAGCAGTCGGGCGTGCAGCTCGGCGCGTTCGCGGCCGGGCTTCCGCTCGCCGGGCTGGCGGCCGGGCTGGGGTGGCGCGGGGCGGTCTGGGCGGCCTCGGCGTCGGCTCTCGTCGTCGCGGTGCTGGCGGCCCGGCTGCTGCCCCCGGACGCGCCCTCGTCGTCAACCAAGCCCGGGAAGGGGCCGGTTGGGCTCCAGGGTGGCGGGGGTCGCGGGCATGTGGGGTGGCTGGCGGCGTTCTCGCTGTTCCTGGGGGCGGGGATCGCCTCCGTGAACACCTATCTCTCGCTGTTCGGCGACCGCCGGCTCGGGCTGGGGCCGACCGCCGCCGCCGCGCTGGTCGCCGTACTCGGCGTCGCGGGGATCGCGGGCCGGGTGGGCTGGTCGAAGGCGGCCCGCCCCGGTCGGGCCGAGTGGCTGCCCTCGCTGCTCGCGGTGGGCGCGGTGGGCGCCGCGCTGCTGCTGGTCGCCTCGGCGCGCGCGTCCTGGCTGGTGTGGGTGGCGGCGGTCGCGTTCGGGATCTTCGCCGTGTCCGGCAACGCGGTCTCCATGGTGCTCGTCGTCCAGCGGGCCGCGGCGGGGCGGGCGGGGCAGGACTCCGCGCTGGTCGCCGCCGGATTCTTCGCCGGATTCGCCGTCGGGCCACCGCTGTTCGGGCTCCTGGCGCGCGGCGACCGGTACGCGGAGGGGTGGTTGGTGGTGGCCGCGGAGTTCACGGTGGCGGCGGGCGTGGCCTGCGGGTGGGCGGTCCGCGACCGCCGCCGGGCGGGGTCCGGTACAGGGCCGGGGCTCGGGAAGGGCGCGGCGGGGTGAGCGTTCCGGCGCGGGATAACGACGAGGCGGTGCGGGACACGGCCTGGGCGGAGGCGGCGTTGGACGCGGTGCTGGCGCGGGTCGCCGTCACCCGGGCCGAGGTCGGCGACCGCTTCCCCCTGTACGCCGACCCGGCCACCGGACGGTGGACGACCACCCGGCGCGGCTCGTGGACCGGGGGGTTCTGGGCGGGGCTGCTGTGGCTGCGGGCCAGGCGGACGGGCGCGGCCGACGACCTGGCCGCCGCCGTCGCCCGCACCCGCGCGCTCGCGCCCTGGGCGGAGGCGGACACCGCGACCAGGGGCCTGATCGTCTGGTACGGGACCGCGCTCGCCGACCGGGGCGCGGGGGCGGCCGAGGCGGCGGAGCTGCGCGAGCGTGCGGCGCGCTCCTGTCTCGCCGCCTTCGACCCGGGGCTCGGCCTGGTCCCGTGGGGCGACGCCCTCGGGGGCGACCGGGCCCAGGCTCGGACGGACGGGCTGCCCGGGATGCTGCAACTCCTCGCCTGCGCGGGGCCGGACGGGGTCACGGCGGCCGTCGGGCACCTGGGCCGCCACCTCGGTCTCTGCCTGGGCGGCGGGGGCGGGGAGGCGGACGGCGGGGTGCGGCCGGCCTGGCGGTACGGCGGAGCGGGGTCCGGCCGGGGCGTCGGCTTAAACCCCGCCCCGGACGCCGGTTCCGGCTGGCAGCCGTGCGAGGAGCCGGGGCCCGGCCCGGGTTCCGGACTCGGCCCGGACGCCGGCTCGGGCTGGCAGGCGTGCGCGGAGCCGGGGCCCGGCTGGGCCCGGGGCCGGGCGTGGCTGCTGCTCGCCGTCGCCGACGCGCTGCTCCACCCGGAGGCCGCGCGTCGGCTGCGGCCGGGACCGGCGGCCCGCCGGATCGCGGACGGCCTCCTCGGCGGACCGCTCGTGCCCCTCGCCGACACCGCGCACCCGGCGGGGTCGCTCGACACCTCGGCGGCGGCGATCACCGCGGTCGCGCTGCTCAAGCTGGCCCGGGCCGAGGTGCCGGACGCGGAACGGTACGGGGCGCGGGGCGTCGCGGTGCTGCGCCGGCTGACGACCGCGCACCTCTCGGGTGCGGGCGGCCCGGTCCCGGCCGCGCCCGGTCCGCGCGCCGGTGCGGGGCCGCGCACGGCGGGGGTGGTGCCGCCGGCCGCGCCGCGCCTCGGCGGGCGGGCCGCGGACCGGGGCGTGGTCCCGGACGGGATGCTGCTGGACGGCTGCTACGACGCCGCGCGCGGGACGGCCATGCGCCACGAGCTGATCTGGGGCGACTTCTTCCTCGCCCTCGGACTGGCCGCGCTCACGGGGTCGGTCGGGATCGACGAGGTCTGACCCCGGACGGGGCGACGCGCCTGAGCGGGCGCAGCCCGGGGTGGGCGTTGCGGCGTGGGGGGCCAGCCCGGGGTGGGCGTTGCCCGACGTGGGCCCCCGAGGTCTGACGCCCGAGCGGGGCGCAGACCGCTGTGGGGCGCAGGCCGGCGTGGGGGTGTGCCCCCGGCGTGGGGGCCCGACGAGATCTGGCGCCCAAGCGAGGCGCAGCCCGGCGCGAGGCGCTACCCGGACGAGACGACGCGCCCGAGCCGGGCACAGCCCGACGTGAGGGATGCCCCCGATGTGGGGGGCCCGACGAGATCTGACGCCCGAGCGGGGCGCAGCCCGGCACGAGGCTCAGCCCCGGCGGGCGACGCACCGGGGGCAGCGACGCGCCCGAGCGAGGCTCAGCCCGGCGCGAGGCACAGCCCGACGTGAGGGATGCCCCCGATGTGGGGGGCCCGACGAGATCTGACGCCCGAGCGGGGCGCAGCCCGGCACGAGGCTCAGCCCCGGCGGGCGACGCACCGGGGGCAGCGACGCGCCCGAGCGAGGCTCAGCCCGGCGCGAGGCACAGCCCGACGTGAGGGATGCCCCCGATGCGGGGGGGGATGCCCGACGAGGTCTGACGCCCAAGCGAGGCGTCACCCGGCGTGGGCGCAGCCCGAGCGGGGCGCAGTCCGGCACGAGGCGCAGCCCGCCGTGGACGTTGCCCGACACGAGGCGCAGCCCGGCGGGGCGCTGCCCGGCCGGGCTTTGACCCAAGCGAGGCGCAGCCCGACGCGAGGCGTTACCCGGCCGGGCGCTGCCCGACGCGAGACGTTGCCCGGCGCCGGGCGCAGCCCGCACGGCGGGTGGTCACCGGCGCGCCCCGCCCCCGTACCCCCGCAGCACCCGGCGGGCGACCGACGTGACGTGGAGTTCGTCGGGGCCGTCGAGGATCCGGGCGGCGCGGGCCACGCGGAAGAGCGCGGGGAGGGCCGTGTCCGGGCCGAGGCCCGCCGCGCCGTGGACCTGGACGGCCGCGTCCGTCACCTGCTGGAGCATCCGCGCGGCGGCGACCTTCGCGAGGCCGGTCTCCGTCCGCGCGTCCCGCCCGTCGGCGACCAGGGCCATCGCCTCGTGCACCAGCGGGCGCGTGGTGCGCAGGGCGAGCAGCGCCTCGAAGACGTGCTGCTGGACGAGTTGGTGGCCCGCGAGCCCCCCGTCCGCACCGGCCCGGGACACCGCCCGCTCGCAGAGGAGGTCGAAGGCACGCCCGGCCTGCCCGAGCCAGCGCAACGCCCGCAGGGTCCGGCCGAGTTGGAGCCGCTCCCCCGCCACGGCGAGCCCCTGCCCCGGCGTGCCCAGCAGATGGTCCGCCGGTACGGAGACGCCGTCCAGCTCGATCTCCCCCTGTCCCGCCGCCCCCAGCACCGGCGTCTCCCGCACGAAGCGGAAGCCCGGCGCGTCGGCCGGGACCAGCAGCAGGGACAGGCCGTCGCGGTCGCCCGCCTCGCCGCCGGTGCGTGCGAGGACGGTCACGAGGTCGGCGTGCGCCGCGCCGGAGACGAACCACTTGCGGCCCGTCAGGCGCCAACTGCCGTCCGGCGAGCGCTCGGCACGGGTGCGGGTGAGCAGGGGGTCGGTGCCGGGGCTGTCCGGCTCGGTCATCGCGTAACTGCCGGCCAGGTCCCCGGCCACCAGCCGCTTGAGGTAGCGGTCACGGACGGCGGGCGCCGCGTGCCGGGCCAGCATCCGCGCGTCGAGGAGGGAGGCCGAGCCGAGGGCGGCCGGGCCGTGGTCGCTCGCGCCCTCCGCCTCCGCGATCCCCGCGTACGCGCGCAGGGTCAGCCCGCCGCCGCCCAGCTCCGCGGGGAGGGGCAGCGCCCACAGGCCCGCCGCCTTCGCCTGGCGGCGCAGCGCGGTGAGGGTGCGCCGGGCGTCCGGTCCGCCCGCGTCCAGCACCGCCTCCTCGGGGAACACCCGGGTGCGCACGAACTCATCCACGCGCTCGCCGAGTTCGGAGCAGGACGCGGATTCGCGGTCCCCGGGCCCGGCTGGGCCGGCGGTCGCGGCGGGCCCGGTGGCGGTCGCGGGCCGGGCGTCCCGGGCAGGTTCCGGGCCCCGCGCGGCGGCGGTCACCGCTTCGGCGTCCCGGGTGGCGGCGGGGCCGGCGGTCGCGGCGGGCGGGGGCTGCGTCATGGCTTCTCTCCGGTCTGCCGGGAACTCCCGGCCGCGGTGGTCCGACTGTCTGTTCCGTGGAACGGGTCGGGCGCGAGGCCCGCGGAGTTCCCGCCGCCGGCGGGTCCTGCCGACCGGGCCCGTCGAGTCGATGGCGCTGCCACCGCCGCGCCACGAGAGGAGAGGCATGGCGTCACCAGTCACCACGAGGACGGACCGGCCGCTCGCGTCGTTCACCTTCACGCCGTCGGGGCCCGAGCCCGTCGCCCGGGTCGTCACCGGCCAACTGCGCCTGCTCGGCGCGGACATCGCGCCCGCGAGCAACCAAGGACCGGCACAGGACCCGGCGGTGCTCGACGGGCCCGGCTTCGCGCCCGTCCACGCCCGGACCACCTGGTCCACGCCGGGCAGCGGGATCACCGACGAGGCCACCGCACAGGCGGCCACCGGGGTCATGGCCGTGAACGGCCGCCGCGACGGCGTGCCGTCCGGTCTGGCGGCCGACTACCTCGCCACCGCCACCGGGCTGCTCACCGTGCAGGGGCTGCTCGCCGCCCTCATCGGGCAGGCGCGCGGGGTGGCGGCCCCGGTCCGCGAGGTGACCACCCGCGCCGACCGGGCCGGGCTGCTGACCGTCTCTCAGTACCTCGCCGCCGCCGGGGCGGAGGAGGGCGAGGCCACCGAACTGTCCCCGGGCGGGCCGCCGTTCACCTCGGCCGAGGGTGTGCTGTTCGAACTGGAGACCCTGGACCCGGGGGTCTGGGCCCGGTTCTGGCGGGCCCTCGGCGCTCCGGAGGACGCGATACGCGCGGGGTGGCGCCCCTTCCAGTTCCGTTACGCCACGGCGTGCGCGCCGCTGCCGGACGTCCTCCACCGCACCACCCGGCACCACCCGTTCGACGCGCTCGCGCGGGCCGCGGCCGGGGCGGGGGCGCACATCTGCCGGCTGCGGACCCTGCGGGAGCGGGCCGCGGAACGCGACGCGGAGCAGGGCGGCGCAGAACCGTTCACCCTCACCCCGCTCACCCCGCCGAGCCCCGGTCCCGGTCCCGGACCCGGCCCCGGACCCGCGCCCGGCCCGGGGCCCGACGCGGATCACGCACCCGGTCCCCGGACCGCCCCCGTCGACCGCCCGCTCCACGGCCTCACCGTGCTGGAGGCCGGCCGCCGCATCCAGGCCCCGCTCGCGGCCCATCTCCTCGGCCTGCTCGGCGCCGAGATCGTGCGCGTCGAGCCCCCGGGCGGCGACCCGCTGCGCGGTATGCCGCCCGCCTGCTCGGGCGTCTCCGCGCGCTGGCTCGCCCTCAACCGCGGCAAGAGCGCCGTCGAGATCGACATCAAGTCCCCGGCCGGCCGGGACCGGTTGCGCGAACTGGCCGCCGGGGCGGACGTGTTCCTGCACAACTGGGCGCCCGGCACCGCCGCCCGCCTCGGCCTCGACGCGGCCGACCTCGCCGCCGTCAACCCCGCCCTGGTGTACGCGTACACGGGCGGCTGGGCGGACCGGATCGAGGCGGCCCCGCTGGGCACCGACTTCATGGTCCAGGCCCGCACCGGTGTCGGCGAGGCGGTCCGCCCCGAGGGCACGCCGCCCGCCCCCAGCCTGATGACGCTCCTCGATGTGCTGGGCGGCCTGCTCGGCGCGGAGGCGGTCCTCGCGGGCCTGCTGCTGCGCGAGCGCTCCGGGCGCGACGGGCGCGGCGGCATCAACGTCCCTGACACGTACGGCGCTTACGAGGGCACCGACGCGTACGACGCCCGCTCCGGCGACGACGGCGCCACGCGCCCGGGCGACCGCGGCACCCGCCCCGAAGGCCCCGGCCAGGACGGCACCCGCCCCGGCCCCCGCCACCGTGCCCGCACCGGCGTCCGCGTCGAGTCGTCCCTCCTCGGCGCCGCCGACCTGCTGACCGGCCCCGCGCTGCGCCGCGCCGCCCGTGGGGAGAACCCCCGGCGGCCGACGGGCTTCCGCCGCCCCCTGCCGACGGCGGACGGCTGGCTCGCGCCGGACGACGCCTGCGCCCGCGCGGCCGCCGCGTTCGACCTCACCGCCCTCCCCACCGACGAGGCGCTGGCCCGGCTGCGCGACCTCGGACTCGCGGCGACCCCGGTCACCACCGACCTGGCCGCCCTGCACGACGACCCGCGCTTCGCCGGCTCGATCAGCCGCGACGCGCACGGTGCCCCCGCCGTTCCCGACCCCTGGAGCTTCCTGTGACCGTTGCCCTGCGCGATCTGCTGCCCGCCGGACTCCGCCGTGCCTGGGCCACCGACGGGACCTGTCCGGACCTCGACCTCTACAGCCTCTACCGGGCCCGGCAGATCGCCGATCCGCACCGGACGGCGGTCCTGGATGCCAAGGGGAAGCTCTGCTACACGGCCCTGGACCGCAAGGTCCGATGTCTGGCCGCCGGGCTCAGAGACCTCGGCGTCGGGCCCGGCGATGTCGTCGGCGTACAGCTGCCCGACAACCGCCAGGCCGTCATGGCCGACCTGGCCCTCGCCGCGCTGGGGGCCGTCGCCCTGCCGTTCCCGGTCGGGCGGAGCGCGCTGGAGGCCGAGTGCCTGCTGCGGCGGGCCGAGGCGGTCGCCGTCGTGGCCCCGGTCGAGCACCGGGGCGCGCACCCGGCGGCCGCACTCCGGGCGCTCGCCCCGGCGCTGCCCGCGTTGCGGCAGGTGATCGCCGCCGGGCCGGGCGACGCACCCGAAGGAACGATTCCGCTGCCACGGCTGACCCGTACCGACGCCGCCGGCTTCGTGCCCGCGCGCCCCGACCCGGACTCCGCCGCCCGCATCCTGGTCTCCTCCGGCTCCGAGGCCGAGCCCAAGATGGTCGCGTACTCCCACAACGCGCTGGCCGGCGGCCGGGGCAACTTCCTCGCCTCCCTCATGCCGGACGGCACCCCGCCGCGCTGCCTCTTCCTGGTGCCCCTGGCCTCCGCCTTCGGCTCCAACGGCACGGCGGTAGCGCTGGCCCGGCACGGCGGCACCCTCGTCCTGCTCGACCACTTCACCCCGGGGGCCGCCCTGGCGGCGGTCCGGGAGCACCGGCCGACGCATGTCCTCGGCGTCCCGACCATGATCCGCATGATGCTCGACCACCTCGACCACCTCGACCACCTCGACCACCCGGACGCCACGGCCGCCGCCGGCGCCGCGGCAGACGCGGACGCCGCCGACGGCACGACGGACCCGGGCGGCGCCGCGCGGGACCGGCTCCCCTCCCCCACCGCCCTCGTCCTCGGCGGCGCCCCCCTCGACGCGGGGACCGCCGAGGCCGCCGCGGAGGCGTTCGGCTGCCCGGTCGTCAACCTGTACGGGTCCGCCGACGGCGTCAACTGCCATACCGGGCTGGACCACCGCACCCCGCCGACCGACGCCTCCGGGGTCGTCGCCGGCCGCCCCGACCCCCGTGTGGCGGACATCCGGATCACCGACCCGGCCACCCACGAGGCCCTGCCCGACGGCCGGGTCGGCGAGATCACCGCCCGGGGGCCGATGACCCCGCTCTGCTACGTCGGCGCGCCCGAACTCGACGCCCGCTACCGCACCCCCGACGGCTGGGTGCGCACCGGCGACCTCGGCTACCTCGACGAGGACCGGGTCCTGCACGTGGTCGGCCGGCTGAAGGACGTCGTCATACGCGGCGGCGCGAACATCAGCCCCGCCGAGGTGGAACGGGAACTGCGCACCCACCCGGGGGTGCGGGACGTGGTGTGCGTCGGGGTGCCGGACCCGCTGATGGGAGAACGTCTCGCCGCCTGCGTCGTACCGCGCGGAACCGGGGCCGGGGACGGGGACGGCGAGGACGCGCCGACGCCGGCCGCCCTGACCGTGCACCTCGACGCCCGGGGCCTGGAGCGTCGCAAGCACCCCGAGCGCCTGCTCCTGGTGGCCGAGATCCCCCTGACCCCGGCGGGCAAACCCGACCGCGCGGCCCTGCGGGAACGCCTGGCGGCGGAGCCGGCGGGCGACCGGGGGGAGGGGGCCGCCGGGTCACGGCCGCCCCTCGCGCACACGGGCTGAGCGGCAGCACGCACCCCCGCCGGCGCCGGGCACCACGCGCCCCGGGCCCGGACCGTGCACACGGTCCGGGCCCGGGGCGTACCGCGCGTCCTACGACGCCATCGCCTTCTTCAGCGCGTCCGCCGCGTTGCGGTACACCGCGAGCAGATCGAGGTCGTCGCCCGGGTAGTTGACGATCGGGACCTGCTTCGCGCCGGAGTCGGGGAGCACGGTCCCGGTCGACATATGGGCGTTGTCCAGGACCAGGGCGGGCTTCTTCGCCGACAGGTCCTTGAGCTGCCCGGGGGTGACCGCCTCCGGTCCGAAGGTGCCGACCGTCGTGGCGCCCGCCATCCCAGCCGCCCAGGCGGTGAAGACCTGGCTGACCACGTTCGGGCTCTTCCCCTCGGGCCAGGCCGACTTGAGGTCCTTGCCCAGGGCCGCGTACTCGGTGTCGAAGGTCTTCTGCCAGGCCGCCGCCTCGCCGCTGGTGCCGAACTTGTCGGCAAGCCGGGCGACTTCGGCCTTCACCTTCGCCGGGTCGTTGTCGAGGGCGACCTCGACCAGCTCCCCCTTCGACCCCGCCGCCTCCTTGATCTTCTCCGCGTACGGCTCGAAGGGCGCGTAGAGCACGAAGTCGGCCTCGGCGACGGCGGCCAGGTCGGAGGGCTTGGGGTCGTAGTCCGGGGCGTGGTGGACCGACTGCGGGACGATCACCTCGATGTCCTTCGCCCCGGCCGCCTTGGCGAAGGCGCCCTCCCAGGTGGTGGTGACCACCACCTTCGGGCCGTCGGCGCCCGCCTTGTCCCGCGGCTTCGCGGCCGGGGAGTCGTCGGCGGCGCAGCCGGTGACCAGGGTGAGGGCGAGGCCGCAGCTCAGTGCGAGGAGGGCAGGGACGGCAGGGATGCGGACGCGGGTGCGCGCCATGAGCGGTTTCTCCGTTCGGGTACGAGATGGACCCCGAGGACGACGGCCCCCGCGGTCAGGACGAGGACCGGGCCGGGCGGCCAGTCCAGCCAGAGGGCCACGAGGAACCCCGTCAGGTTGACGGCGACGCCGATCGTCACCGCCCACAGGGTGATCGAGGTGAGCGAGGTGCCCAGCCGCCGGGCCGCGAGGGCGGGCAGCAGGGTGAGCGCGTCCACCAGCAGGGCGCCGGTGAGCTTGATGGCCCCGGCGACGGACACCGCCACCAGGACCAGCAGCACCAGGGTCAGGGCCCGGACCGGGACGCCCGAGCACTGGGCGAGTTCCCGGTCGTGGAGGAGGAGGGCGAGGTCGCGCCGGCGCCACCAGAAGAGGCCGGGCGCGAGGACGGCGAGGGTGCCGAGGACGACGAGGTCGGCGGTGCCGACGGAGAGGATGGAGCCCCACAGCAGCGCGAACGCGCCCGAGGCGTTGACCCCGGAGACGGCGAGGACCAGCAGGGCCGCCGCGACCGCGAGGCTCATCAGCAGGCCCATCGCGCCCGAGAGACCGCTCGGGGTCCGGGCGAGCGGCGCGACACCCGCCCCCGCCAGCGCGCAGGCCACCAGGGCGCACACCAGGGGATCGAGCCCGGTCAGCAGCCCGACCGCCACCCCGAGCAGGGCCACGTGCATCATCGCGAAGCGCACCGGCATGATGTCGAGACCGACGATCACGACGCCGACGACCGGCAGCCCGACGGCCGCGAGCAGCAGGGCGAACCCGGCCCGCTGCACGGGTACGAGTTCGAGCAGGGCCCCGAGTTCGGCCGGGCTGTTCACCGGACCACCTCCCGCAGCCGTCCGGCGGCCATCTCCAGGACCCGGTCGCAGCGTTCGGCGAGGGCGCGGTCATGGGTGACGACCACCAGCGTCACGGGCAGGCCGGTGAGCACGTCGGCCGCCTCGTCCTGGCCCGCGAAGTCCAGTGCGGCGGTGGGTTCGTCGGCGAGCAGCACCTGCGCTCCGGCGGCCACGCAGCCGAGCGCGCGGGCGAGGTACATACGCTGCAACTGGCCGCCGGAGAGGGTGTCCAGGGGCCGGTCGAGCACCCCGCCCACACCGAGGCGCCCGGCGGCCCGCGCGGCCTCCGCCGGTTCGCCGCCACTGGCCAGCAACTCACCGCCCAGCAGGGGGAAGCGGCCGGTGGCGGGCTTCTGGGGGACCCAGGCGCAGTCCCGTCGCCGCCGCGCCCACTCGGCGCCGGACCGGGCCTCCCGGCCGCCGACCAGGACCGTCCCGCTCACCTGCCGGTGCAGCCCGAGCACGGCCCGCAGCAGGGTGCTCTTCCCCGACCCGTTGGTCCCGGTCAGGGCGACGCGCTCACCGGCGGCGATCTCCAGATCGACCCCGTCCACGGCCACCACCCGCCCGTGCCGGCAGGTCACCCCCCGCAGCCGCACATCGAGCCCGCCCATCGCTCCCACCCCTCCCCGGCGGCGGACGGCACCGGGCCGCCCGCTCACGGGGCAGTAGTCGGACGGGCCGCGCCGGAAGTTCCCGCGCGCTGGGGGAGTTTCCCGATGACCGGCCGCCCGGGCCGCTCACCAGGTAGTCGTACGCGGCCCCCGTCCGGTGCCCGTGGAACGGCGGGTTCCGGGGGCATCGGGGGCACGGACAGGCCCGGGTGTGCATCCGGTCGTGGGTGTGCGCCCGCTTGGCGGGGGTGCGGGACGGGCAGGGTCCTGGCGTCCGGGCATGTCGGGCGCGAGGTCCGGAGCCGGAAGCCCCAGCGAGAGGTGAGCGTGATGACCGACGTGCGAGACCTGGAACCCGTGGCGACCTTCTGCGGCAACTGCGACTGCGGCTGCCCGCAGTTGTTCGTCGACGAGAGCGCTCCGGCCGAGCGCCGGGTCGTGATCACGGACGACTTCGGCCAGCAGGTGCGGATGAGCGCCGACCAGTTCGCCTCCCTCGTCGCCGAGGCCAAGGCGGGCGCCCTGGACGCGATCGCCTGACCGGCGGGCGGGCCCGGCGCCGAACGGCCCCCGGGTGCTACGGGGCGGCGGTCGGGACCGGTCGCTGCCCCGGGCCGTCGTAGGAGGCCAGCGGCCTGATGAGGGCGTTGTGGGCGAGCTGCTCGGTGATGTGCGCGGTCCAGCCCGTGATGCGGCTCATCACGAAGATCGGGGTGAAGAGCGGGATGTCGAAGCCCATCAGGTGGTACGCGAGCCCGGCCGGGTAGTCCAGGTTCGGGTGGATGCCCTTGCGGGTGACCATGGCGTGGCGCAGCGCCGCGTGCAGGGTGGCCAGCCGGGTCACCTCCGGGTCCCCGGCGCGGGCGACCAGCCGGTCCAGCGCCTCCTGCATGATCGGTACGCGGGAGTCGCCGTGCTTGTAGACGCGGTGGCCGAAGCCCATGATCTTCCGCCGGCCGGCCAGGGCCCCGTCGAGCCACTCCTCGGCGCGGCCGGGGTCCCCGATCTCGTTGAGCATGTGCATCACGGCCTCGTTGGCGCCGCCGTGCAGCGGGCCCTTGAGCGCGCCGATCGCGGCGGTCACCGCGCTGTAGAGGTCGGAGAGGGTGGAGGTGACCACCCGCGCGGTGAACGTCGAGGCGTTGAAGCTGTGTTCGGCGTAGAGGATCAGCGAGACCTCGAAGCAGCGGACCACGTCCGGGTCGGGGACGGTGCCGAAGCACATATGGAAGAAGTTCTCGGCGTAGCCGAGCGAGGGGTCCGGCGGGATCGGGGCGAGACCCCGGCGGCGGCGCTGGTCGGCGGCGACCACGGTGGGCAGTCTCGCCAGCAGGGTGAGCGACTTGGCGAGGTTCGCGGCCGGGCTGCCGTCGTCCTCCGTCTGGTCCTCGGCGCCGAAGACGCTGACGGCGGTGCGCAGCACGTCCATCGGGTGGCAGGTCCCGGGGAGCCGGGCCACCAGTTCGGCGGTGGTGCGGTCCAGCGGGCGCAGGGCCCGCTCGGCGGCGCGGAACTCGCGGAGCTGGGCCGCGTCGGGGAGTTCGCCGTGCCGGAGGAGGTACGCGACCTCCTCGAAGGAGCGGTGCGCGGCCAGGTCCTGGACGGGATAGCCCCGGTAGGTGAGGGAGTTGGTCTCCTCGATCACCGTGGAGATGCCGGTGGTGTCGACGACGACACCGGCCAGTCCCCGGTGGACGCCGGGTGAGGTGGTGGTCATGGGCGGGTGCCTCCGTGGTCGGGCATGGGCGGGTGCCTCCGGTGGTCAGGTACCGGGCGGGTGCCTCCGGTGGTCAGGTACCGGCGGGTGCCTCCGGTGGTCAGGTACCGGGCGGAAGGGTGAAGTCGAAGACGGCCGCGTCGAAGGCCGTGTACTGCTCGTAGCCGAGGACCTCGTAGAGCCGGGAGCGGGTCTGCATCCTTTCCAGCAGGGCCCGTTGGGTGCCGTCCTCGGCGAGGGTGCGCAGGCCGTCCTCGACCGCGCCCATCGCGAGGCGGAAGAGAGTGACGGGGTAGAGGGCGATGTTGTAGCCCAGGTCCTCCAGGGTGCGCGCGTCCAGCAGCGGCCCCTTGCCGAACTCGGTCATATTGGCGAGCAGGGGTACGTCGAGGGCCTCGCGGAAGGCCGCGAACTCGGCCTCACCGGCGAGGGCTTCGGGGAAGACCGCGTCGGCTCCCGCGTCCACATACGCCTTGGCGCGGTCGATCGCCGCCGCGAGGCCCTCCACCGCGCGGGCGTCGGTGCGGGCCATCAGCAGGAAGTCCGGGTCCCGGCGGGCGTCGGCGGCGGCCCGGATCCGGCGGGTCATCTCCTCGCGCGGGACGACGGACTTGCCGTCGAGGTGGCCGCAGCGCTTGGGGGTGACCTGGTCCTCCAGATGGAGCCCGGCCAGGCCCGCGTCCTCCATCAACTGCACGGTCCGGGCGGCGTTCAGGGGCTCGCCGAAGCCGGTGTCGGCATCGATCAGCACGGGCAGACCGGTGACCCGGGTGGTCTGCTGGGCGCGGGCCGCGACCTCGGTGGCGGTGGTCAGACCGATGTCCGGCAGCCCGAGGTCGGCGGCGAGCACGGCCCCGGAGAGGTACGCGGCCTCGAACCCGGCCTCCTCGATCAGCCGGGCCGAGTACGGGTTGACCGCGCCGGGCATCCGGAGCAGCCGCCCCGAGGCGAGGGCCGCCCGGAAGGCGCGCCGCCGCTCGACGGGTGTGGTCCGGGTGTGGAGCACCATCAGAACAGCCCCTTCGGGAGGGTCGCGTCGTACGCGGCCGGCACCTCGGCGGGGACGGCCGGGAACAGCCCGTCCAGCCCGCCGGTGCTCAGCTCCGCGACCCGCTCCGCCGCCGCCAGGAAGCGGTCCTGCGCGTCCGGGGCGACGACGCCCTCGGCCAGGGCGCGGAACTTGGCCGTGTAGGCGGCCCGGTCGAAGGGGCGGGCCCCGGCCGGGTGCGCGTCGGCGACGCCGAGTTCGTCCTCGATCACCGAGCCGTCCTCCAGGGTGACCACGGCCCGCCCTCCGAAGGCCCGGCGCTCCGGGTCCGGGTCGTGGTAGCGGCGGGTCCACTCCGGGTCCTCGACGGTGCTCACCTTCCGCCACAGCGCCACGGTCTCCGGGCGGCGGGCGCGCTCGGGGGCGTAGGAGCGCTCGTGGTGCCAGACGCCGTCCTCCAGGGCGACGGCGAGGATGTACGGCACCGAGTGGTCCAGGGTCTCCCGGCTGGCGGCGGGGTCGTACTTCTGCGGGTCGTTGGCGCCGGAGCCGATGACCTGGTGGGTGTGGTGGCTGGTGTGCAGCACCACGGACCGCACCCGCTCCAGCGGCCCGGTCTTCTCGCGCAGCCGCCGCGCCAGGTCGATCACCGCCTGGGCCTGGTACTCGGCGGAGTGCTCCTTGGTGTAGGTGTCGAGGATCGCGCGCCGGGGCTCGCCGGGCTCCGGGAGCCGGACGGTGTACTCGGCGCCGGGGCCGTCCAGCATCCACGCGAGGAAGCCGTCCTCCCCCTCGTAGATCGGCGACGGGGAGGTCTCGCCGCGCATCGCCCGGTCCACCGCCTCGATCGCGGCCTTGCCCGCGAAGGCCGGGGCGTACGCCTTCCAGCTGGAGATCTCGCCCTTGCGGGACTGCCGGGTCGCGGTCGTGGTGTGCACCGCCTGCTGCACGGCCTGGTACACCGTCGCGGTGGGCAGCCGGAGCAGGGCGCCGAGCCCGCAGGCGGTGGCCGCGCTGAGGTGGGCGACATGGTCGATGCGGTGTTCGTGCAGGCAGATGCCCCGGACCAGGGCGACATGGATCTCGTACGCGGCGACGATCGCGCGCAGCAGGTCGGCGCCGGTCCGGCCGGTGTGCTGGGCGACGGCGAGCAGGGGCGGGATGTTGTCGCCGGGGTGGGAGTAGTCGGCGGCCAGGAAGGTGTCGTGGAAGTCGAGTTCGCGTACGGCAGTGCCGTTGGCCCAGGCGGCCCACTCGGGGGAGACCCGGGCGGCGCTCCCGAAGACGGAGGCGCCGGGGCGGGCGGGGCCGGCTGTGGCGGGGGCGTCCGTGGCGTGGGCGTCCGTGGCGTGGGCCCCCACCGCGTCAGCGCTCACGGGGTCGCCGGGCGCCGTGTCACCGGGCCACATGTGCGCGGCCGACGTGTGGCCAGCCGACGTGTGCGCGTCGGCCATGTGGCGAGCCCCCATGTGCCCGGACGACATGTGCCCGGACGACATGTAGCCACCCACCATGTGCGCGAGGGCCTGGGCGCGGGCCACCGCGACCGGCCGGCGCCGCAGCGAGGCCACCGCCACCGCCGCGTTGTCGATGATCCGGTTGACGGCCATCCCGGCCGCCGCCGGATCGAGGGCCGCCGCCTCCTCGGTGGCCGTCGCGACGGCGGCCAGCTTCCACGCGAGCTGCTCCTCGCGGGGCAGCCGGTCGGCGCTGGGACGGACGCGTACCTGGTGGTCGATCACGGGACTCCTCCGGGGCGGCGGGCGGCGGATCCGCGCGCCCGGCGCGAGGGCGCCCGGGCCGCGGGGGTGGCGGTGCGTTCGGTGGTGCGTTCGGTGGTGCGTTCACCGGCAGCCTGCCCGCCCCGAGGGGTCCCCGCCACGCCTCCACCCTGCGGAATCCATCCCCGGAAACCCTGTGAAACGGCGAATTCTGCGAAATCCGCGAATGCTATGTTCGCAAGAAGGCGTGCCGCCGCGGGCTGGTCCCGCAGGCGAGCCGGAGGCCGTCCGGACCCACGGATGAGAACGGGTGAAGCACCATGGGACGTCCCCCCACCCGCAAGATCTACGCCCACGCCAAGCTGCGGAAACTCCGCCGCGAGCACGGGATGAACCAGGTGGAGCTGGCCCGGGAGCTGGCCATCTCCACCAGCTATCTCAACCAGATCGAGCACAGCCACCGCCCCCTCACCGCCTCCGTCCTGCTGCGGATCGCCGAGGTCTTCGGCGTCGACCCCGAGTTCTTCTCGGAGGCCGGTGAGGAACGCCTCGCCACCGGGCTGCGGGCCGTCCTCGCCGACGAAGCGTGCGGGATCTCGCTGCCCGCCGACGAGATCGGCGACATCGTCCGCGACCACCCCGAGGCCGCGCAGGCCCTCATCGCCCTCCACCACCGCTACCGGGACGCCGCCGAACGCGTCGCCGCCCTCGCCCCGGCCGAGGACACCGCCGCCCTGCCCCCGGCCGAACCCCACGACGAGGTACGGGACTTCTTCTACGCGCACCACAACCACTTCGGCCCCCTCGACGAGCTGGCCGAGCACACGGCCGAGGCCCTCGGCACGGGCGCCGCGAACCACGGCACCGCCACCCACGGCACGGCGAACCACACCGTCGGCCGCACCGTCGACGCCCTGACGGCCCGGCTCGCGGACCGGCACGGCGTACGCACGGTCCAGGCCCGGGAACGGACCGCCGACACCCGCCGCTACGACGCGGAACACGGCCTGCTCCTGCTCTCCCCCTGGCTGAGCGACGGGCAGCGGGCCTTCCAGCTCGCCACCCAACTGGCCTTCCTGGAACACGGCCCGCTGCTCGACCGGCTCGTCGGCGACGCCCCCGACCCGACCTCACCCGAGGCGGCGGGCCTGGCCCGGATCGGGCTGGCGAACTACTTCGCCGGGGCGCTGCTCATGCCGTACACCGCGTTCCACGCCGCGGCCGAGGAGGTGCGCTACGACATCGAGCTGCTCCAGGTCCGCTTCGGCGTCGGCTTCGAGACGATCTGCCACCGGCTCAGCACCCTCCAGCGGCCGGGCCGGCGCGGGGTGCCGTTCTCCTTCCTGCGGGTCGACCGCGCCGGGAACATCTCCAAACGGCAGTCCGCGACCGACTTCCACTTCTCCCGCCTCGGCGGGACCTGCCCGCTGTGGACGGTGTACGCGGCGTTCTCCGCCCCCGGCCGGACCCTCACCCAGGTCGCCGAGATGCCCGACGGGAAGCGCTACTTCTGGGTGGCGCGCACGGTGAGCCGGGGCGGGCACGGGCACCGGGCCCCGCGCGCCGAGTTCGCCGTCGCCCTCGGCTGCGAACTCCGCCACGCCCACCGGCTGGTGCACGCCGAGGGCGTCGCCCTGGACGACCCCCGGGCGGCGACCCCGATCGGCCTGGGCTGCCGTATCTGCGAACGCCGCGACTGCGCCCAGCGCGCCCGGCCCCCGGCCGGCGGTCTCCTCGCCGTCGACGCGGACCGGCGCACCCATGTGCCGTATCCGGTGGTCACGGAGGGCTGAACGGAGGGCTGAACGGGCCCGCGGCGCACCACCGCCCGGGCGCCCGGGAATTTCTTCTTCCCGGGACCAATCCGGGGCGGCCGGGGCGCCGAATAGAGGGCGTGACGATCAACGCGAGGTTCCCGCAGCGGCGCCGGCCGCGTCGCGCCGGCGCGGCCGGTGCCACGCGAAGACCGTGACCTGACGACCCCCTCGGCACGTCCCGACCGGACGGTGACCGGGCCCCCGCGCCCCGCGCCTCTCCCGGGACGTTCCACACCCTCCACCAGTCACTCAACGCAGTCGACCGACCACTCAGGAGTCACCATGAACGCCTTCCGCTTCCGCCGCGCCGCCGTCGCCGTGACCGCCGCCGCGGTCCTGCCCCTCGCCCTGACGGCCTGCGGCGGGGACGACAGCTCCTCCGACGCGGCCGCGGACAAGAGCACCGGCGCCCCGGCCGAGGACAAGGCCAGCCCCACCGCCGACACTTCCGCCCCCATGGACGGCCCCTTCGGCCCGGCGTGCGCGTCCGTGCCGAAGGACGGCGCGGGCTCCTTCGACGGCATGGCCCAGGACCCGGTCGCCACCGCCGCGTCCAACAACCCGGCCCTGTCCACCCTGGTCACCGCGGTCCAGAAGGCGGGCCTGGTCGACACCCTCAACAACGCCCAGAACATCACGGTGTTCGCGCCGACCAACGACGCCTTCGCCAAGATCCCGAAGGCGGAGCTGGACAAGGTCCTGGCCGACAAGGAGATGCTGACCAACATCCTCACGTACCACGTGGTCGGCGAGAAGCTCGCCCCGGAGCAGTTGGAGAACGGCACCCACGACACCCTCCAGAAGTCCACCCTCACCACCAAGGGCTCCGGCGAGGACTACACCGTCAACGACTCCTCCAAGGTCGTCTGCGGCAACGTCCCCACCGCCAACGCCACGGTCCACATCGTCGACACCGTCCTGATGCCGACGTCCTGACCGCCGGACGGTCCCCGGCCCGCCCCCGCCCCCGCCCCCGCCCGCGCCCCGGTCGTCGGCGGGGCGCGGGCGGCCGATGATGGGAGGACGTCGAGCGGGCGGAGCCGGTCATGGCGGGATGGCTGATCAGGGAGTACACCCAGGACGACCTGGAGGCGGTGATCCGGGTCGACACGGAGAGCGGGACGACCGGGGAGCCACCCCTCTTCCAGCTCTCCGACGCGGTCGCCGCCCTCCAGGCGGCCCATCCGGCGGTGGTCGCGGTGTCCGGTGACGAGGTGGTCGGGGCGGCGGTGGGCCGGGTCGAGGGCGACCGGGCCTGGCTCCTGCGGATCTGCATGGCCCCGGCCTGGCGGCACATGGGCATGGGCAGCGCCCTGGTCACCGCCCTGGAGGACCGGCTCCTGGCGAGCGGGGTCCGGGCGGTGCACGCGGTGCTCCCCGAGGGCGAGACCGGCGCCACCGCGCTGCTGAACTGCGGATACGAGGCCCGCGAGGGCCTGGTCTTCTTCGAGCGGCGCGGACCGGTGACGGCGGAGGCGATCGGTCTGCTCTCCTCCCTCGGGGCGGAGCTGCCGCCCGGCGGGCTGTGGCAGAAGGTGGCCGGGATGCGGCGCGAGAAGGAGATCATCGAGCGCCGGCTGGTCCTGCCGCTGGCCCACCCCGAACTGGCCTCCCAGCACGGGGTGGAGCCGCCCCGCGCGGTCATGCTGTTCGGCCCGCCGGGCACGGGCAAGAGCACCTTCGCCCACGCCATCGCCAGCCGCCTGGGCTGGCCCTTCCTGGAGCTGTTCCCCGCCCGCCTCGCCGCCGAGTACGGGCTGGCGGCCGGGCTGAGCCGCCGCTTCGACGAGATCGGCCGGCTCGACCACGTCCTGGTCTTCATCGACGAGGTCGAGGAGGTCGCCGCCGCGCGCAGCGGCGCGGACCCGACCTCGGTCGGCGTCGTCAACGAACTCCTGAAGGCGATCGTCCGCTTCCGCGGCCAGGACGGGCGGCTGCTGGTGTGCGCCACCAACAACGTGACCATCCTGGACCCGGCCTTCCTGCGCCACGGCCGCTTCGACTACGTCCTGCCCATCGGCCCGCCCGACCGGGTCGCCCGCGTCGCGCTCTGGGAGAGCTACCTCGCCAAGGCCGGCGCCGAGGCCGACGGCGAGGCCCTCGCGGACGCCAGCGAGGGCTTCACCCCGGCCGACATCGCGCACGCCGGCCGCACCGTCTCCCAGGCCCAGTTCGAGCGCACCTTCGACACCGGCACCCGTTCCCGCCCGACCACGGCCGACTACCTGGCCACCATCCGCACCACCCAGCCGACGGTCAGCCCCGCGATGACCCAGGAGTTCACGGAACAGACCGAACGCTTCGCCCGCCTCTAGGCAGTGCGCCGTGCCGGGCGTCGTGGCCCCGGCCCTGGCCCGCCGGACACCTCCCGGCCTCCTCCGCCCCCCTGACCTCGCCACAGAGCTGACATGGCGTGATCTTCTGTGTGAGCATGCAGAGTTGGCGGTGACGGACCGCCGGCCGAGGGGGAGCGCAGTGGAAGACGGGCAGCGGAAGGGCGCCGCGCGGTTCGTGCGGACGGCGCTGGTGATCGTGCTCGCCGGGATCGTCGGCGGGATCGTGGGCGTCGCGGCGTACGCGATCAGCCAGACCGGGGGACAGCGGCTGTCGGTCGTCGTCGGCTGCCTCCTCGGGGTCGCGGTGGCCATCGCCGCCGAGCTGTACCGCCGGTACGTGCAACTGACCGACATCCGGCTGATCGTGCTGGGCAACGAGATGTCGTTCCGGGCCAGGACCGATATGCGGCAGGCCGCGCAGCGGATGTTCTTCCAGGCGGCCACCCGGATCGCGACCCGCCCGCTGGACGACGACCACGGCAACCTCCGGGAGGCACTCGCCTCTCTCAAGACCCTGTTCGACCTCTACCGCGAGCCGCTGGAGTCCGACGCCGCCCCGCTCCCGCCCGCCGGGGGCAACTCCGTCTACGAGGTGGCCCTCGACATCCTCAACGTCGAACTGGCCCCCTTCCTCGCCAAGTGGCACCCCCGGCTGAAGTCCTTCGAGGACGCCTACCCCGACCGGGACGAGTCCGAGTGGCCGGAGAACGCGGCGTTCCGCGAGGAACTCCGCGATCTGCAGGGCAGGTTGCGCACCCATGTGATCGCCCTGGGCCGGATCGCCCGCATCCCGGACCCCGCCGGCCACCTCCGCCGCGCGGCCGAGGCCGCGATCCCGGCGAACGGGGGCCCGGCGAACGGAGGCCCCGCGAACGGGAGCCCGGCGACCACGGACCCGTCCCCCGCCTCCCCCGGAGACCCGTCCGTCCCCCGCCAGCAGCCGCCGCCGGCCACCACGTCCGCGTGAGGGAAGGTCCCGCCGCACTCGCCCGTGACCTGGC
Organism: Streptomyces sp. NPDC005805; assembly: GCF_040630445.1. Lineage (NCBI taxonomy): Bacteria > Bacillati > Actinomycetota > Actinomycetes > Kitasatosporales > Streptomycetaceae > Streptomyces > Streptomyces sp. NPDC005805. Next base: position 50,962 of record NZ_JBEXXN010000001.1, read on the forward strand.
GGATGATGGACGGGTGACGATCTCCTGCCGCGAACGGTCGCGAGCGCCCCGGGTGCGCGTGACAGGTCTACCTGCCCCCCCCCCCCCGCTGTTTTCGTGGTGGCGGCCGGATACGGAGTGCACGTCGGATGAAGGACAGGGGGGGCGTGTCCATGACGTCGCGGGAAGCGTCCCCGCCCGAGTGGGACGTCTTCGTGAGCTACAGCCGCTCCGACGCGGCACGGATCGGTGTGCTGGTGCCGGCCCTGGAGGCGGCCGGGCTGAGGGTCTTCGTCGACGACACGGCCGTTGACGACTTCTCGTCCATCACCGCCACGATCACCGAGGCCCTGTCACGGTGCAAGGTGCTGCTCGCGGTGTACTCGGCCGACTATCCGCAGCGCCGGGCGTGCCAGTGGGAGCTGACCTACGCCTACCTCAGCGGGCAGCACGAGGGCGACCCGCGGCGCCGGGCCCTGGTGGTCAACCCGGAGGAGACCGCCGATCACGTCCACCCCGTGGAACTGCGGGACGCGCGGCACTGGCCGTGGCCCACCACGCGGGAAGCCGTCGCACGGCTCGCCGGGCGGGTCGCCGCCCATGCCGACGCCGTCACGACACCCATGGGCGACCACACCCACGTTCCGTCGGTGCCGTGGCTGCCCGCCCCCGCCCGCACCGGATCGGTCCGGTTCACCGGGCGGCTCGCGGAGCAGTGGCGCGTCCACACCGCCCTGCACCGCCACCGTGCCCCGCTCGTCGCCCAGTCGGGAGCGGGGCGGGCGGCGCAACTGCGCGGTATGCCGGGCATCGGCAAGAGCCTGCTCGCCCAGGAGTACGCGCTCCACCTCGGCTCCGCGTTCCCGGGCGGGATCTTCTGGTTCGATCTGCACCACTGCGCGGAGTCCGGGCCGGCGGACGTGATGGACGCCTACGCCGAGCAGGTCGGCACCGTGCTCTCCGCGCTCCGGCTGGACGCCCCCACCGCCTCGCTGCCCGGTCGGCTGAGCCATCTCGCGGTGGCCCTGGGGGAGCGCAACGCGCCCTGCCTCTGGGTGGTCGACGGCGTGCCCGACGGCCTGCCGGGCAACCTCCTGCACCTGCTGCGCGGGCCGCACCTGCTCACCGCCACCCTGATCACCACACGGTCGCTGCGCTACGCCTCCTTCGCGGAGCCCGTCGACCTCCCCCCGCTCAACGACCAGGACGGCTTCCGGCTGCTCACCTCCCGGCGCGCCCCGCAGGACGAGCTGGAACGGGCCGCCGCCTCCGCTCTCGTCCGCGATGTCGACGGGCATCCGGGGACCCTTGACGTCCTCGCCGACCTCGCCGCGGACAGCGACTTCGGGCATCTGCGGAACCGGCTCCACGCGGCCGGCACCGACGTCCTGACGAGCCGGGCGGCCCCCGGCGCCGCCCGGCTCACCGGACCGTCCCCCGCAGGCGCCGGCGCTGCTGTCGCACCCCCTGTCGGGGACCTTCCCCGCGAACGACCTGCTGCGGCTGTTCGCCCTCGCCTGCCCGGCTCCGCTGTCGCCGCCGACGCTGGAGAACGCGCTGGCCACCGTCGGGCCCTACGCCCCGTGGGAGGTGGGCCCGATCGTCGCCGAGGCACTGGAGACACTGCTCGGCTCCGGAGCGCTGCGTCCGGTGCCGGGGCCCGGACCGGGGCCGGGGCCGGAACGGGCCTGGACCGTGCACCCGCTCCTCGCCCGGGCGGTACGGCGTCATGACACCGACACCGCGCGGCAGGAGGATCTCCGCCGCATGCTGCTGCACACGCTGGTACCGGTGCCGGCCCAGCCGGCCGGGCCGCCGCGCGCCGTGCCGGTGACACGGCCGGCCGGGCCCGGCCCGGTGGAGGCCCCGGCGGACGTGGTCGCGGCGGGCGTGGTCGCGGCTCCCGGCGCGGTCGAGCGGGCCGCCGCGTTCGACCTCCAGGTCGAGCTGGTCACCCGGGTCGGGGTGCAGCCGCTGGCGGCGGAGGAGGGGTCGCTGCGGGAGGCGCTCACCTCGCTGTACTCGCTGTTCGGCACCAGCCGCGACGTGCTGCACCGGATGGCCGGTGAGACGGCGGGACCCCTGGTGCTGCCGGGTGTCGCCGCGAGCCTCGCCAACCAGCACCTCCGCCCGTTCCTGGCCACCTGGCATCCCGCCCTCCAGGAGCACGAGGCGGCCCGGCCGCCCGAGACGGGCGCGGCCGAGCACGAACGGCAGTGGAAGCGGGCGGGCGAGATGCGCACGGCGCTGGCCGGCCTCCGCGCTCCGCTCACGGCGGCCGCCGAGCGGCTCGCGACCCTCTGCGGGATCGATCTGCTGTCCTCCTCACAGGCGGATCACCGCGGGGCCGAGGACCACGGCGGCGGACCGCCGGACGACCACTGACGGCCGCCGGACGACCACTGACGGCCGCTGGAGGACCGCCCGGCCGGGCCCCGGATCGTCAAAGACCCGAGGGACCCGGCCCCCCGCCCGAGCGGCCCCCCGGGCCGCCGCCCTACGCCGCCCGGTCCAGCCCCATCAGCCGGGCCAGCAGGTCGTCCAGGCTGATCAGGCCCGTCAAGTGGCCGGAGTCGTCGCGGAGGACGGCCAGGGAGGCGCGGTTGCGGCGGAGTTGTTCGACCGCGTGGATCACGCTGTCCGTGGTGCGCAGCTCCGGCACCGGGCGGGCCAGGCGGCGGGCGTCGAGGGTGCGGCCGCGGGTGCGGGCGACGAGGGCGTCCCGGGCGTGGACCGAGCCCACGACCGTGTCCCCGTCGCGGACCAGCAGCCGGGAGCGGTCAGCGCCCGCCGCGACCGCGAGGACGGTGTCCAGGTCGGCGTCCGCCGGGACCGTGACGATCTCCGCCGCCGGGGTCTGGAGCTCCACGACCGGGGTCTGCGGCTCGGTGAGGGAGCGGGTGATCAGCTCCGAGTCGGTCTTGTTGATCAGCCCCAACCGCTCGGACTCCACGACCAGATGGGTCAGCTGCTCGCGGTTGTGGACCGCGGTCAGCTCGTCCCGGGGCTGGACCCGGCAGAGCCGCACCAGCGCGTTGCTCACCTTGTTGAGCAGGGTGATCAGCGGCCGCACCACCCGCACCACGGCCCGGAACGCCGGGGTCAGCAGCATCGCCGAGCGCTCGGGGTGGGCGATGGCCCAGGACTTGGGCGCCATCTCGCCGACGACCATGTGCAGGAAGACGACGACCACCATGGCGAAGGCGAAGGCGATGCCGTAGCTCAGCCCGCTCGGCAGGCCGAGCTTCTCCAGCAGCGGGTCGATCTCGTGGGAGATGGCCGGCTTGGAGATCGAGCCGAGGCCCAGGGTGCAGACGGTGATGCCGAGTTGGGCGCCCGCCAGCATCAGGGACAGCTCGCGCATACCGGCGAGCGCCGCCTTGGCGCCGCGCTGCCCGTCGGCCGCGGCCTTCTCCATGCGGTGGCGCTTGGCGGCGACCAGGGCGAACTCGGCCGCGACGAAGAACCCGCTGCCGATCAGCAGCAGGACGGTGACGAAGAGGGCTGCCGGGAAACTCATGACTGCGCCTCCTCGGCGCCGGCGTGCGGTACGGGCGCGGTGCGCTCGATGCGCACCCGCTCGGGAACATGGCGGTCCAGGGTGAGGACTTGGATGTCGACACCGTCCACGGTGAGCCGGTCGCCGATGGCCGGGAAGCGGCCGAGCCGGTCGATGACCAGGCCGGCCACGGTGTCGTAGTCCTCCTCCTCGGGCAGTTCGATCCCCGTGGCGGCGCCGACCTCGTCGAGCCGGCGGCCGGCGTCGACCAGCCAGCCGTCCCCGTCCGGGACGGCCAGTTCGACGACGGTGTCGCTCTCGTCGGCGATGTCCCCGACGAGTTCCTCCGCGATGTCCTCGTAGGTGACGATGCCCGCGACCCCGCCGTGCTCGTCGAGGACGACGGCGAACTCGTCGTCCCGCTCGCGCATCTGCGCCACGGCGTCCGGCAGCGGCAGGGTCTCGGGCAGCAGCAGGGGGCGGCGGGCGGCGCCGCCCGCGGTGACGTGGTCCAGCCGGTCGGCGGGCAGCCGCATGAGGTCGCGGACCCCGACCACACCGGCGACGTCGTCGGGGTGGTCGCCGAAGACCGGGTAGGTGGAGTGGCCGTGCCGGGCGATCAGGTCGACCGCGGCGGCGGCCGTCGCGTCCCGGTGGACGAAGACGGCGTCGGCCCGGGGGACCATCACCTCGCCGAGGGTGCGCTCGGAGAACTCCACCGCGTGGTCGAGGAGTTCGGCGGTGTCGGGCGGGAGGTGGCCCTGCTCACGGGACTCGCCGATCAGATGGCTGAGCTCCTCCAGGGTGGCGCCGTGGTGCAGTTCCTCCACGGGCTCGATGCCGACCCTGCGCAGCAGCCGGTTGGCCGCCCCGTCGAAGACGTGCACCACCGGCCCGACGACCTTGAGGTAGACGAGGGTGGACGCGGCCAGGCTCTTGGCCAGCCGCTCGGGCACGGCGAGGGCGAGGTTCTTGGGCGCCAGTTCGCCGAGCACCATCTGGATGACGGTGGCGAGGACGAAGGCGAGCACGACGGAGACCGCGGAGACGGCTCCCCCGGGCAGGCCGATGCCCTCCAGCACGGGCCGCAGCAGCGCGGAGACGGACGGCTCGGCGAGGAAGCCGACCACCAGTCCGGTGACGGTGATGCCCAGCTGGGCGCCGGAGAGCATGAACGACAGGCGCTCCAGCACCTTGAGTGCGCGGGCGGCCCGCTTGTCGCCGGCCTCGGCCTCGCGGGCGAGGGCGAGGCGGTCGGCGGCCACGTACGCGAACTCCTGCGCGACGAAGTAGCCGGTGCCGGCGGTCAGCACGAGGACGGCCAGCAGGCCGAGAACGGCGTTCACCGGCGGCGCCCCTCGGGGAGCTGCGGGCGGGGCGGCAGGTGCGGGCGGGGCGCGCGGCGGGCCCGCGGGCGCGGGTCCGTCACTCTGGCGGACAAGGGGTGCTCCTTCGGGAGGCGTGGTGCGGAAGGGGGAGGGAGGGGAGGGGCCGCGTCACCGGGCGGCGCCGCCGGGGGACGGCCGCGTCACCGGGCGGCGCGGCCGGACGGGCGTCACCGGGCGCCGGCCGCGGGGCCGACGAGTTCGCCGAGGACGTCCTCCATGGTCACGTAGCCGATGACCGTGCCGCTCGCCCCGGTGACGGCGGCCAGGTGGCTGCCGTCCGTGCGGAGCGCGGTGAGGGTGTCGTCGAGCGGCGTGTCTATCCGGACGCGGGTGACCGGGTGCAGCGCGGTCCGCGGGAACGGCCGGTCGCGGTCGGTGACCCCGAGGGTGTCCTTGATGTGCAGATAGCCGAGGACCGTGCCGCTCGGGCCGATGACCGGGAAGCGGGAGAACTTGGCCGCGGCCGCGGCCCGCTCCAGGCCGGCGGGGGTGACCGTGTGGTCCACGGTGTGCATCCGGGCCGCGGGCACCAGGATCTCGCCGACCGGGCGGGTGCCCAGCTCCAGCGCGTCGCGCAGCCGCTCGCCGTCGGCGGGGGTGAGCAGTCCGGCCTCGCTGGAGTCGTCGACCATCCGGGCGAGTTCGTCGTCGGTGAAGACCGACTCCACCTCGTTCTTGGGCTCCACCTTCAGCAGGCGGAGCAGCAGGTTGGCGAAGGCGTTGATGGAGAAGATCACCGGCCGCAGCGCGCGGGTCACCGCGACCAGGGCCGGGCCGAGCGCCAGCGCGGTCTGCGCGGGCGCGGCGAGGGCGATGTTCTTGGGCACCATCTCGCCGATCAGCATGTGCGCGTAGGTGGCCGCGGTCAGCGCGATGGCGAAGGCGATCGGGTGGACCAGGAAGCCGGGCATGTGGACGGCCTCGAAGGCCGGTTCCAGCAGGTGCGCGATGGCCGGTTCGGCGACCGCGCCGAGGACCAGGGAGGACACCGTGATGCCGAGCTGGGCGGTGGCCATCAGCTGGGAGAGGTGCTCCAGCCCCCACAGGGTGCTGCGGGCGCGCTTGTTCCCCGCCCGGGCGGCCGGTTCGATCTGGCTGCGGCGGACCGAGATCAGGGCGAACTCGGCGCCGACGAAGAAGGCGTTGGTCAGCAGTGTCAGGCCGCCGATGATCAGTTGGAGCGTGGTCACCGGGCTTCCTCCAGGTCCTGCTGGATCAGCCGGGCGGGCCGGCTGATGAGCACCCGGTCGGCGCGGTGGTGCTCGACGTCGAGGACGTCGAGGCGCCAGCCGGCCACCTCGACGGAGTCCCCTTCGACGGGGATGCGGGCCAGGGTGGTGGCGATCAGACCGGCCACCGTCTCGTAGGGGCCGTCCGGCGCGACGAGTCCTATGCCGAGGAGCTGGTCGATGCGGACGCCGCCGCCCGCCTCCCACGCGGTGCGGCCGTCGTCGGCGGCCGGCGCGGGCAGCAGGTCGGGGATCTCCAGCGGGTCGTGCTCGTCGCGGACCTCGCCGACGACCTCCTCGACGATGTCCTCCACGGTGGCGACGCCGGCGGTGCCGCCGTACTCGTCGATGACCACGGCCATGGTGTGCTCGGCGCGCATGCGCTCCAGCAGCCGGTCGGCGGGGAGGCTGTCCGGGACCACCAGGGGGGCGGTGGCGAGGGAGAGCACGGGGGTGGCGGGCCGCCGCTCGGGGGCGAGGGCCAGCACGTCGCGGATGTGGACCGTGCCGACGACCTCGTCCAGGGTGTCGCGGTAGACGGGGAAGCGGGAGAGCCCGGTGGCGAGGGTGAGGTTCGCCGCGTCGGCGGCCGTGGCGTGCGCCTCCAGCGCGATGACGTCCACGCGCGGGGTCATCACGTTCTCGGCGGTCAGCTCGGACAGGTGGAGGCTCTTCACGAACAGCTCGGCCGAGTCCTGCTCGATGGCGCCCTCGCGGGCGGAGTGCTCGGCGAGGGCGACCAGTTCCTCCGGGGTGCGGGCCGAGGCCAGCTCCTCGGCGGGCTCCAGGCCGAAGCGGCGGACGAACCGGTTCGCGGTGCTGTTGAGGTGGCGGATGAACGGGCCGAAGGCCCCGGTGAACGCCCGCTGGGGGGTGGCGACCACCTTGGCGACGGCGAGCGGACGGGAGATGGCCCAGTTCTTGGGGACCAGCTCGCCGATCACCATGAGGACCACGGTGGAGAGGACCACACCGAGGACGGTGGCCACGCCGGACGCGGCCCCGCCGAGTCCGAGGTCGCGCAGCGGCCCGCGCAGCAGGGCGGCGATGGAGGGTTCCGCGAGCATGCCGATGACCAGCGAGGTCACGGTGATGCCGAGCTGGGCGCCGGAGAGCTGGAAGGTCAGCCGGCGCACGGCGGCGAGGGCGCTCTCGGCGCCGCGTTCACCGGAGGCGGCGGCGCGTTCCAGCTCGCCGCGCTCGACGGTGGTCAGCGAGAACTCGGCGGCCACGAACACCGCGCAGGCGAGCGTGAGCGCCAGGGCCAGCAGGAGCAGCAGGATCTCTGTCACCGTGCCACCCCCGCTCCCTCACGCCGGTGGCGTCTGCGGGTGGTGGCACGGCCGGTACTGGGAGGTTCACCCATCGGGGGTCCGTCGCTCCTTCTCTTCAGGGAGATGGCGAAGCGCCGCGGGCGCGGGCTTCTACAGTCACTGTAAAGGAATGGCAAACGGATCCGATGGGTGTGCTTGCCCACGATCGGCGGCACGCGGTGCCCGGAGGCGGACCGGGATGGTCGATTTCCGGACTCTTCTATAAATGGCCGGTAATCACCTTCGGTGACGACCCCCTCACCCTATTCTTCTACATGCATGTAGAAGCTGCCGCGCACCCGTCCGCCCGGAGGGGTGCGCGTACCAGGATTCCGACTCCCGCAGGAGGACGCCGTGACGGCGATCGATCTGGGCAAGGTGCTGGACAAGGCATGGGCGGACAAGCCGCTCGCCGAGGTGCTGGCGGCTCCCGTGGCCGCCCTGAAGGGCGTGTCCGACCGCGACGGCGAACTGCTCGCCCAGGCGTTCGGCGTGAAGACCGTCGCCGACCTGGCCGAGCTGAAGTACGTCCGCTGGGCCCAGGCGCTCGCCGCCCTGGAAGCCGCCAAGTAGGACCCGGACGCCCCGCACCGGGGCGTCCGGCCGCTGGAATCGCAAGGATCACGAAGGAGAGAACGCCACGATGGTGTTCACACGCCTGCTCGGCGCGTTCGGCGTCGGCGGCCCCGAGGTCGACACGGTCCTGCCCCCCGGCGCGGTGCCGCCCGGCGGGGACCTCACCGGCGAGGTGCGCCTCAGAGGCGGCGGCGCCGACGTCGAGATCGAGCACATCACGCTCGAACTGGTCGCCCGCGTGGAGGCGGAGACCGAGCACGGGGAGCAGGACGGCGCGGTCCCGTTCGAGCGCTTCACGGTCGGGGGCGGGTTCCGCCTCGGCGCCAAGGAGGAGCGGGCGGTGCCGTTCACGGTCGCGCTGCCGTGGGAGACGCCGGTCAGCGAACTGCACGGCCAGCCGCTCGGCATCGTCCTCGGCGTCCGCACCGAACTCGGCATCGCCGGGGCCCGGGACAAGGGCGACCTGGACGCCCTCGCCGTGCGGCCGCTGCCGGTCCAGGAAGCGGTCCTGGAGGCGTTCGGCCGCGCGGGCTTCGGCTTCCGCTCGGCGGACCTGGAGTACGGCCGGATCGGCGGCACCGGCCAGCAGCTGCCCTTCTACCAGGAGATCGAGCTGACGCCCTCACCGCGGTACGCCCACGCGGTGAACGAGATCGAGGTGACCTTCCTCGCCACCCCGGGCGCCGTCGAGGTCGTCCTGGAGGCCGACAAGCGCGGCGGCCTGCTGACGGAGGGCCATGACACGGTGACCCGCTTCACGGTGAGCCAGTACGGCACCGAGCACACCGACTGGGACGCCGAGGTGGACGGCTGGGTGCGCCGGCTGGTCGAGCACCGCGCCGCGTACGGGACGCACGCGCCGTACGGGGCCGGGGCCCACGCCCCGTACGGCCACGGCCACCACGGCGACGGCCACCACGGTGACCACGCGCACCACGACCACCACGGGTCGAAGGACGCGCACGGGCACCGGTCCGGGCCGGGGATGGGGACCGCGGTCGCCGCCGGGGCCGCGGGCCTCGCGGTCGGCGTCGCCGGCGGGCTGGTCGCGGCCGAAGTCGTCGACGAGGTGGGCGACTTCTTCGAGGGCGACGAGGAGGACGAGGAGGGCTGACGAGAGCGGGGAGGGCCGAGGCGCCCGCATCTCCCCCGCCCCCTCCTGATAACTTCTACAGCACTGTAGAAGAAACCCCGTCCGTGCCGCTCCCCCGGGCGGCACGGACGGACCCCCGACACAACGGAGACTTCTCATGGCCCTGTGGGACCGCATCAAGGAATCCGCATCGACGATGCAGACCCAGCTCGTGGCGAAGAAGAACGACCTGAAGAGCGGCGCCTTCCGCGACGCGTCGATGGCGATGTGCGCTCTGGTGGCCGCCGCCGACGGCACGGTCGACCCCTCGGAGCGGCGCCGGGTGGCCCAGTTGATCGCCACCAACGAGGTCCTGCAGAACTTCCCCGCCGACGACCTCCAGCGGCGCTTCGACGCCAACCTGGACAAGCTGGTGGCCGACTTCGACTTCGGCAAGGTCAGCGTGATGCAGGAGATCGCCAAGGCGAAGAAGAAGCCCGCCGAGGCGCGGGCCGTGATCCAGATCGGCATCGTCATCGGCGGCGCGGACGGCGACTTCGACAAGACCGAGCAGGCGGTGGTGCGCGAGGCCTGCTACACCCTCGACCTGCCGCCGCACGAGTTCGACCTCTGAAGGCCCCGGGGCGGTCCGCCGGGCCGCCCCCGGGCCGGCGGGTCCCGGTTCGCGCCCCGGGGCGAGCCCGGCCCGGCGCGGGGCCGCCCCGGTCCCGGCGGCCGGTCCCGAAGCGAGCCCGGCCCGGCGCAGCCCGGCCCCGCCAGCCCCCTCAGAGCGGTGTGGCCGCCTTGAGGATGAAGTACAGCGTGACGGCGGAGTTGGCCGACGAGGCCGCCGAGATCGTCGCCCCGGCCGCCGCACCCCACACCGCGAGCCCCACCGTGGTGGAGAGCGGCGGCCACACCCGTACCGCCGGCGGCGGCCCGAGCAGGGCGGCCACCCGGCGGGGCACCGGGCCCGCCGCCGCGAAACCGGCGAAGCCGGCGAGCGTCGCGACGGGCGCGCCCCGGGAGACCAGCCCCGCCTTGCCGATCGCCCGGGCCACCGCCCGGCGGCTGCCGACGGCCGCCGCGGCCTCCTCGTCGGCCCACCGCTCCGCGGTGTAGGCGACCGCGGTGCGCAGCGGCCGCAGAAAGGGGTTGGCGCGGGCGGCGAGCTGCACGGTCAGCAGGAAGCGGTGGTGACGCCCCGCCAGATGCGCCCGCTCGTGCGCGAACAGCGCCCGCCGCTCCGGCCCGTCCAGCGCGGCCAGCATCCCGCTGGTGACCACCACCCGCCCGCCGCGCGGCCCGCCGGGCAGCGCGTACGCGTACGGGGTCCGGTCCGGCAGCACCGCCACCGGCCTCGGCGGCAGCCCGGCCAGCGCCCGCGCGGCACGGCGGCGCACCCGCCCATGCCGCCGGGCCACATGGGCGCAGCACAGCAGCACGCCCGCCAGGGCGGGGATGGCGGCCTTGCCCGCGACCTCGTCGTACGGGACCGCCGCGCGCACCTCGGGGTCCGACCAGCCGTCGGGGAGCGGGTTGCCGGGGAGTTGGGCGGTGCCGACGACGACCAGCAGGGCCAGGCAGAGGGTGCTGCACAGTGCGAGGACACCGGCCACGGCGGCCAGCAGCCGGGTCGCCGTCCGCGGATGCAGATGCTGTTCGGCGAGGCGGGCGACCGGCCAGGCGGTGAGCGGCAGTACGAGCGGCAGGAAGACGAAGACCCCCATGCGGTCAGTCTTCCCCGTCGTCCGCCGCGTGGGCCAGCAGTTCCCGGAGCAACTGCTCGTCGCCGGGCGGCAGGGCGGTCACGAAGCTGGCGAGCACCGCTTCCCGGTCCGCCTCCGCGTCGAGCATCCGGCGCATCCGCAGGGCGGCGAGCCCGGCCTCGTCGGCGGTCGGCGTCCACTGGAAGGAGCGCCCGGCCCGCTCGCGGGAGACCGCCCCCTTGGCGTGCAGCCGGGTCAGGATCGTGATGACGGTGGTGTAGGCGAGGCCGCCCCCGAGGCGTTCCTGCACCCAGGCGGCGTTGACCGGACCCGGGGCGCGGCGCAGGGCGGCGAGCACCTGCCCCTCCAGCTCCCCCTGACCCCGGCGCCGGGGCTGCGGGGAGACTCCACCCTGGTTCTGGCCCGTCATGCCGTATCCCTCCGTCCGTGCGCCCGCCGTGCCGGTGACCGCCGCCCCTGCGCCCTCGCGCCCGTACGCCGGAACGGTCCATCGTACGCAGGGGCCGGTACCGGAGCGGTCTTCCCGATGACCCCACCGGCCTTCTACAGTGATGTAGATTTTTTTCGCGCACGAGCGCACACGGGGAAGCAGCACGGGAAGCAACGGGGAAGGGGAATCACCATGGGTGTCAGCCTCGGCAAGGGCGGCAACGTTTCGCTGAGCAAGGAGGCCCCGGGCCTCACCGCGGTCGAGGTCGGCCTCGGCTGGGACGTACGGACCACCTCCGGCGCGGACTTCGACCTCGACGCCAGCGCCCTGCTGCTGAACGCGAGCGGCAAGGTCGTCTCCGACAGCCACTTCGTCTTCTACAACAACCTGAAGAGCCCGGACGGTTCGGTGGAGCACACCGGCGACAACCTCACCGGTGAGGGCGACGGCGACGACGAGTCGGTCAAGGTCAACCTCGCCGCGGTGCCCGCCGAGATCACCCGGATCGTCTTCCCGGTCTCGATCCATGACGCGGACGCGCGCGGCCAGTCCTTCGGCCAGGTGCGGAACGCGTTCATCCGGGTCGTCAACCAGACCGGCGGTGCGGAGCTGGCCCGTTACGACCTCTCCGAGGACGCCTCCACCGAGACCGCGATGGTCTTCGGCGAGCTGTACCGCCACGGCGCGGAGTGGAAGTTCCGCGCGGTGGGCCAGGGTTACGCCTCGGGTCTGCGCGGTATCGCGCAGGACTTCGGCGTCAACGTCTGACCGCCCGCCCCGCCCCGCACGACCCACCCCCTGACGAGAGCGGAAGCCGGTGTTCGGACTCAGCGAGCTCGCGATACTCCTGATCGTGCTCCTCATCGTGTTCGGCGCGAAGAAGCTCCCCGAGCTCGCCCGCAACGCGGGCAAGGCGGCGCGCATCCTCAAGAGCGAGGCGCGGGCGATGAAGGGGCAGGACGCCGCCGGAGCCCCGGCCGCCGGTCCGCCGGCGGCCCACGGCACCGCGACCCCGGCCCCGGGCCCGGCCGCCCACGACCCCGGTGCGCCGGCGGCCGGCCCGCGCGTCATCCGGGGCGAGACGGTCACCGGCCCGGTCCCGCCCCCGCCGGGCACCTGACACCCGACGACCGGCGCCTCAGGGCGTCGGGTCGTCCTCCGGTCCCGTCCCGGTCCACGGATCCTCGTACACCGACTGGGACGGGCCGCGCGTGGGCTCCGCCTCGGGGTGGGCGAACGGCCCGGACCGGGTCGCCATCAGGATCATCGCGATGCCGACCACCACGACCACCACCACGGTGAGCGCCAGCCCGACCGGATTGTTCGGGTTGAACTCGTAGTTGCTCGTCCCCCACCGGCTTCGCCTGATGACGGGCTCATGACGGTTCCCCACGCGATCCTCCCTCTCGCTCCCGACGGCCCCTGCCAGGTCCCGGCAGTACCGGCCGCCCGGCTTCCACGGTAGCGGCGGAGAACGGGCAGGCATCAGCCCCCGGACCGGCAGCGACCCACCCACCCGACCTGCCGGAACCCGGCAACCGGGCCTCCGGCGCACTCCGCTCCGGTCACCCCCGGCGGTGTTCTAGCCTCGGGGTGGGACCGCGGGTCCGGAACGCCGGCCCGAGAGGCCGCACGCGGACCGGACGCGGTCGTCCGCCCGTGCCGCCCCGCAGGAGGAACCCCGTATGACCACCCCCGTCACCGACCCCGTGCAGGTCGCCGCGCGTCTCCCCCGTTACACGGTGGTGGACGTCCGCACCCCGGGCGAGTACGCCGCGGGGCATGTTCCCGGCGCGCACAACATTCCGCTCGACCATCTGCACACCGCCCTGCCCGCGCTGAAGGCCGCCGCGGCCCGTGGGGACCTGCTCGTGGTGTGCGCGTCGGGGCAGCGTTCGGCCAGCGCGTGCGCGGAGTTGGCGGCGGCCGACATCCCGGCCACCTCGCTGGCCGGCGGTACGACGGCGTGGGCCGAGGAGGGCCACCCGCTGGACCGCCCGCGGGGGCGGGCGGCGGGCTGGGCGATGGAGCGGCAGGTCCGGTTCGCCGCCGGGTCGCTGGTCCTGCTCGGGCTGGCACTCGGGCGGCGCGCGCCGCGGGCGCGGCTGCTGTCCGCAGCCATCGGGTCCGGGCTGGTGTTCTCGGCGGTCACCGACACCTGCGGGATGGCCGCGGTCCTCGCGAAGCTCCCGCACAACCGCCCCCGCCGGGAGGACCTCGACGCCACCCTCGACGCGCTGAACGCCGACGAGCCGCGCTGACCCGTTGGCCCGGGCCCGGGCCAACCCAGAGCCCGGCCCCGCCCGGCGCGGTCTGCGGAGTGGGGCGGGCGCCCCGGCCAACGTGCGGACCCGGCCCACGCCCGGTGCGGCTTGCGGGCCCGGGGCCGACCGGGCCGGCGTGCGGCGGACCCGGTCCACCCCGGGCGCGCCCGGGGTGCGCCGGACCCGGGCGGGCCGGGCCGGCTTGCGTGGCCCGCCCACGCCCAGCACGGCTTGCGGCCCGCGGGCCCCGTTCACACCCGAGGCGGTCAGGCACCCGGGGCGGGCCGCCGCGCCCGGTCCGGGCGTGGCCGCCGGGGCGAGGCGCCCGGGGTGGGCCCGGGCGGGCCTGCGTGCCGGGGGCCGGTCAGGGGCGCGGCCCACGCACCGGGCCGGTCAGGCCCCGGGCCGCCGGGCAGCGGGCCGGTCCACGCCGGGCGCCCGGAGCCCCTCCACGCCCCGGGCCGGTCAGGGCCGGGTGCCCCGGGCGAGGCCGGGTCGGGGCGGCGCCCCGGGGGTGGGCCGAGGCCCGGGCCCACCCCGGGCCCACGCCCGGGGCGGCGCCCCCGGGCGGGCCCGCGCGCCCCGGGGGCCGGCCAAGCAGCGGGGTGGGCCCGGCCCAGGCAGGCCCGCGCCCCGCGGGGCCGGGTCGGGGTGGACCGGCCCGGTCAGGCCGTGCCCGACGCCTCCGCGCGAATCCGCTCGAACTGCGCCCCCATCGCCTCGGAGAGGGCCTGCGCCGCCGAGAGCGGGCGGACCATCACGGTGAAGTCGTCGATCAGGCCCTCCTCGTCCAGGTGGAGGAAGTCGCAGCCCTCGATGGTGAGTTCGCCCACCCGCGCGGTGAACACCAGCGCGTGGTCGCGGCCGTCCGGGTCGCCGATCTGCCGGACGTAGCGGAAGTCCTCGAAGACCCGTGAGACCCCGCGCAGGATCGCCGCGGTGATCGCCTTGCCCGGGTACGGGCGGAAGGCGACCGGGCTGGTGAAGACCACGTCGTCGGCCAGCAGCGCGGCGACCGCGTCATGGTCCCCGGCCTCCACGGCCCTGCGGAATGCTTGCACGGTCCACTCCCTCGCTCTGCCCCGGCGCCGGCCCGGCTCCCCCGGCCCGACGCACCTATTCAACAAATTGAATAGGTGCGGGGGAGAATAATCACCCCGGTGCTAGCGTGTCCAGATGTCCTTGAAGCACGCGGTCCTGGCGGCCCTCCTGGAGGGCGAGGCATCCGGCTACGACCTGGCCAAGCTCTTCGACGCCGCCGTGGCGAACTTCTGGTCCGCGACCCCGCAGCAGCTCTACCGGGAGCTGGAACGCCTCGCCGGCGAGGAGCTGATCAGCGCCCGGGTGGTGGTGCAGGAACGACGGCCCGACAAGCGGATGTTCACGCTCACCGAGGCCGGCCTCGCGGAACTCGCCGCGTTCACGGCCGAGCCGCCCCGGCCCACCGCCGTCCGGGACGACCTCCTGGTGAAGATCCAGGCGGTGGACGCGGGCGACCCGGCCGCCGCCCGGGCCCTGGTGGCGGCGCGCGCCGAGGCATCACGTCAGAAGCTGGCCCGGTACGAGCGGCTGCGCGAGCGGCTGCTGGACGGCCGGGACGAGGAGCGGTACCTGCGCGAGGCCGAGCGGGTCGGCCCCTATCTGACCCTCATGCGGGGCCGGGCCTTCGAGGAGGAGAACCTGCGCTGGTGCGCGCGGGTGCTGGCGGTCCTGGACGAGCGGGCGGCAGCGGCCGGCGCGGAACGGCGCTGACCCGGGGCGCACCCGCCACACGGGCGGACCCGTCGCACCCGCCGCACCGGCGGGCCGTCAGGCGAGGCCGATGAAGAGGCCCAGGGTCACCAGCGCGAGCACCGCCCCGTACAGGGCCAGCGTCACCGAGCGGGCCTCCGCCGAGGGGTCGCCGCCGCCCCCGGCCCTGCGGAGGCCGACGACGGACCGGGCCATCAGAACGAGCGCGGCCGCGCAGCAGGCGGCGATCAGTGAGTCGGTCACGCGGCGACGATCTCACGGCCCGTCAGGGGCCGCATCCGGAGCCGTCCCGCCGGGTCCGTCCGCCGGCCCGCCCAGGGCGGGTCCGTCCGCCAGCTCGGCCAGCGTCCGCGTCAGCCAGGTCGTCCAGAAGGTCTCCAGCTCGATGCCGCCGCGCAGCACCACATGGCGCAGCCGGTCCTCCCGGCTGATCCGGCGCTCGGGCGGGAAGTCACGGCGTTCGATCTCCTCGTAGTCCGCCAACTGGGCCCGGTGCAGCTCCAGATGGCGTACCAGCTCGTCCGTCAGATCCGTCCCGCCGACGACCGCGGCGGCGCGCAGCCGCAGCAGCAGCGGCTCGCGCACCGCCCGCGGGTCCTCGCTGCGGTCCACCCAGGCGGCCAGCTCCTCCCGGCCCGCGGGCAGCACCTCGTACTCCTTCTTCTGCCCGCGGGTCGGCTGGGCGGACGGCAGCACGCGGATGTGGCCGGCCTGCTCCAGTTTTCCCAGCTCCCGGTAGATCTGCTGGTGGGTGGAGGGCCAGAAGTAGCCGATCGACCGGTCGAACCGCCGGGTCAGCTCCAGTCCGGACGAGGGCTTCTCCAGCAGGGCCGTGAGGATGGCATGGGGCAGGGACATGGCCGCATCCTAGGGACGGCGGCGGGGCCGGGGCGTGCGCCGGGTCACAGCTCGGCCGCGAGGCGGGTGCCCTGGTCGATGGCGCGCTTGGCGTCCAGCTCGGCGGCCACGTCCGCGCCGCCGATGAGGTGCACCGAGCGGCCGGCGGCGCGCAGTTCCTCGTGGAGGGCGCGCTGCGGCTCCTGGCCCGTGCAGAGCACGACGGTGTCGACCGCCAGCACGGACGGCGTGCCGTCCACCGTGATGTGCAGGCCCTCGTCGTCGATCCGGTCGTAGCTCACGCCCGCCGTCATGGTGACCCCGCGGTGCTTCAGCTCGGTGCGGTGGATCCAGCCCGTGGTCTTGCCGAGGCCCGCGCCGACCTTGCTCGTCTTGCGCTGAAGGAGGTGCACGGTCCGCGGCGGGGCCGGGCGCTCGGGGGCGGTGAGGCCGCCCGGGGCGGCGTAGGAGGTGTCGACGCCCCACTGCCGGAACCAGGTCTCCGGGTCCCGGCTCGCGTCCTCCCCGCCGTCGGTCAGGTACTCGGCGACGTCGAAGCCGATCCCGCCCGCGCCGACCACGGCGACCCGCTCGCCCACCGGGGCGCCGTCGCGCAGCACGTCCAGATAGCTGACGACGCTGGGGTGCCCGATGCCCTCGATCCCGGGGACCCGGGGGGTGACACCGGTCGCGACCACGACCTCGTCGTACTCCTCGGCCGGCAGGTCGGCGGCGGTGACGCGGACGCCGAGCCGGACGTCGACGCCCTCCTCGTCGAGCCGGTGGCGGAAGTAGCGCAGGGTCTCGTCGAACTCCTGCTTGCCCGGAACGCGCTTGGCGATGTTGAGCTGGCCGCCGATCTCCCCGGCCGCGTCGAACAGGGTGACGGTGTGGCCGCGTTCGGCGGCGGAGACCGCGCAGGCGAGCCCGGCAGGGCCGGCGCCCACGACGGCGACGCGCTTGGCGAGCCGGGTGGGGGCGAGGACCAGCTCGGTCTCGTGGCAGGCGCGCGGATTGACCAGGCAGGAGGTGATCTTCAGGCTGAAGGTGTGGTCCAGGCAGGCCTGGTTGCAGCCGATGCAGGTGTTGATCGCCTCCGGCCGCCCGGCCGCCGCCTTGGCGACGAACGCGGGGTCGGCGAGGAACGGCCGCGCCATGGACACCATGTCCGCCCGCCCCTCGGCGAGCAGCTGCTCGGCGACCTCGGGGGTGTTGATGCGGTTGCTGGTGACGAGCGGCACGGAGACCGCGCCCATCAGCTTCTTGGTCACCCAGGTGTACGCGCCGCGCGGCACGGAGGTGGCGATGGTGGGGATGCGGGCCTCGTGCCAGCCGATGCCGGTGTTGATGATGGTCGCCCCGGCCGCCTCGACCGCCTTGGCGAGGGTGACCACCTCCTCCAGAGAGGAGCCGCCGGGGACCAGGTCCAGCATGGAGAGCCGGTAGATCAGGATGAAGTCCTCGCCGACCGCCTCACGGGTGCGCCGGACGATCTCCAGCGGCAGCCGTATGCGGTTCTCGTAGGAGCCGCCCCAGCGGTCGGTGCGGTGGTTGGTGCACGCCGCGATGAACTCGTTGACGAAGTATCCCTCGGAGCCCATGATCTCGACGCCGTCGTAGCCCGCCGACTTCGCGAGGACGGCGGCGCGGACGAAGTCCCCGATGGTCTCCTCGATCTCGTCGCCGGTGAGCGCGTGCGGGACGAAGGGGCTGATGGGGGCCTGGATCGCGCTGGGGGCGACCAGGTCCTGGTGGTACGCGTACCGCCCGAAGTGCAGGATCTGCATGGCGATCCGGCCGCCCTCGGCGTGCACCGCGTCCGTGACCACGCGGTGCCGGTCCGCCTCCGCTTCGGTGGTGAGGGTGGCCCCGCCCTCGTAGGGGCGGCCCCGGTCGTTGGGGGCGATACCGCCCGTGACGATGAGGCCGACGCCGCCGCGGGCGCGCTCCGCGTAGAAGGCGGCCATCCGCTCGAAGCCGCGCTCGGCCTCCTCCAGACCGACGTGCATCGACCCCATGAGCACCCGGTTGGGGAGGGTGGTGAATCCGAGGTCGAGCGGGCGCAGCAGGTGGGGGTACGGGGTCGGGGTCGGCGGTGCGGTGCGCGTACTCATCGGAGCCTCCTCGCTCGGGTGTCGAGCCCAGTTCTATGCGCCCCCGAGGGATTTTGCAACAAGGTGCAAAATGATGTCCGTCACCGTAGCCGAGGAACGGCCGGAATGTGCGCGACGAACACACCGGTCATCCGTACGGGTGATATTGGTCATTCGACCCCATTCCCGACCTCTACCGTGGCGCTCGTGGCGGGATGGCAGCAGGTGAGCGCGCTGGGGATCGCGGTGGTTCTCGGCGCACAGGGGGCGGGCATCGGGACATCGGCGTCCGACGACGGGGGTGCGGAGGGGGCCGCGGTCAACGTCGGCCGGGGCACCGTCTCGGTCACGGGCGGCTCGGTGCCCGGCGTCGGCCGCGGGACGGTCTCGGTGACGGGCGGATCGCATCCCGGGGTGTGCGTGGACGTCGAGCTGCCGTCGGGGGCGCATGCCTCCGTGTCCGTCGGCCACTGCCCCCCGCCGCCGCCCTGCCCGGAACCACCGGAGCCGACACCGACTCCCACGCCCAGTCCTGCGCCCACGCCGACGCCGTCACCCGAGCCGCCGACACCCACTCCCAGCCCTCCGCCCACGCCTCCGCCCGCACCGACGCCCACGCCTGCGCCCGAGCCGCCGGCCCCGGAGCCCCCCGAACCCGCGCCGGTCCAGGCGCCCCCGCCGGTTCCGGAGCCGGAACCCGAGCCCGAGGCTCCCGCCCCGGCCCCGCCCCGTGCGGTGCCGCCCGCCCCCGCGCCGGGCCCGCCCCAGCAGGTGGAGGCGGTGACCATCCGGACCTACCGACCCGCCGCCGGCGCGCCCGAGAGGCCCGGGACCCCGCTCACCGTGCTGATGCTCGTGACCACCACACCGGCCGTGCTGGCGGCGGCCCTGCTGCGACCGCGCTCGCAGTCCGCCGCCCGGCGCGGACGCGCCTGATCCACACCCCCGCCCCAACCGTTCCGCACCCCCACGGAGTTCACCCATGTCCGAATGGCTCGTCCTGGGCACCGTGATGGCGGCCGCCTGCGCCGTCGTCCTCGTCGTCACCGTCCTCAGCCAGCGCAGGCGCGCGACGGCGGAGGCGGCGGCCCCGGCGGCCGAGCCCCCGCAGACACCGGACGTCCTCGAGTACATGGTGATGATGGTCGGGGTGGTCTACGCGATCGTCCTCGGCCTGGCCATCGCGGGCGTCTGGGAGGCGCGCGGCGCGGCCCAGGACGCGGTGCGCGCCGAGGCGCAGGCCCTGCACGAGGTCACCCAGCGCGCCCAGGTCTACCCGGCGGACTTCCGGGAGCGGCTGCGTACGGACATCGACGCCTATGTCACCGAGGTCGTGGTGGACGAGTGGCCCCGGATGATCGAGCGGGAGGAGCTGTCGCCGCGCGGGACCGAGCTGCTGGCCTCGGTGCGCACGGTCGTGGCGGAGCGCGCCCCGTCGAACGAGCTGGAGGCGCAGGCGTACCAGCCGATGCTGGACAAGGTGGCCCTGGCCGAGGACGCGCGCAACGCACGGGCCGAGGGGGCGGGAGCGACTCTCCCCGGGATCGTGTGGTTCGGGCTGATCAGCGGGGCGGTCATCACCGTGGGGCTGATCTTCACCATGCAGATCGGGCGGTCGTTCCGGGAGCTGCTGCTCGCCGGGCTGTTCAGTGCGCTGATCGCGTTCCTGCTGTTCCTGGTCTGGGACTTCGACGCGCCCTTCGGCCGCTCGGGCACCGAGTCCGCCGACGCCTTCCGCCAGCTCTTCCCGGGGGCGTCCGGGCTGGAGTGACCTGCGGATTTCCCCGCTTTCGACGGCCCCGCGGCGCTCGCCCGGGGCCGTCGGAATAGCGGGAGGGGGGTCGTGGTTGAATGGCATAGTTCAAGATTCAACCAATATGGGGTCGTGGACGTGGACCACGGACCATGGACCCCAGGGAGAGGTGACCGTCATGCAGTTCGGCATCTTCACCGTCGGCGACGTCACGACCGACCCGACCACGGGCCGCACGCCGAGCGAGCACGAGCGGATCAAGGCCACCCTCGCCATCGCGCGGAAGGCGGAGGAGGTCGGGCTCGACGTCTTCGCGACCGGCGAGCACCACAACCCGCCCTTCGTCCCCTCCTCGCCGACCACCCTGCTCGGCTACCTGGCGGCGCGCACCGACCGGCTGATCCTCTCCACCTCGACCACCCTGATCACCACCAACGACCCGGTGAAGATCGCCGAGGACTACGCGTACCTCCAGCACCTCGCGGACGGTCGCGTCGACCTGATGACGGGTCGCGGCAACACCGGCCCGGTCTACCCGTGGTTCGGCCAGGACATCCGCCAGGGCATCCCGCTCGCCATCGAGAACTACGCGCTCCTCCACAGGCTGTGGAGGGAGGACGTGGTCGACTGGGAGGGCACCTTCCGCAGCCCGCTCCAGGGCTTCACGTCCACGCCCCGGCCACTGGACGGGGTCCCGCCGTTCGTCTGGCACGGCTCGATCCGCTCCCCGGAGATCGCCGAGCAGGCCGCGTACTACGGCGACGGCTTCTTCCACAACAACATCTTCTGGCCCATGTCCCACACCCGGAAGATGGTCGACCTCTACCGGAAGCGGTACGCCTTCTACGGGCACGGCACCCCGGAGCAGGCGATCGTCGGCCTCGGCGGTCAGGTGTTCATGCGGAAGAACTCGCAGGACGCGGTGCGCGAGTTCCGCCCCTACTTCGACAACGCGCCGGTGTACGGGCACGGCCCCTCGCTGGAGGACTTCACCGAGCAGACGCCGCTGACCGTGGGCTCCCCGCAGCAGGTCATCGAGCGGACGCTGGGCTTCCGTGACGCGGTCGGCGACTACCAGCGCCAGCTGTTCCTGATGGATCACGCGGGACTCCCGCTGAAGACCGTGCTGGAGCAGCTCGACCTCCTCGGCGAGGAGGTCGTGCCGGTGCTGCGCAAGGAGTTCGCGAGCCTGCGGCCGGCGGGTGTGCCGGAGTCCGCGCCGCTTCACCCGGCGGTGCTCGGAGCGGGCGCGGGCGAGGCGACCGGGGCGGGCGGGGCCGGGGACTCGGCCGCTGTGGCCGCCGCGGCCTCCGCACCGGCTTCCGCTGCCGGTTCCGTTTCCCTGTCCGCCGACGCCCCGAAGGAGGCATGACGGCCATGACCACCGCTCAGCAGACGAACGGAACCGGCGCCGCCGGCGCCCTGAAGCTCGTCGTCGTGTCCGCCGGGCTCGGCGTCCCCTCGTCCACCCGGCTGCTCGCCGACCGGATCACCGAGTCCGTCCGCCGCGAACTGGCGGCGGAGGACCGGGCCGTGGACGTCCGCGTCGTCGAACTGCGCGACCTCGCCGTGGGGATCGCCAACAACTTCGTGACCGGCTTCCCCGCGCCGGCGCTGGAGGAGGCGATCGAGGCGGTGACCGAGGCGGACGGTCTGATCGCCGTCACCCCGGTGTTCACCGCCTCCTACAGCGGGCTGTTCAAGTCCTTCTTCGACCTGGTCGAGCCCGAGGCGCTGACCGGCACCCCGGTGCTCGTCGCCGCGACCGGCGGCACCGCGCGGCACTCCCTCGTCCTGGAGCACGCGCTGCGTCCGCTCTTCGCGTATCTGCGGGCCCTGGTCGTGCCGACGGCCGTGTACGCGGCCTCGGAGGACTGGGGCGGGACGGGCGACGCGCTCACCGAGAGGCTGCCGGACCGCATCGCCCGGGCGGGCCGCGAACTGGCCGCGCTGATGCCCGCCCATGCGGCGGGACGTGCGGAGCGACCCAGGGCCTTTCTTTTGGATCGGGTCGGACGGTGAGCGGGGTCTGGTGCCGTGGATCGCAAGGCGGAGGATGGAGACAATGGCGGAGCCATGGCGAGTGACGACAACGCGGCGAGGCGCGGTGCCAGGGCACGCGAGCCCGGCCTGATCCAAAAGAAAGGCCCTGGCCCTGCCGACCTGTTTGCGTAGTTTTGCATAGGCTTGCGTGGGGGTGCCGCGAGAGCGCGCACCCCCACC
Organism: Streptomyces sp. NPDC005805; assembly: GCF_040630445.1. Taxonomy (NCBI): domain Bacteria; kingdom Bacillati; phylum Actinomycetota; class Actinomycetes; order Kitasatosporales; family Streptomycetaceae; genus Streptomyces; species Streptomyces sp. NPDC005805. The sequence goes on from NZ_JBEXXN010000001.1 coordinate 73,100, forward strand.
AGGCACGATGCGACGGCGCGACGCGGCAACGGCGCGACGACGCGTCGCACAGCAGCTCGGCGGCCGCGGAGGTGGCGACATGGCAGGGAACGGACGGATCGTCGTGGGCGTGGACGGGTCCGAACCGTCCGTCGAGGCGCTCCGGTGGGCGGTGCGGCAGGCCGGCCTGAGCGGGGAGACGCTGGAGGCCGTCATCAGCTGGGAGTACCCGGCGGCCGGCTGGGCGTCGATGGTCCCGGCACTGCCGCCGGACTTCGACCCGGAGGCGATGGCCGCCAAGATCCTCGACGACACCCTGGAGCAGACCCTCGGCGCGGAGGCCGCGGCCTCCGTGGAGCGCACGGTCCTGGTCGGCAACCCCGCGCAGGCACTCATGGACCGGGCCCAGGGGGCGTCCCTGGTGGTCGTCGGGGACCGGGGCTACAGCGGGTTCAAGGCCGCGCTGCTGGGCTCGGTCGGGCTGCACCTTTCGCAGCACGCGCCGTGTCCGGTGGTGGTGGTGCGGGGGACGACGGCGGCGGCTTAGGGCGCCGGAGCCCGGCTCCTGCCGCCCGGCACCCACCGGCCCCCACCGGCCCTCCCGCACCGGGCACCCTCTGTGGCGACTCCTCCGTACCGGGCCGCACCCGCACCGCCCGGTGGGCGGAATCCCGGCCCGCAGGCGGAACAATCGCTGCCCGCAGGCGGAATCAGGGATTTCCCCAGGCCCCTGGAGAGCGGAACGCGGGGTTCTCCACAGGGCCGGTGGGATGTCCGCGCATCGGCCTATCGTGTGGCGCATGACCTCTGGACTCATCGGGCGCGACCACCCCGCGGGCGTCCTCCGGACCGAGATCGGCCGGGCGACGGACAGCCACGGGGGCCTGGTGCTGGTCACCGGCGAGGCCGGCATCGGCAAGACGACCCTGGTCACCGAGGCGGCCGACGAGGCACGTCGGCGCGGTGCGCTCGTCCTCGGCGGCTCCTGCTGGGACTCGGACAGCGCCCCGGGCTACTGGCCCTGGGTGCAGGTGGTCCGGGGGCTGCGCCGGGGGGCCGGGCCCGAGGTCTGGGAGGAGGCCGAGAAGGCGGCCGGCGGGCTGCTGGCCGTGCTGCTCGGGGAGGCCCAGGGCGAAGCGGAGCCGGCCGGGCCCGAGCCGGGCGGAGAGAGCTTCCCCCTGTTCGACGCGGTGACGACGGCCCTGGTCACCGTCTCCCAGCACCGGCCGGTCGTGGTCGTCCTGGACGACCTGCACTGGGCCGATCCGGCGTCCCTGCGGCTGCTGGAGTTCGCGGCGCAGCACGCCTGGTTCGAACGGCTGCTGCTGATCGGCACCTACCGGGATGTGGAGGTGGAGGCCCCCGACCACCCGCTCCAGCCCCTGATCCTGCCCCTCGCCGCCCGCGCGGGCGCCACCGTCACCCTGACCGGCCTGGAGCGGGACGAGGTCGGCGCGCTGATCGCCGTCATCGCCGGGAGCGAGGCCGAGCCCGCGCTCGTCGACGAGGTGCACCGGCGCACCGGGGGGAATCCGTTCTTCGTCGAGCAGACCGCCCGCATCTGGCACAGCGGACACCCGGTCACCGCGATCGCCCCGGGGGTCCGGGAGGCGGTGAGACGGCGGCTCGCCCTGCTCCCGGAGCCGGTCGGCGAGCTGCTGGTCACGGCCGCGGTGCTGGGGCGCGAGTTCCACCGGCAGGTGCTCGCGGCCGCCTCCTCGGCGCCCGTCCCCCATGTGGACCGGCTGCTGGAGCGGGCCGTCGCCGCCCGGCTGGTCGCCCCGCGCACGGGCGGGCGGTTCGCCTTCGCCCACGACCTGGTCCGGGAGACCCTGTACGAGGCGCTGGGCGAGGCGGAGGCCCGGTCCCGGCACGCGGCCGCCGTCCGGGCGCTCCGCGACCGGCCCGGGCCGCCCGGCTCCGGGGTGCCCGCCCTCCCGGCGGACCTGGCGCGGCACGCCTATCTGGCCGGTGGCGAGGTGGACCGGGACACCCGGGTCGATCTGCTGGTCGCCGCCGCGCGGGACGCCTCGGGCCGGCTCGCCGCGGAGGAGGCCATCGGGCACTTCCGCCGCGCCGCCGAGGCGGCCGAGGGGGACGCCCGCCGGAGCGCGCTGGTCCTGCTCGACCTGGGCGGCGAGCTGCGCCACGCGGGCGAGGAGACCGAGGCGTGGGAGTGCTTCGGACGCGCGGCGGACCTCGCGGAGGAGCTGGACGCCCCCGAGCTGCTGGCCCGGGTGGCGATCACCCTGCACAGCCAGGCCGAGATGCACGGGGAGCAGGAGCGCCGGCGCACCCAGCGACTGCTCCGCGACTCCTACCGGCGGCTCGTCGACCGCGACCAGGAGGAGCTCGCCGGGCTGTCGAACGAGCAGATCGCCCAGGATCTCGCAGTGCGCTGCACGGCCCTCGCCCGCGACGAGGGGGACGACGACGCGCTGTCCTTCTCCCTGTGGGCCCGGCACGACGCGATCTGGGGGCTGGGCACCGCCGCGGAACGGCTCGACCTGACGGACGAGATGGCCGATGTCGCCCGCCGCACGGGGAATCCCGAGATGGAACTGCACGCCACCTCGATGCGCTGGGTCTCGCTGCTGGAGCTGGGGGACCCGGGCTTCCACGCGCAGGTGCACCGCTTCGTGGCCCTGGCCGAGCGGGCGGGGGTGCGCCGGTTCGAGATGGCCGTGTCGGTGGACCGGTCCCTGGTCGCCGGGCTGACCGGCCGGTTCGACGAGGCGAGGGAGCTGCTGGACAACGCCATGGAGGAGCAGCACCAGCACGCGGCCTTCCTGTTCATGGCCCTGCACATGGACTGGGCCATGAAGCTGCTCATGGGCCGGCTCGACGAGGCGCAGGCGGTGCTCGCCGGGGTCGACGAGACCGGGCACCCCTATCCGCGTCTGCTGGAGGCCCTGACGGCCGTGGAGCGGGGGGAGGCGGAGCTCGCGCGGCGGCTGGTGGAGGAGCTGGACGCCCTGCCGGAGCCGATGCCCCGGGCGTTCGCGCCGCTGATGATGCGGGTGCGGGCGCAGACGGCGGCGGCCACGGGTGACACCCGGGCGATCGCCCGCTCCCGGGCCGAGCTGGAACCGTACGGCGGCCAGTGGGTGGTCTCCCTCTACGGCTGCGACATCGGCGGGCCGGTCGACCTGTGGCGGGGCCTGCTGGACGCCGCCGAGCACCGCACCGGGGACGCGGTCGCCGCGCTGACGGCGGCCGCCGAGTCCGCCGACCGGCTCCAGGCCAGGCCCTGGGCGGTCCGGGCGCGGGCCGCCCTCGCCGGGGTCCTGGCGGAGGCGGAGGGGCCGGCCGCGGCACGGCGGCTGCGAGGCCGGGTGGCGGAGGAGGCCCGGGAGCTGGGACTGACCCCGCTGCTGCCCGCGGCGGAGCCGGATACCGGCCCGGAGGCCGGGCCGGGCACCCTCACTCCTGCCGCTGTCGGCCACGGGCCGGCTCCGGCGCCCGTGGCGGCGGACCCGACGGCGCCTCGCCCGGCGGCACCTCGCCCGGCGGCGGAGCCGGAGCGGCCCGAGTTCCGGCGGGACGGGGCGGTGTGGGCGCTCACCTTCGCCGGGCGGAGTGTGCACGTACCGGACGCCAAGGGGCTGCGGGACCTGCACACCCTGCTGCGGCACACCGGGAGCGACCTCTCGGCCGTGTCCCTTCTCGCCCCGGAGGGCGGGGCCGAGGTCGTCGCCGCCCGCGGTCTCGGCGGTGACGCGATCCTCGACGAGGAGGCCAAGCACCGCTACCGGCAGCACCTCGACCGGCTGGACGAGGAGATCGACCGGGCCGCGGCCCTCGGCGACACGGCCCGTGTCACCGCGTACGAAGCCGAACGGAAGGCGCTGCTGGAGGAGTTGCGCAAGGCCGCCGGGCTCGGCGGCCGGACCCGCCGCCTCGGCGACGAGGCGGAACGGGCCCGGAAGACCGTCACCGCCCGCATCCGCGACACCCTGCGCCGCCTGGACTCCCTCCACCCCGAACTCGCCGCCCACCTCCGGGAGTCCGTCGGCACCGGCTCCTCCTGCGCCTACCGCCCGCCCCAGCCCGTCGACTGGCGGCTCTGACCTCGGCGGCGGTACGGACCACCACCGGCGCGCCCGGCGGGGGGCCCGTCGTCCGTCCCACCGGTCCCCGTCCGGCGGTCGAGCCGACTGCGACGTTCCTTCCAGTCCCTGCGCCCACGCTGGCCATCTGTTGCCCCACACGGGGGCTGATCCCTCCGGTCGGCGTGCCCCCCTGTCCCGCAGCGGTGCCGCTCCCGGCGGGAGGAAAGGGGATACACATGCGACTCAGAGGCCGGATATGGCGCTCCGCTGTGGTCGGTGCCGCCGCGACGGCCATGTCGATCATGGGCATGGCGACTGCTTCCGCCAGTCTCGACGGCCCGTACGTCGAGACACCCAACGGATGCGCCTCGGCCTGGTTCCAGGCCAACGGCGACAAGTTCTGGATCGGTGACTGGTGTGCCGACAGCGCGAGCGGCGCGGCCCTGTGGCGGGTCAACCTGCCGTGCGGCCCGATGGGGCGCACCTGTCCTGACCGGCACCTCTACAACTCGAAGGGCTCCGGCACGGGCCACGGCGTCTCCATCAACTGGACAGAGGACGTGCCGATCACCTATCGGGCCTGTGTCGTCGACCGCTCCGCGTCGAAGGTCAAGACCTGCTCCGCCTACCGGGGCGCGGTGACCTGACGATTCCGCCGGACGTCGCGGTCGCGCGCTCTGTCCGCGACCGCGACGTCCTTATGTGCCCAAGGAGTTGCTGTGCGCAAAGCCGTACTCGTCGGCGTCGCCACCACTGCCGCCGTCGCCCTGGTCTGGGGCATCCTGATCGGCGCGGGACGTCCCGACGAGCAGTCCGGAGACCGGCGCGCCGCTGTGGTGGCCGTGGCGGCGCCCCCGCTCGCCGCGTATCTGCCCACCCAGCGGCAGAACACCGAGCTGACAGAAGCCCTTTCCGTCGTGGCGCGCAGCTGTATGCAGCGCTATGGCATCACCACCGCGTCCGTCGTCAGCGACGCCTGGATCCTGGAGACGGCCGCCCGCCCGGTACCCCTGTACGTGCCGGAGGCGCAGGCAAGGACCTCGGGCTACCACGAGCCGTCCCCCGGGGAGGCGGACGGCGTCGGCTCCGGTGCCCCGGCCGACGGCGGCAGGGGCGGGCCGCAGTCGGCCCTGAGCACCGAGCAACGTGCCGTGTACGAGACGCTGATGAACGGCTGGGCCGCGAGGCCCGGAAGCCCGAGGACCTATCGGGGTGAATCCGTGCCACGCTTCGGTTGTCTCGGCGAGGCGGACGCCGCACTGATGCGCGGTGGCCCCCGGCCGGTCGGGTTCGACGGGAAGCCGGCTGACAACAGCGTCGACGTCCTCAACATCACCCTCGAACTGATCGACCGTGCCGATCGAATGGCCCGGAACGACTCCGGATACCGGTCCATGGTGAAGGAGTGGAGCCGGTGCATGGCGGAAGCCGGTCACCGCTACGCGACTCCGGAAGCGGCACGGGACGACGGGTGGTTCGACCGCCCCGCGCCCACGGACCGGGAACGGGACCTCGCCGTACAGGACACCCGCTGCAAGGACGAGGTGTCGTATGTCGCGATCGTCTCGGCGCTGGAGCAGAGCACGCAACGCCGCATGATCGAGCGTCATCGGCCACTGCTCGACCTTGTGAACGGGAACATCGAGGCGCGCATGAAGAACGCACGGGAGATCGTACGCAACGGCTAGGCGATACCCTGGTGGTCCCGACTCCACGGAGTCGGGACCACCAGGGTATCGAGTCCGGTCGGCAGGCGAACCGCGCGCCGGAACTGGTTACTTGCGGTTGTAGAGACGCATCGTCACGGAGCCGAAGACGGTCACGATCACGGCGGCCCACCCGAGCGACCACGCGAGGTCCGACGCCGGCCAGCCACCGTGCATCAGCTCGCGGACCGCCGAAGCCACATGCGTGACCGGGTTGTTGTTCACGAACGCCTGCAGCCAGCCCGGCATCGTGCTGGTCTCGACGAAAATGTCGCTGAGGAAGGTCAGCGGGAAGATCACCATCATGCTGACGCCCATGACCGACTTCTCGGACCGCAGCAGCAGCCCGAACATCGTCCACACCCAGGAGAAGGAGAAGGCGAAGACGACCAGCAGAGCGACACCCAGCAGCACCCCGACGACCCCGCCTTCGGGCCTGAACCCCAGCACCATGCCCAGAGCGAGCATGACCGCGGCCGCGATCAGGTAGCGCACCATGTCGCCGAGCAGGTAGCCGACCATCGTCGAGGGCCGCCAGATCGGCAGGGTGCGGAAGCGGTCGAAGACTCCCTTGTCGATGTCGGTGTTGACGGACACTCCTGTGTACATCGTGATCATCACGATGTTCATGACGAGCATGCCGGGCAGCAACCGCTGCAGATAGTCGGTCGGCGAGCCGCCCAACGCACCTCCGAAGAGGTACGTGTACATCACGACCATCATGATCGGGAACGCCGTCACATCGAAGAGCTGCTCCGGCACATGCTTGATCTTGAGCATCGCCCGCCAGCCGAAGGTCAGCGAGGTGGAGAGCGCGCTCGGCCGCGGCGGGCGGTCCGTGGCGACCAGGAGGCGCGCCAGGTCCTCGGCCCGGGGGGCCTCCAGCTCGACGTCGACGGTGTCCTTGGTGGTGGTCGCGGTGCTCATGCCGCCGTCCCCTTCTTGTCGGTGAGGGCGAGGAAGACCTCGTCCAGGCTGGGCTGGCCCAGCGCGAAGTTGTCCACGACGATGCCGCCCCGGGCCAGTTCGGCCAGGGCGTGGGCCGCCTGTTCGGCGGCACCGCGCTCGCTGCCGTTGCGCACCCGGGCGGTGAGGGCGACCGGGTCGGAGTCGAGCTGGACCTCGGCGCCGAGCACCGAGACCAGGACCCGCTCCGCCTCGGGCCGCTGGTCCGCCTCGCGCAGCCGCAGATGCACCGAACCGGAGCCGACGGACGACTTCAGCTCTCCCTTGGTGCCCTCGGCGATCACCCTGCCGTGGTCGATCACGGCGATCCGCGAGGCGAGCTGATCGGCCTCGTCCAGGTACTGCGTGGTCAGCAGCACGGTGGTGCCGTGGGCGACGACCGCCCGGACGATGTCCCAGACCTGGTTGCGGCTGCGCGGGTCCAGACCGGTGGTGGGCTCGTCGAGGAAGAGCAGATCCGGGGTGTTGAGGATCGAGGCGGCGATGTCGATACGGCGCCGCATACCGCCCGAGTAGTTCTTCACCTGCTTGTCGGACGCCTCGCTGAGGCCGAACGCCTCCAGCAGCTGCGCGGCCCGGTCGCGGGCGGCCGGCTTGGAGTGGCCGAGGAGCCGGGCGAGGAGCACGAGGTTCTCCGTGCCCGTCAGGTCCTCGTCGACCGAGGCGTACTGCCCGGTGAGGCTGACCCGGCTGCGGACCGCGTCGGCGTCCTTCTGCACGTCCTTGCCGAAGACGCGTGCCTCGCCGCCGTCGGGGCGGAGCAGGGTCGCGAGCATCCGCACGGTGGTCGTCTTGCCCGCCCCGTTGGGACCGAGGACGCCGTAGACCGTGCCGGCCGGCACCCGGAGGTCGACTCCGTCGACGGCGCGCTTGTCGCCGAACACTTTGACCAGCCCGGTGGTCTCGATCGCAAGATCTGTACTCATCGTCAGTCCTTCGGTTCCTTTGCTCCGTGGAAGGGGAGACCCCGGCGGGTGCGGGAAGTCATCGGTCGGCGCGACGTGGGCCGCGGGCGGACGGCGGGTCATGAGGCGTAGGGACGCCGGGCGCGGGCGTCCCGCAGGGCGGTGCCCCACCAGTGGAGCTGGTCGAGCATCAGGGAGGCTGCGCCGGCGCGCTCGTCGAGCACGTCGTCGAGGAGGTTGACCGCGACCCCGTTGCGCAGGGTCACGGTGTGGAGTTCGGTGAAGACGGAGCGGAGGTGCTCCACCGCGTACAGACCGCGGGAGCCGTGGCCGTAGCTGACGAAGGCCACCGGCTTGGTGTGCCACTCGTCGTACGCGTAGTCGATGGCCTGCTTGAGGGAGGCGGGGAAGGAGCGGTTGTACTCCGGGGTCACGACGACGAAGGCGTCCGCACGGTCGACCTCGTGGACGAAATCGCGGATGTGCGCGGTGGTGTGGTCCGGGTAGCGGGCGGGGAAGTCGAAGTCGACCAGGTCGACGGCCCGGGGCTCCACGTCGTCGCGGTCGCCGGCGAGGCGGAGGAACCACTCGCCGACCTTCTCGCCGACGCGGCCCTCCCGCGTGCTGCCGATGATCACGGCGACCCGCAGGGGCTCGGTGTCCCCGTCCGCTTCCCGCTCCGGCCGCCGCCGGGGGGCGGCAACGACTTCGCGGCTGTCGTCATGGCCCGCCCGGCTCTGGCCCCGGTCCTCCTCCCGCACGGTGCGCCTCCCTCCGCCGGTGTCCGTCCGGCTCCCGTGGCCGGCTGTTCCCGGCTCTCACGGAGAAGGCGCGAGACGCGACCGCGCACCCGCCAGATCCGATCCGGCGGGCCCGCACTCCACCCCCTGGACGTACGCGAGTCCCGGCCGCGCGAGGTGCTGGACCGGGACTCGCGCACAGAAGGTATGTCACTCCCGTACGTAGAAGGCGTAGAAGGTGGCCACCGCGACGCCGGCCCCGCAGGCCAGGCCGATGGCGGCGGCGCGCAGCACGCTGCCCCCGGCCAGGCTCGTCATGAAGCCGATCGCCGCTCCGCCCAGGGCGCCCCAGGCCGCGGCGCGTGCCTCCCTGGGCAGGGCCTTGCCATAGCGACCGAGCGCGAAGGCCAGCGCCCCGAGCACGATCGCCAGGATGATGCCGACGAGCCACTGCCCGCCGGTGGCGATGCCGTCGTCCTGGAAGCGCAGGACGGAGGCCGCCCACACGCCCGCCGTCACCGCCAGCAGGGCCGGCAGCACGAAGCCCATCGGGCTGCGGTGCTCCCGGTCGGACCTGCGGTGTTGCCGCCCACCGGGCGTCACAGTCTGTGTGGCCATGGCGCAGAGCTCCTTCCCTCTCACTCCCGCGCGTCCTCCTCTCAGGGCACACCCGCTCGCGCCGCCGGGCAAGTCCGGGCGGAGGCGGGCGAGGCTGACGCCGGGACGGGAACCGCGTGCGCCCCGCGGCCCCGCCCGGCCCGGGAGGCGCCGCCCGGCACCGCACCCGGCGGCGGCACGGTGCCGCCAGGAACGATCTCGCGGGGACCGGCGTCCTTGTTGGCGGGAGGCACAGGAAGTGATCGATGTGACGGACGGCTCGCCCGGTGGCACGGCGTACGGCAGCGCGCCCGCGCCCGGCCGGAAGGGCCGTGCGGCCGCCTGGGCGGTGGGCCTGCTGCTGATCGCGCCGACGGCGGCGGCCGTCTGCCGGGCCGCGGACAGCGACGGCCCCACCCCGGTCGTACAGCTGCTCGCCTTCCTGCCGTGGCTGCTCGCCCCCGCGGGCCTCGCCCTGGTGCTGGCCCTGCTCGCCCGCCTCCGTCTCCTCGCCGTCTGGGCGGTGGTGGTGCTCGCGGTCGTGGGCTGGTTCGTCAGACCGCACGACACCGGGCTGGACGACCCGCCGCCGGGGCGGGCGGTCGCCCGCGTCGAGGTCCTCACGGCGAACGTCGAATACGGCGCGGCGGCCGGCGCCCTGGTCGACACCCTGCGCGAGGAGCGGCCCGACCTCGTCTTCGTCCAGGAGTGCGACCCGGCCTGCTCCAGGACCCTCGCGGCCGGCCTCCCCCGCGACCTGTACCCGTACCGGCATGTCGTGGACGAGGGCGGCGCCGCGGGGTCGGCGATCCTCAGCAGCCACCCCCTGGCCCCCACCGCCGGGGTGCCCGCCACCCTCGCCATGCCCGGCGCGGTGGCGGACATCGCGGGCCACCGCGTGAACCTCCAGCTCGCGCACCCCATGCCGCCCGTGCCGGGGGCCCTCGCCGAGTGGCGCCGCGAGCTCGGCAAGCTGCGCGCCTGGGCCGCCGGGCACCGGGACGGACCGACGGTGCTCGCGGGGGACTTCAACGCCACCGGCGACCACGCCGCGTTCCGCCGGGTGCTGGCCGCGGGCGGACTGCGGGACAGCGCGGTCCTGGCGGGCGCCGGGCGCACCCCGAGCTGGCCCGCCGCGGCGCCCCGGCCGTTCGGCGCGCAGATCGACCATGTGCTGGTGGGGAGGGACTTCTCGGTGCGCTCGGCGCGCTTCCTGGACCTCCCCGGCACCGACCACCGTGCCGTGCTCGTCGGCCTCGACCTGCACGACGTGCGCTGACCGGCCCACCGGGTCAGAGTGAGGAGGCGAGAAGCCGGGGCACCCCTGCCGGGGCCCGGGCACCCCTTGAGGGAGGCATGGCGGATGCGCGCTGTCACGGTGGGCGGATTCGGGGCCGAGCCCGAGGTGGTGCAGGTGCCCAAGCCGGAGCCCGGTGAGGGCGAGATCGTGGTCAAGGTCGAGTACGCGGCACTCAACCCGGTCGACTGGCAGACCGCGGACGGCACCGGCAGCCGGGCCGGCGGCGGTCCGGAGCGGGACGCCCCGGGGAGCCGAGGTGCGGCCGCCGACGGGGACGCGGCCGCGTTCCCGCTGGTCCTCGGCGCGGACTTCGCCGGGAAGGTGGACGTGGTCGGCCCGGGGGACAACCGCTTCCGTGTCGGCGACCCCGTCTTCGGCCGGGCATGGCCCCGGCATGCGGCGGCCGGGGCGGGCGCCTACGCCGAGTACCTCGCCGTCCACCAGGACGGACCCGTCGCCCTGGTGCCCGCCGGGCTCGACCTGCGCACGGCCGCGATGCTGCCCACCGCGGGGATGACCGCCGCCCAGCTCCTCACCGTCACGGGCCTCGTCGGCGGCCGGACCCTGCTGGTGACGGGCGCCGCCGGCGGGGTGGGCAGCTGTCTGACCCAGCTCGCGGCGGCCCGCGGTGTCCGGGTGGTGGCCGTGGTCCGGGGCGACGAACGCCGGCGGATGGGCGAGCTGGGCGCCGCGGTCACGGTGGACGCCACCGCCGGGGACCTCGGCGAGGCGGTCCGGGCGGCCTGCCCGGACGGGGTCGACGCCGTCGCCGACCTGGTCTCGGACACCCCCGGCGCCTTCGCCCGGAACGCGGCGCTCGCACGGCCCGGCGGACTGGCCGTGGCCACCTGCGCCGGGGCCGAACCGACCGCGCTGAGGGGCGAGGTGGAGGGCGTGGCGTTCACCCTGCACGCTTCCTCGACCCTGCTGGAGGCACTGGCCGCGGCCGCCGCCGAGGGTTCCCTGCGGACGCCGCTCGACGCCGAACTCCCCCTGGAGAAGGCCCCGGACGCCCTCGCGCAGAACCGCGCCGGCGGCGCACGCGGCAAGACCGTCTTCGCACTCTGACCCACCGGCCGGGACCGGCGGGAAAGGCAGCACCGCACATCGAGCCGCACATCGGGTACGGAAGGGCCGCCGTCATGGACGACGAGCAGATCATCGACAGCATCGGCGAACTGGTCGAGGAGGAACGCGCGCTGCGCGACCACGCATTGAGCCAGGGCGGCCTAGACGCCGACCGGCAGGCGCGGCTGAAGGAGCTGGAGATCCGCCTCGATCAGTGCTGGGACCTGCTCCGCAGGCGCCGCGCCAAGTCCGAGTACGGCGAGGACCCGGACACGGCGCAGCTCCAGCCTGCCGACGAGGTCGAGAACTACCAGGGCTGACAGCCGCGTACCGCCCGCACCCGGCGTACAGGCCGAGCGGAACGAGCGAGGCGGTCGGAACGAGCCGGGCAAGCGGACGAGCCGCAGCGGGCGGAGTTGCGCCGGCCGGGCTCGCGGGGGTGTGGTGGCAACCATGAGGGAGCGCGAGGAGGACACGTCGGGCGACGGCTCCGGGGACGACGGGCCCGAGGCCGCCACCGCTGACGACGGCCCCGAGGCCGGTGCCACCGCCGGCGGTCCCGCGCGCCGCCGCGCGGCAGGCGGGGGACCCGTGGTGCGGCGGCCCGGGAGTCCGCCCGGCTGGCTGCTGCGCGGGCTGCGCCCGCAGGACGCGCCCATCCCCTGGGCCGCCGTCGTCCGCGCCGGGATCGCGCTCGCCGCGCCGATCGCCGTCGGCACCGCCGTCGGCCGGCCCGAGTACGGCGCGCTCGCCTCCATGGGCGCGCTCTCCGGCGTCCTCGGCGACACCGCCGACGCCTACCGGATGCGCCTGCTGAACATCGCCGTCCCGCAGTTCTTCGGCGCGGTCGGGGTGACCATCGGGACCCTGGTGTACGGGCACGGCTGGACCGCCGTCGCCGTGATCACCTTTGTCGCCCTGCTCTCCGGGATGATCTCGACCATCGGCGCGGTGGCCTCGGTGTCCGGGCTGCTCCTCCTGCTGAACTCCGTGGTCGGCGCGGGCCTGCCGATGCCGGACCCGTGGTGGACGGCCCCGCTGCTGCTCTCCGCGGGCGGCCTCTTCGTGCTGCTGCTCACCCTGCTGGGCTGGCCCCTGCGCCGCCGCGCCCCGGAGCAGTCCGCGGTCGTCGGGGCGTACCGCGCCGTCGCCGCGCTGTTCGAGATCGCGGGCACGGACGACACCGCCCTCTACGACGCCCGGCGCCACGAGGTGACCCGGGCGCTCGACGCCTCCTATGACGCCGTCCTGGGCCGCCGGGCCCGCGACCACGGGCGGCGCGGTCCGATGGTGCGGCTGCTCGCGCAGCTCAACGCGGTGATCCCGCTCGTCGAGTCGGCCGCCGCGGCGCACCGGTACGGCCGGGCCTCCCGCCGTCCGGAGATCGCGGCGGCCGTCCGGGAGCTGGCTCAGTCCATCGGCTCGGGCCGCCGCTCCGCACCCCCGCTCGATCTGCCGCCGCCCGAGGGCCCGGCGGACCGGGCGGTCGACAGCGCGCTGCGCTACGCCTCCGAGGTGGTGCACCACCCGGACCTGGAGTCCGCGCCCACCGACGACGACCGGCTCGGACGCCCCGCGGCCCTGCGGATCCGCGTCCGGCGCGCGGCGCGGGACGTGCTGCTCTCCGAGGAGTCGTGGCGCTACGGGCTGCGGCTGGCGCTGTGCATCGGCATCGCCCAGTCCTTCGTGTCGCTGGTGCCGGTGGCCCGGTCGTACTGGGTCGCGCTGACCGTCACCTTCGTGATGAAGCCGGACTTCGGCTCGGTGTTCTCGCGGGCGCTGCTGCGCGCGCTCGGGACGGCCGCCGGGCTGCTGGTCGCGGCGGCCGTGCTGGCGGCGGTGCCGCGCGGCTGGGCGGACGTACCGGTGATGGTCCTGCTCGCCGCGCTGATCCCGGCGTTCGCGGCGAAGGGCTTCGTCTTCCAGACGATGGCGGTCACACCGGTGATCCTGCTGCTGTCGGACCTGCTCAACCACGAGGGCTTCCATCTGGTGCTGCCGCGCCTCGTGGACAGCCTGATCGGCTGCTCGATCGCGATCGTGGCCGGGTATCTGCTGTGGCCGGAGAGCTGGCACACCCGGATCGGGGACCGGCTGGCGGACGCGGTGGACGAGACGGCGGCGTATGTGGCCGGGGCGTTCGGCGGCTTCGCCCACGCGGAGCGGGTGCGGCGGCGGAGGAAGCTGTACCGGGACCTGTCGTCCGTCCGCTCGGAGTTCCAGCGCGCGCTGACCGAGCCGCCGCCGACCGGCAGACGGGCGGCCGCGTGGTGGCCGCTGGTCGTCGCGGTGGAGCGGATCGTCGACGCGACGACGGCGGCCCGGGTGCGCGTCGACCACGGCGCGGAGCCGCCCGGGGACGACGAGGTCACCGCCGTGGAAGGGCAGTTGCGCGAACTGGCGGAGGGGGTGCGGACCAACGAGGAGCTGGTCGAGGTACGGGCCGACCTGCCCGGGGACGCGGACGGGGTGCTGGAGCCGCTGCGCCAGGAGGTCCGGGCGGCCCGCGCGATCACGTCCCCGGCCAGGGACGACGGCGCATGAGACGACGGCTGAGACGACGCCTCGCAGGCCGGACGCGCGCCCCGATGGACCGGACGCGCCCCCGAGTTCAGCGGACCAGCCCCCCGGCTCAGTCCTTCGGACGGTTGCCGAAGAGCCGCTCCAGCTCCCGCCGGTCCCGCTTGGTCGGCCGCCCCGCTCCCCGGTCGCGGACCACGGCCGGGGCGGTGAACTCCCGGGGCGGGGGCGGCGGGCTGTGGTCCTCGTACGCCAGGGCCGCGACCGGCGGGCCGACCCGCTTGCGGAGGATCTGCTTGACGACGACCACGCGTTCACGGCCCGAGTGGAACACCCGGACCTGGTCCCCGACCCGTACCGGCTGCGAGGGCTTGACCCGCTCGCCGCCGAGGCGGACATGCCCCGCGCGGCAGGCCGCCGACGCCTGCGAGCGCGTCTTGGTCAGCCGTGCCGACCAAACCCATACGTCGATCCGCACGGTTCCGGAGTCCGCTGCCTCTGCTGCCATGCCTCCGACTCTACGACCTCGCCACCGGACGGCTCCCGGAAACCGCCGCCCCCTACCACCACCCCCGCCCCCTCACCTCAGCGCACACATCCGACTACGATGCGCACGATCTCCCGTCGACGGAGGGGTCCCCTCCGCACACGGGCGTCCGTCCGTTTCCGACCCGCCCCGCAACTCCCGCGCGGCACCAGGGCATTCGGAGATTTCATGCGCAGCAGCTCCTCCCGAGGGCTTCGGCCGGGTGTCCTCGGGACGTTCGACATCGTCGTCATGGCCGTCGCGGGCAGCGCCCCGGCGTACTCGATCGCGGCGACCACCGCCGTGCTCGTCGCCACCGTGGGGCTCGCCGGCCCGGCCGCCCTGCTCTACTGCGCGATCCCGATGCTGGGCATCGTCCTCGCCTACGGACGCCTGGGGCGGCTCGACGTCAACGCGGGCGCGGGCTACTCCTGGGTGGGCCGGACCCTCCACCCGTCCCTCGGATTCCTGTCGGGCTGGGCGCTGGTGGTGTCCACCACGATCTTCATGGTGGCCGGTTCGCTGCCCGCCGGGCAGATGACCCTGGCGCTCTTCGACCCGGCGCTCGCCGGGGACCGGCTGCTCGCCACCCTCGCTGGCGCCGGATGGTTCCTGGCGATGCTGCTGGTGGTGCTCGGCGGCATCCGGCTGACCGTACGGGCCCAACTCCTGCTGTCCGGCGTGGAGCTGGTGATCCTGGTCGTCTTCGTAGTCGCCGCGTTGGTGCACGGCGGGGCCGGGGTCGCCTTCGACTGGTCCTGGCTGGGCTTCGCGCACTTCGACGGGCCGGCCGGCTTCGCCTCGGGCGCCCTGATCGCCGCGTTCTACTACTGGGGCTGGGACGTCACCAGCAACCTCAGCGAGGAGACCAGGGACAGCCGGCGGACCGCCGGGCTCGCCGCGCTCATCGGCGTCGGCGTCGTCTTCCTCCTCTTCGAGGCGTTCACCATCGCGGTCAACACCGTGCTCTCCGCCGAGCAGATCCACGCGGCCGGCTCCCAGGTGCTCACCGTCCTCGGGGAGGCGGTCTGGCCGGGCATCGGCGGGAAACTGCTGATCGTGGCCGTGCTGCTGTCCACCGTCGCGACCCTGGAGACGACCCTGATCCAGGTGACGCGTTCACTGTTCGCCATGGGCCGGGACCGGACGATGCCACCGGCGCTGGGCCTGGTGCACCGGCGGCGGCACACGCCCTGGGTCGCGATCTGCGCGGTCGGCGGGGTGGCGCTGGTGATGTTCCTGGCCTCCACCGCGCTCGGCTCCGTCGGCGACGTCCTCTCGGCCGCGGTGGCGGCCATAGGGCTCCAGATCGCGTTCTACTACGGGCTGGCGGGCATCGCCGCCGTGGTCGCGTACCGCAGGACGCTGCTGCGGTCGGTGCGGGACGCGGTCCTCGGCGGGCTGTGGCCCCTGTTCGGGGCGCTGTTCATGCTGTGGATCTTCGTCGAGTCGCTGGCGGCGCTGAGCCGGGCGTCGATCGTGATCGGGCTCGGCGGTCTGGCGGCCGGGCTGGTGCCGATGCTGGTGTACCGGCGACGCGGCAGCTCCTACTACCGGCCCGCCCGGCTGGACGCCTCGGTGCCCCCGCCGGGCGGGAGCCCCGGTTCCCCGGGGCACTCGCCCCATCCGGAGCACCCGGACCATCCCGAGTACCGCGACCGCGCCCTCGCCACGGACTTCTGACCCGGCGGTCCCCCGGGGCCACCGCGTCGCTCCGGCTCCGGTACCGCAACCGGTACCGGGGGTTCCGACCCCCACGCACCCGCAGAAGGGAGGTACGCAGTGCCCCGGATACCGCGTGTCCGCAGGACGCCGCGTGCGCCCCGCCCATCCCGTGTGCCGCGCCCCCAGCGCCGCCGCTTCGTCCCCGACTTCGACCCCTCGCACGGCGACCGGGCCCTCTCCGAGACCCTGGACGACATCGTCATCGGACGCTGGCAGGGCGTGCGCGACCTGCTGCGCGACGGCGGTGACGACTGGGCGCGGCGCACCCACCGCATCCGGGTCCTCGCCCACGCCGCGGCCGGCTGGTCGGCGACGCGGATGTGGCAGGACGCCGAACCGGCCAGCGCCGACGCCGCCGTGCTCCGCGCCGCCACGGAGGTCGTCGGCGTCTTCCACCGGGCGATCGCCGCGGGTCACGCGCCACCCCGGCAGGGCACCGGGGTGGGCCGCGAGCACCTCGACGCCGCCGTCCGCGTCTGCCTGGACGCCGCCTCCCGGCACCCGGCCGACCCCATGCCATGGGTGTCGCTGCTGACCGTGGCCCGGCTCTACGAGGGCGGGGTACCGCGCCGCGAACTGCGCCGCTGGTGGGACGAGATGCGGCGGCGCGACCCGTACAACGTCGAGGGCCATGTGCAGTTGATGCGCTACCACTCGGCCCGCTGGCACGGCTCGCACGGCCGGATGTACGACTTCGCGCGGGACGCGGCGGGGACGGCGCCGCCCGGCTCCCCGCTGCCGGTGCTGGTGCAGGTCGCGCGCGCGGAGGAGTACCGGTACGTGTGCGACACCGCGCAGGGCCGGGCGGTCCGCGGCTTCGACCAGCACTGGAAGCACGAGCTGGCCGTCACGGAGATCCGCCGCACCTGGGAGCGGTGGATCCTGCTGCGGGCCGACGGGCCGGTCCCGCCGCAGGAGGTCGCCGAGCTGAACTACCTGGCCCACGCGGCCTGCCACGCGGGTCTGCATCTGGAGGCGGGCGGGCTCTTCGTGCTCCTCGGGGACCGGGCCGCGCATCTGCCGTGGGCGTGGACGGGCGATCCGGCGACGCAGTTCACGGCCTGGCGGGCGCGGCTGGGCGTCACGGGCTGAACCCCGGGACCGGTCGGCCCCGGGACCGGAACGGACGACCGGACGACCCCCGGGACGGGAACAAACGACCGGACGACCCCCGGACCGGACCGGACGACCCCGGAACCGGACCGGACCGGAACGGACGGCCCGGTCCCGGGAGTCGGGTCGCCTCAGACGCCGATGTCGCGCCCGTCCTTGCGGTAGACGGCGACGACCGACGGGCGCACGATCCGGCCCGGCCCGTCCGGCCAGACGCTCGCCGGCTTCTCGACGGACGCGCCGTCGACCTCGCCCGGGTGCTGCACGGCCACCAGGACCCGGCGGTCCTGGATCACCGGCCCGCAGGTCTCGGCGCCGGCCGGCACGGTCAGGAACTGCTTCAGCTCACCGCGCCGTTCGCCGTGGGTCGCGACGCCGAAGAGTCCGTCGTGCGAGCCGAGGGCGTTGCCGTCGGTGGAGATCCACAGGTTGCCGTGCGGGTCGAAGGCGACGTTGTCCGGGCAGGAGATCGGGCTGACCCGGTCCTTCGGGAACCCGGCGAAGTAGGTGCCCGGGTCCTTCGGGTCGCCCGCGACCAGGAACAGCCGCCAGGCGAAGCCGTCGGAGGCGGGGTCGTCCCAGTTCTCGGCCAGCTCCAGGATGTGACCGTGCTTGTTGGCGTTGCGCGGGTTGGCCTCGTCCGCGCCCGCCTTGCCCTCCTTGCCGCGGTCCGAGTTGTTGGTGAGCGCGACGTACACCCGGCCGGAGCGGGGGCTCGGCTCGACGTCCTCGGGGCGGTCCATCTTGGTGGCGCCGACCTTGTCGCCCGCGAGCCGGGTGAAGACGTACACCTCGTCGGCGGTCATGCCGGGGACGTGCGAGACCTCGCCGGTGGCGAGCGGGATCCACACACCGGAGCCGTCGAACTCGCCGTCGTTCGGCAGCTTTCCGGTGCCGTCGATCTCGGCGGCCGGGCTGTCGCCGGTCAGCTTGGCGACGTAGAGGGTGCCGTGGTCGAGGAGGGTGAGGTTGTGCGCGCGGGCGGCGCGGCCCCTGCCCTTCTTCATCCGCTTAGAGGAGACGAACTTGTAGAGGTAGTCGAAGCGCTCGTCGTCGCCCATGTAGACGACCGGGCGGCCGTCCGCGGTCAGCCGGGGCTGGGCGGCCTCGTGCTTGAAGCGGCCGAGCGCGGTCCGCTTGGCGGGGACGGAGTCGGGGTCGTACGGGTCCAGTTCGACGACCCAGCCCTGGCGGTGCGACTCGTTGGGCTCCTGCGCCACGTCGAACCGCTTGTCGAAGCGCTCCCACTTGCGCTCGGTGGCGCCGGAGCCGATGCCGTAGCGCTTGTCGGTGGCGCTGGAACCGTTGGCGAAGTACTGGTTGAAGTTCTCCTCGCCGTGCAGGGTCGTGCCCCAGGGGGTGGTGCCGCCCGCGCAGTTGTTGAGGGTGCCGAGCACCCGGCTGCCGGTGCGGTCGGCGGAGGTGCGCAGCAGCGGGCTGCCGGCGGCGGGGCCGGTCAGCTCGAAGCGGCTGGTGGTGGTGAGCCGGCGGTTCAGCGGGTGCCGGGGGACGGGCGTCAGCTTCCCGGTCCGGCTCTCCTCCTGGACGACGACCACGGAGAGGCCGTGCGCGGCCCAGGCGATCTCCACCTGCTTGCGGCTGGGGTTCTCGGGGTCGTAGCCCTTGAACATCAGGACCTCGTCCGTGTACTCGTGGTTGGCCACGAGCAGCTGGCGGCCGGGCTCGCCGGGGAGCGGCAGCAGGCTGAGGAAGTCGTTGTTGTAACCGAACTGGCCCGCCTGCGCCTTGGGGGTCTGGCGGTCCGGGTCGAAGGCGGGGGCGCCGCGCAGGATCGGTTCGCCCCAGCGGATCACGACGTTCTGGGCATAGCCCTCGGGGACGGTGACCTTGTCGTCCTTGTTGGGGGCGACGGGGGCGAAGCGGAGGCCGCGGGCGCCGTCGGCCCTGCCCTTGGCGCCGTTCTTACCGCCGCCGTGGCCGCCGGTGCCGGCGGGGGCGGTGCCGAGGGCGGCGGCCGGGGGTGCGCCGGGCACGAGGGCGGCGCCGCCGGCCGCGGCGGCGACCGTCACGACGGCGGCGGTGCGCAGCATCGAACGGCGGGACAGGGCGCTCGCTATGACATCGCCGACGTACTCGTTGTCGCTGGTGTTGGGGACCTCTTGGAAGCAGGCGTCGCCGCAGCGGTAGCGGCAGGTGAGCGCGGAACGTCCGCCCGCGTGCGACGGGGTGTTCAACAGCGGCAGCAGTTTGCGCACTTCGTCCTCCTTCGGCGCACCTGCGCCGACATGGTGTCGGAATGATTCCGGCCGAGACGTTAGGGGTGCGCACGGGCCCGGCGGCGGACACGAAGTGAACGCCGCATGAATGCGGCCGGCCGGGGCGGTGCGCGCGCCGTGCGCGCGTGGTGCGCGAAGGGTGGAGGCGGTGGGGCTCGTGGGTGGCTACGGGTGCCCTCCCGGGGGCCGCTCCGGGCGGCCGCTAACCTTACGTGTCAGCCCTGGCCCACGGGTCGGGCGCCATGTCTGCAGGAGCGGACAGTCACCGCACCCAACTCATGCGAAAGGCCCCGCACATGGGTATTCGGAGCTTGCTGCGCAAGGTGTTCGGCCGCGAGAACGGCCGCGAGGAGTCGGCGGCGACCTCCGTTCCGGCCCAGGCCGAGCGTACGGAACCGGCCACGGAGTCGCCGGCGGCGCCGGCGGACGTGGACGTGGCCAAGCCGGTGGTCCCGTCGCAGGCGCCGGCGGACCACGCGGCGGACCTGGTCTCGGCCGCGTTCGACAACCCGTCCCCGCGCCCGACGGTCCCAGCCCAGCCGACGGCGACGCCGTCTCCGGCCCCGGCGGACGCGGGTGCCGCGCCGGTCGCGGCGCAGCCCGAGGCGGACGCGCTCCATGCACGGGGTGACGCGCCCCAGGCCGACGCCCCCGCCGCGGAAGAAGGTGCGGCCCAGGCGGAGGCGCCCGCCGCGCAGCCCGAGCCGGGCGCAGCCGGCACCGAGGCGGACGCCCCCGAGCCCGAGACCAGCCTCGCCGAGCCGAGCGTCCCCGAAGCCAAGACGGAGCCCGAAGCCGAGGCAGCCGTGCCCGTGGCGAAGCCCGAAGCAGCAGAGGCCCCCGCCCCGCAGGCCGAGCCCCAGGCGGACGCCCCCGAGCCCGAGACCAGTGCGGCTGCGGCGGGCGCCCCCGAGGCGGACGCCCTCGATCCGCGAGGTGACGCGCCCCAGGCCGACGCCCCCGCCGCGGAAGAAGGTGCGGCCCAGGCGGACGCCCCGGCCAAGGCGGAAGCCCCCGCCGCGGACGATGACCCGGCCCACCCGGAGCCCGAGCCTGCGGATGCAACCGCCTCCGAGGCAGAGGCCCCCCAACCGGCCACCCCCGAGGCCAGCCCGGCCGAGGCGAGCCCGGCCGCCGAAGCCGGCGCACCCGAAGCCGTGGCGAAGCCCGAGGCCGGCGCGGCCGAGCACCAGCTGGCCGCCGAGGCGAGCGCCCCCGTTGCGCAGCCGGCCACCACCACCGCCGAGGCGGACGCCCCCGAGCCCCAGGCGGCCACCCCCGAACCCGAGGCCAGCCCGACCGAGGCCAGCCCGACCGAGGCCAGCCCGGCCCCCGAAGCCGGCGCACCCGAAGCCAAGGCGGACGCCCCCACCCAGTCGGACGCCCCCGAGGCGAGCCCGGCCGCCGAGGCCGGCGCGGCCGAGGCGAGCGCCCCCGAAGCCAAGGCGCAGCCCGCCGCCGAGGCGAGCGCACCCGAGGCCGGCGCACCCGAAGCCGAGGCCACCGCCGCCCCCGCGGGCAAGCCCGCGATCCCGCTCGCGCGGGTCAAGTCGCGCGCGCCGCTCGTCGTGGACGCGTACCGGACCGCCGGGGCCGCGCTCAAGAAGGCGCGGCTCGCCGGGGCCCGTGCGCGGGTCTACCTCGTGCTGGACCGGTCCGGGTCGATGCGGCCGTACTTCAAGGACGGCAGTGCCCAGGGCCTCGGCGAGCAGGCGCTCGCCCTCGCCGCCCACCTCGACGAGCGGGCCGCCGTCGACGTCGTCTTCTTCTCCACCGAGGTCGACGGCACCGGGCAGCTCACCCTCGACGCCCACGACGGCCGGATCGACGAGCTCCACGCGGGCCTCGGCCGGATGGGCCGGACCAACTACCACCTCGCCGTCGAGGAGGTCCTCGCGCTGCACGCCAAGGCCGCCGACCCGGACGCCCCCGCCCTGGTGATCTTCCAGACGGACGGCGCCCCCGAGTCGAGGACCGCCGCCACCGCCGCGCTCGCCGCCGCCGCGGACCGGCCCGTCTTCTGGCAGTTCGTGGCCTGGGGCGAGCACGACGCGAAGGGCTTCGACTACCTGCGCCGGCTCACCGCCGCCAACACCGGCTACTTCCCCGCCGGTCCCACGCCCCGCGAGCTGACGGACGCGGAGCTGTACGCCGGTCTGCTGGAGGGCTTCGGCCCCTGGCTCGCGGCCCGCACCGCCTGACCGGCCGCGCCACCCGGCAGACCCGCGCCCCCGTCCCCGGAGCCCCCGGGGACGGGGGCGCGGTCGTCGCCCGCAGAGCCAAGTGCGGAGCCAAGCGCACAGCCATGCGCACAGCCATGCGCACAGCCATGCGCACAGCGAAGCACGCGGTGAAGCGGGCTCCGCGGGGCCGATAGGATTTCGACCATGGCGGCCACTGGATCCGAGAAGCAGGGGGCGGCGGCGTACTACGTCTCGACCCCCATCTACTACGTCAACGACGCTCCTCACCTGGGCCACGCCTACACGACCGTCGCAGGCGACGTGCTCACCCGCTGGCACCGTCAGCGCGGCGAGAAGGTGTGGTACCTCACCGGCACGGACGAGCACGGTCAGAAGATCATGCGCACGGCCGAGGCGAACGGCGTCACACCCCAGGAGTGGTGCGACAAGCTGGTCACCGAGGCCTGGAAGCCCCTCTGGGAGCACCTGAACATCGCGAACGACGACTTCATCCGCACCACGGAGAAGCGGCACACCGACCGTGTGCAGGAGTTCGTGCAGGACCTGTACGACAAGGGCGAGATCTACAAGGGCGGCTACGAGGGCCCTTACTGCGTCGGCTGCGAGGAGTACAAGCTCCCCGGCGAGCTGATCGAGGCCGAGGACGGCACCAAGCTGTGCCCGATCCACAAGAAGCCGGTGGAGATCCTCAAGGAGGAGAACTACTTCTTCAAGCTCTCCGAGTACGGCCCGAAGCTGCTCGACCTCTACGCCGCCAACCCGGACTTCATCCAGCCCGAGTCCGCGCGCAACGAGGTCGTGAACTTCGTCAAGCAGGGCCTCCAGGACCTGTCGATCTCCCGCTCGACCTTCGACTGGGGCGTCCCGGTCCCGTGGGACGAGAAGCACGTCATCTATGTGTGGGTGGACGCGCTCCTCAACTACGCGACCGCCGTCGGCTACAACGAGAACCCGGCGAAGTTCGAGGAGACCTTCCCGGCGAACGTGCACCTGGTCGGCAAGGACATCCTCCGCTTCCACGCGGTCATCTGGCCCGCGATGCTGATGGCCCAGGGCCTGCCGGTACCCGGCCGGGTCGCGGCCAACGGCTGGCTGATGGTCGGCGGCGAGAAGATGTCGAAGTCCAACCTGACCGGCATCAAGCCGCAGGACCTGACCTCGCACTTCGGCGTGGACGCCTACCGCTGGTACTTCCTGCGCGCCATCGCCTTCGGCAGCGACGGCTCGTTCTCCTGGGAGGACTTCACCGCCCGCTACACCTCCGAGCTGGCCAACGACTACGGCAACCTCGCCTCCCGCGTCGCGGCCATGGTCGGCAAATACTTCGGCGGCGCGCTGCCGGCCGCGACGGCCGACGGTGACGCGGAGAAGGCGGTCCAGGAGGGCCTGGCGAAGGCCGTGGCCGAGGCCGACCGGAAGATCGGCGAGGAGCTGGACTTCCAGGGCGGCATCCTGGCGGTCTTCGACTTCGTCAAGCAGGTCAACGGCTACATCACGGAGCAGGAGCCGTGGAAGGTCGCCAAGGACGAGTCGGCCGAGGGCCGCGCCCGTCTCGCGACGATCCTCTACACGGCCGCCGAGTCGCTGCGCGCGGTCGCGGTGCTGCTGAACGCGATCATGCCGGAGACCTCCGCGAAGCTGTGGGAGTCCCTCGGCGCCGAGGAGTCCCTGGGCGCCCTGGCCGACCAGCGCGTCCAGGACGCCGGCACCTGGGGTCTCCTCCCCGCCGGGGCCACGGTGACCAAGGGCGCGGTGCTCTTCCCGCGCCTGGAGGAGCCGAAGAAGGACTGACCGCGCACCTACCTCGTGCGACGACGAGGGGCCCGGGACGCGACCGCGCAGGCGGTCCGTCCCGGGCCCCTCGCGTCCATGGGGCCGGGCCCTCCGCGTTCTCCGGCAGCGCGCGCCGGGAGCGGGCCCCGCTCCGCGTCCATGGGGCCGGGCCCTCGGCGTCCCCGCGGCCGCTCAGCGCGCCAGCGACCCCGTGTCCCCCATGACGACCACCGGCCGCAGCTCCGGGTTGAGCGCCCGCAGGAGCTGCTTCATATGGTCGAGGGAGAGCGAGACGCAGCCCTGGGTGGGCCCGCCGTGGTCGACGTGGATCCAGATGCCGCCGCCCTTCTCCTCGCCCAGCGGCCGGGCCCCGTCCAGCGGGCTGGTGCCCGGCTCGCGGTTGTAGTTGATCGCCACCACGTGGTCGAAGGAGCCCTCCAGCGGCTCCCCCTCGAAGCCCCGTCCGCTGATGCTGAACAGCGGGCCCCGGTCGTACGGGAGGCGGGTGCCCGGGTCGGGCAGCAGGCCCCCCGCGTCGGTGAGGCCGTAGACCCCGATCGGTGAGCGCAGATCGCCCTGCCGGTGGTCCTCGGTCCAGCCGCGCAGGGCGTTGTGGGCGTGCCAGGGACCGGCCGTGCGCTGCCAGCCGCGTTCGGGGTCGCGGACGTGGAGGGCCACCGAGGAGGCGTCCTCGTCGCGGCCCTCGCCGGTGACGACCAGGGCCTGCCGGGTGCCGTCCGGGATCTGCGCCCGGGTCCGGGGGCCGAGGCCGGGGATCGTGTCCGCGCGGGCTGTCCGGTCCCGGGCGAAGAGGGGAGCCGTCCGGTCCGTGTCCCGACCCTCGCCCGCCGGGGCCGCCGCCTTGCCTTCCGTCTGCCGCGCACCGCCCGCCACGGTCGTCCCGCAGCCGGTGATCAGCGCCGCCGTGCAGAGCAGGGCGGCGGCCGGGAGCGTTCGGTGGCGCAGGGACATCAGGGGCGGCCTTTCCGTCCGGAGGTCTCGTGGCGACGCCACCGGCCGGCGGCCGGGACGTCGTCGGGCACTCTTTCCAGAGTGGCAGGCCGACGCCGATCCGCAGCTCGCGCAATGCGGGAAAGGGCCGCTTTCGGCCGCATCGAAGCAGGTCGGACAGAGGGACGGCGGTCCTGAACGGTCATCGGACGGCATTTGACGCGGGCACCGGCCCGGCACGGGCGAGGGCCCCCGGGACCAGGTGGTCCCGGGGGCCCTCGCCCGCCCCGCCGCGCCTCGCGGCAGGAGCGGTGGCTACTCGCCGGACTTGGCGACCGGCTTGCGGAGCGCGATGTTCAGCTCCCGCAGCCGGGCCTCCTCCAGCTCCGTCGGGGCGCCCATCATCAGGTCCTGGGCGTTGCCGTTGAGCGGGAAGGCGATGGTCTCGCGGATGTTCGGCTCGTCGGCGAGGAGCATCACGATCCGGTCCACGCCCGGGGCGATGCCGCCGTGGGGCGGGGCGCCGAACTGGAAGGCGCGGAGCATGCCGGCGAACTCGCGCTCGACGGTCTCCTTGTCGTAGCCCGCGATCTCGAAAGCCTTGAACATGATCTCGGGCTCGTGGTTCCGGATCGCGCCGGAGGACAGCTCCACACCGTTGCAGACGATGTCGTACTGCCAGCCGAGGACGTCCAGCGGGTCCTGGGTCTCCAGGGCCTCCAGCCCGCCCTGCGGCATGGAGAACGGGTTGTGCGAGAAGTCGATCTTCCCGGTGTCCTCGTCCTTCTCGTACATCGGGAAGTCGACGATCCAGCAGAAGCGGAAGACGCCCTCCTCGAAGTGCCCGGCCCGCTTGGCGGCCTCGACGCGCACCGCGCCCATGATCTTGGAGACCTCGTCGAACTCGCCCGCGCCGAAGAAGACGGCGTGGCCCGGGGCCAGGCCCAGGCGCTCGGTGAGGACCTTGACGTTCTCCTCGGTGAGGAACTTGGCGATCGGGCCGGTCAGCGAGCCGTCCTCACCCACGCGGACCCACGCCAGGCCCTTGGCGCCCTGCTCCACCGCGTAGTCGCCGAGGCTGTCGAAGAACTTCCGCGGCTGGTCCTGCACGGCCGGCACCGGCAGGGCGCGGACGTGCTTGCCGGCGAAGGCCTTGAACTCGGAGCCCTCGAAGACATCGGTGATGTCGACGAGCTCCAGCTGGGCACGCAGGTCGGGCTTGTCGTTGCCGTACTTCAGCATCGACTCGCGGAACGGGATGCGCGGGAACGGCGAGGTGACATGGCGGCCGCCGCCGAACTCCTCGAAGAGCTCGGTCATGAGCTTCTCGATCGGCTGGAAGACGTCCTCCTGCTCGACGAAGCTCATCTCCACGTCGAGCTGGTAGAACTCGCCGGGGGAGCGGTCGGCGCGGGCGTCCTCGTCGCGGAAGCAGGGCGCGATCTGGAAGTAGCGGTCGAAGCCCGAGATCATGAAGAGCTGCTTGAACTGCTGCGGGGCCTGCGGCAGCGCGTAGAACTTGCCCGGGTTCAGACGGGAGGGGACCACGAAGTCGCGCGCGCCCTCGGGGGAGGTCGCGGTGAGGATCGGGGTCGCCATCTCGTTGAAGCCGAGGGCCACCATCTTGGCGCGGATCGCGGCGATGACCGCCGAGCGCAGCATGATGTTGCGGTGCATCCGCTCACGGCGCAGGTCGAGGAAGCGGTACTCCAGGCGGCGCTCCTCGCCGACACCGTCGTCGGTGTTGATCTGGAACGGGAGCTGCTGGGACGCCCCGAGCAGTTCGACCGAGCCGACCTCGACCTCCACCTCACCGGTGGGCAGCTCGGTGTTGACGTTCTCGGCGCCACGGGAGACGACCGAGCCGTCGACGCGGACGACCGACTCCTTGTTCAGCTTGTCCAGGGCCTCGTAGGCGGGGGTGCCGGGACGTGCGACGAGCTGCGTGATGCCGTAGTGGTCGCGCAGATCGATGAAGAGGATGCCGCCCAGGTCTCGGCGATTGTGCAGCCAGCCGCTCAGCCGGACGTCGGCACCGACGTCAGAGGCGCGGAGCTCGCCGCAGGTGTGGGACCTGTACCGATGCATCGTCGTTCATCCAGTCTTCGCGGATCGGGGACCTGTTTCACGTGAAACAGGTCCCAGGGTACCGGCCGCCCGGTCGTGCCCCGGGGCCCGGCAGGTCATCCCCGAGCACATCTGCCTACAGTGAGCGAATGCGCACCGAGGACGTCCTGGTCTCCGTGGCGACCGGTATCTGGCGCTGGGAGCACGCGTCGGGGATCGTCACCCTCGACGCCGAGGCCACCCGGCTGCTGGGCCTGCCGCAGGGCTCGGGCCGGTTCTCCGAGGCGGCCGTGCGCTCCTGCTTCCACCCGGTCGACTGGGGCGAGCTGAACGGCGTCACCAGCCTGGCGGCGATGGAGGGGACCCTCGCCGAGGCGCGACTGCGGGTGGTCGACGCCTCCGGCCGGGTGCAGCGGGTGCTGCGGTCCCGGGGCAAGCCGTTCACCGTCTCCGGGAGCCCCTGTCTGGTGGGCACCGTCCAGGAGGTCAGCGACCAGCCCGAGGACGCGGTCGCCCAGGCCCCGGTCACCGGTGACTGGCGCCGCTCCCGGGAGGCGTTCCTGCTGGACGCGGGGCGGGCGCTGGCCGAGGCGCGGTCCACCGCCGAGGTGCTGCGGGTGGCCGCCTCCCTGTCCATGCCCGGCTTCTCACCGGACGGGCTCGCCGTCTTCGGGATCGCGGGGGACCGGCTGACGATCGTCGGCCACCACGGCCACAGCGCGGGCGACGACGAGCCGTTCACCGATATGCCGCTGGACACGGACTACCCGGCCGCCGAGGTCGTCCGCACGGGCCGCGCGGTCTATCTGCCCACCCCCGACGACTACAAGGAACGCTTCCCGGTCACCTGGCCGCTGGCCCAGCGGTTCGGCCGCCAGTCCTGGGCCTTCCTGCCGCTGGTGGTGTCCGGGAGCACGATGGGGACGTGGATGGCGGCGTTCCGGCATCCGGTGGCGTTCACGCCCGACGAGCGCTCGGTGCTCACCACGGTCGCCCGGATGCTGGCCCAGGCCCTGACCCGGGCCGGGGCCGCCGAGTCGGAGCGGGAGCTGTCGCTGGGGCTCCAGCGCTCGATGATGCCCACCCTCGTCCCCGGGGTGCGGGGGGTGACCCTGGCCGGCCGGTATGTGCCCACGGGCGGGGGTCTCCAGGTGGGCGGCGACTGGTACGACACCATCCCTCTGCCCTCGGGCGGGGCTTTCCGGGGCGAGGGCTTCGACGGCCGGATCGCGCTCGTCATCGGGGACGTCCAGGGCCATGACGTCCGGGCCGCCGGTCTGATGGGCCAGCTCCGGATCGCCCTGCGGGCCTACGCCTCCGAGGGCCACCGGCCGGACGCGGTGCTCTCCCGGGCCTCGCGCTTTCTGCACGGCATCACCGAGGACGAGGAGCCGGGTGCCGGACCCGACCTCGGCGGACCGCGCTTCGCGACCTGCCTCTACCTGGAGTTCGAGCCGTCCACGGGCACGGTGGAGATCGCCCGCGCGGGCCACCCGGAGCCGGCGGTGCTGACCTCGGACGGCACGGTGTTCCAGCGGTCCACCGAGGGCGGTCTGCCGCTGGGGATCGACCCGGACTCGGACTACCCGACCACCCGCTTCGTGCTGGAGCCCGGTGACACCCTGCTGGTGTGCACGGACGGGCTGCTGGAGACCGGCGGCCACGACCTGGACACCGGCTGGGCCCGGCTGCGCACCGTCCTGGAGCGGCACGGGAAGGACTCCTCCCTGGAGGAGCTGGCCGACGCCCTGGTCCAGGCGGTGCACGGACCGACCTCGCACCACACCACCGGACCGCTCGCCGACCGCCGCGAGGACGACATCGCGGTGCTGCTGCTCACCCGGGAGGGGGTGCCCTCCGGGACCCCGACCCGGCGGACGGCGATGAGCGTGGCGCAGGCGGAGCCGGAGCGGATCGCGGCGGCCCGCCGGCAGGTGCGCGAGCTGCTGCACGACTGGGCGGACGCCGAGCAGGTGGACTCGGCGGTCCTGATGGTCTCCGAGATGGTCACCAATGTGCTGGTGCACACGGACGGCACGGCCCTGCTGGCGGCCGAGGTGGACCACGCGGACTCCGCCCGGCGCCTGCGGGTGGAGGTCACGGACGGCAGCGACGACCTCCCCCACCGCCGCAGACCCGGTGAGATGGCCTCCTCGGGGCGCGGGCTGGTGCTGATGGAGATGCTGGCCGACGCCTGGGGCGTGGACCCGCGCGGCGAGGGCAAGTCGATCTGGTTCGAGCTCTACGAGCCCCCGGCCCCGGACTCCGCGCCGGTCCCGTCGCCCGGCGGGTCGGCGGGCGGCCCGTAGCGGGCGCGCAGCTCCCCGATCACCCCGAAGGCGGCCGCCGTCACGGGCACCGCCAGCAGCATCCCGAGGATCCCGGCGAGACTGGCCCCCGCCGTGATGGCCAGCATCACGATCGCGGGGTGCATCTGGACCGTACGGCTCTGGATCATGGGCTGGAGGACGTGCCCCTCCAGCACCTGCACCGCCAGCACCACCCCGAGCGCCCAGAGCGCGATCACGAACCCCCGGTCGGCGAGGGCCACCAGGACGGCGACCGCGCCGGAGATGAAGGCCCCCAGATAAGGGATGTACGCGCCGACGAAGACGAGCGCGCCGAGTCCGACCGCCCCGGGGACGCGCAGGATCAGCAGGCCCACGGTGATGCAGAGGGCGTCGATCAGGGCGATGAAGGTGGTGCCGCGCATGAAGCCCTCGACCGCCTCGAAGGCCCGGCGCGCCATGGCCTCCAGCAGATCGCCGGTGGAGTGGGGCGCGAGGGAGCGCAGGGCGCCGACGGCGCGGTCGGAGTCGCGCAGGAAGAAGAAGACGAGAAGGAGGGCGAGGACGGCGATCGCGATCATCTCGCCGACGACGCTGAGCCCGGTGATCACCCCGGAGGCGGCGGTGCCGCCGAACTTGCCCAGCAGCTCCCGGGCGTTGCCCGCGATGTCGTCCAGGGAGGTGCCGGCGGCGCCGAAGTGGCGGGTGAGGTCGGTGGCGGCCTGCCGCAGCGAGGCCACGATCTGATCGCCCGTCTCCACCAGGGCGTTGACCACGATCCAGACCGCCCCGCCGACCACGGCGAGCACCGCCACACAGGTCAGCCCGGCGGCGAGCGAGCGCTGCACCTTCATCCGCAGCAGCCGCCGGTACAGCGGCCCGAGCAGGGCGGTGCCCAGCAGAGCGAGCAGGACCGGGGTCACGGCCGTCTTGAGCGTGACGACCAGCCAGACGCCGACACCCGCGACACCGGCCACCAGCAGGGCGACCACACACCAGGCGGCAATCCGCCGCACGGGCTCGGGCAGAACGGGACGCGGATGGGGGACGGTCACCCGCCCACCCGACCACGCCCCCGCGCCGGGGGCCCGCCGGGGCGGTCCGCAGGAGTGACGGACCGTCAGCCGGGTGCGGTGCGGGGCGCCCTGCGGCCGGTGGGCCGGGTCAGGTCGCCCCGCCCTCCCGGGCCCGGCGCAGCGCCGCACGGGCCTTGATGATCCCGCCGTGCTGGAGCACCGCGGCCAGATAGATCCGGGCCCCGACCCGCAGCAGCAGCGCGATCGCCACGGCCATCAGCAGGGCGGCCGCGACCAGGTCCCACCACGGCACCGGGCCGGCCGCCATCCGCAGCGGCATGACCGGCCAGGAGGTGCCCGGGAGGATCGAGAAGACCCGGGTGAGGGTGTCGTTGGCGCCGGTGAACGGCAGCAGCGCGGCGAAGATGCCGATCGTCTGGAGGAAGCTCACCGGGCCGGCCGCGTGCTGGATGTCCTCGGAGCGGGAGACCAGCGCGCCGGCCAGGGCCCAGAGCGTGGCGATCAGGAAGTAGCCGGGGACGAACCAGGCGATCACCAGCGCCCCGACCGCGACCGCCGGTGCGTCCAGCAGCCCGGCGACGGAGGCGAAGCCGATCAGACAGACGGTGATGGCGGTGATCTGGGTGAGGGCGACGACGCCGATGCCCAGCACCTTTCGAAGTGCTTGATGAGCCGGTCGAACTCCAGCATCTGTCTCCCCCCGCCCACCCCCCGCGCCCAGTCGAGCGGGTGGTCTCCCCACCAGCGGATGGGGCCCTCTCGGCGGCGGGAGGAACATCGATCACCGGAGAGAATAAAGGGCCGTGCGGACGTCGTGTCCGCACGGCCCCTCCGGTCCGCGCTTTACCCGGGGTACGCCGCGACCAGTGTGCGCACCGGAGTCGGCGGTGCGCCGGGCCTCGTCGCTCCGGTGGCGTCGGTCCCCGGCCGGACCGGTTCGTTCCGGTGGCGTCGGTCCCCGGCCGGACCGGTTCGTTCCGGTGGTGGTCAGTCCCCGGCCGGGCCCGAGGGCTTCATGCCGTGCACCGCCGGGACGGTGCCCAGGCGGCCCTTCTGGAAGTCCTCGAAGGCCTGCTGGAGCTCGGCCCGGGTGTTCATCACGAACGGCCCGTAGTGCGCCATCGGTTCGCGGATGGGGGCGCCGCCGAGGAGGACGATCTCCAGGTCGCCGCCGCCCGGGCCGGTCTGCGTGTCGTCGGCCCACACGGTGAGCGCGCCGCCGTCGCCGAAGACCGCGGTCCGGCCCGCGTGGACCGGCCGCCGCTCGTCGCCGACCGCGCCGCTGCCGGACAGGACGTAGGCGAGCCCGTTGAAGTCCTCGCGCCACGGCAGCCGGACCTGTGCGCCGGGGCGGAGGGTGGCGTGGATCATCGTGATCGGGGTGTGGGTGATGCCGGGGCCCTGGTGCCCGTCCAGCTCGCCCGCGATGACGCGGAGCAGCGCGCCGCCGTCGGGGGAGGTGAGGAGCTGGACCTGGCCGCCGCGGATGTCCTGGTAGCGGGGGTCCATCATCTTGTCCTTGGCGGGCAGGTTGACCCAGAGCTGGAGGCCGTGGAACAGCCCCCCGGACATCACCAGCTGCTCGGGCGGCGCCTCGATGTGCAGCAGGCCGGAGCCGGCCGTCATCCACTGGGTGTCGCCGTTGCGGATGGTCCCGCCGCCGCCGTTGCTGTCCTGGTGGACGAAGGTGCCGTCGATCAGGTACGTGACGGTCTCGAAGCCGCGGTGGGGGTGCCAGGGGGTGCCCTTGGGCTCGCCCGGCGCGTAGTCCACCTCGCCCATCTGGTCCATCATGATGAACGGGTCGAGGTACTGGTAGTTGATCCCGGCGAAGGCGCGGCGCACCGGGAAGCCCTCCCCCTCGAAGCCGGCGGGCGCCGTGGTCACCGCGCGGACCGGCCGGGACACGGCCTCGGCGGGTGCGGCGACGCGCGGCAGGGTGAGCGTGTTCTCGACAGTCACTGCGGGCATGGCGGGAGCCTCCTTGTGCGCTTGTGCGGCCACTTTAGTTGAAGAATGAACTTATTGCCATCGGGAACGACGAACGCCCGGGAGGAATTCCTCCCGGGCGTCCCGGTACGGTCCCGCGGCGGCCGGCAGCGCGGGCGGACAGCGGCTCAGCCGTACATCCGGCGCATCGCGAAGTCGACCATCTGCTCGACCGCCTTGGCGTCGAACACCATCCGGTGCTCCCCCTCCATGTCCAGCACGAAGCCGTAGCCCGTGGGGAGCAGGTCGATCACCTCGGCACCGGTGATCACGAAGTACTTGGACTCCTTGCCCGCGTACCGGCGCAGCTCCTTGAGGGAGGTGAACATCGGGATCACCGGCTGCTGGGTGTTGTGCAGCGCCAGGAAGCCCGGATTGTCGCCGCGCGGGCAGTAGACCTTGGAGGTCGCGAAGATCTGCTGGAAGTCCTCGGCGGACAGCGAGCCGGTGGTGAAGGCCCGTACCGCGTCCGCGAGCGACGGCGGCGACGGTTCGGGGTAGAGCGGCTGCTCCCCGTAGGAAGGCTGCTGCGGCACGTACTGCTGCTGTGCACCCGCGGACTGGTCGTAGCCGTACATGAGCGCAAGGGTACTGAACGCGGCGCCCCGGCGGGGCCGCGCCCGTACTCTGGCCAGAGGTTCGACGGGGGAACACAGGGGGGAACCATGGACGCACGAGCGGCGGGCGCCGGGGCGGGGTGGCTGCTGGCGGCCGCACCACTGCTGACGGCGGGCGGGCTGGTGACGGCGACCGGCACGGGCGCGCCCGGCCTGACCACGCAGACCTTCACGCGCATCGACTGCCGGGAGGCGCGCACGATGAAGGGCGGCACGGTCTGGCACTGCGCCGGCGAGAGCCCCGACCAGGTGCGCATCAACGACAAGACCCGGCAGGACGCCCTCCGGGACGCCGTCCGGGCCCATGTCGACGGCACGCGCCCGCCGCGCCCCGTCCCCGGCGGCGGCCGCACCGACCTGCTCTTCGTCGACCACGACGGCCGCGAGGACCCGGACGAGGTCACGGCGACCCTCTCCCCGGCCGGCGGCCGGTGGATCGCGCACGCCCCCGGAGTGGTCGGCACGGGGGTCGCGCTGCTGCTCGCCGGGGCCGCCGCGGCGGGGTGGGGAACGCACCGGCTGCGGGCCGCGCGCGAGCCGCGTCACAGATGACGGGTCAGGGGTTGCACTTTATTACCGACGGGTAGCATCATCGTAGCTACTAACTGGTACGTGGATGTCCGGTCCAATTTCCGATCTTCAACGGAGCCGTCGCCATGGGGCACTACAAGTCGAATCTCCGCGACATCGAGTTCAACCTCTTCGAGGTCCTCGGGCGCGACAAGCTGTACGGCACCGGCCCGTTCGCGGAGATGGACGTCGACACCGCCAAGTCCATCCTGGAGGAGCTGGCCCGTCTCGCGGAGAACGAGCTGGCCGAGTCCTTCGCCGACGCCGACCGCAACCCGCCGGTCTTCGACCCGGCGACCAACACCGCCCCGGTGCCCGAGTCCTTCAAGAAGGGCTACAAGGCCTTCATGGACTCCGAGTACTGGCGTCTCGGCCTCCCCGAGGAGATCGGCGGCACCACCTCGCCGCGCTCCCTGGTGTGGTCCTACGCGGAGCTGCTGCTCGGCTCGAACCCGGCCATCTGGATGTACTCCTCCGGCCCGGCCTTCGCCGGTGTGCTGTTCGAGGAGGGCAACGAGGCCCAGAAGAAGATCGCGGAGATCGCGGTCGAGAAGCGCTGGGGCTCCACCATGGTCCTCACCGAGCCGGACGCCGGCTCGGACGTCGGCGCCGGCCGCACCAAGGCGATCCAGCAGGAGGACGGCTCCTGGCACATCGAGGGCGTGAAGCGCTTCATCACCTCCGGTGAGCACGACATGGAGGAGAACATCCTCCACTACGTCCTCGCCCGCCCCGAGGGCGCCGGCCCCGGCACCAAGGGCCTCTCCCTCTTCCTGGTGCCGAAGTACCACTTCGACTGGGAGACCGGCGAGCTGGGCGAGCGCAACGGCGTCTACGCCACCAACGTCGAGCACAAGATGGGCCTCAAGGCGTCCAACACCTGCGAGATGACCTTCGGCGACCAGCACCCCGCCAAGGGCTGGCTGATCGGCGACAAGCACGACGGCATCCGCCAGATGTTCATGATCATCGAGTTCGCCCGGATGATGGTCGGCACCAAGGCCATCGCCACCCTGTCCACCGGCTACCTGAACGCGCTGGAGTACGCCAAGGAGCGCGTCCAGGGCCAGGACCTGGTGAACTTCATGGACAAGACCGCGCCCAAGGTCACCATCACGCACCACCCCGACGTCCGCCGCTCGCTGATGACGCAGAAGGCGTACGCCGAGGGCATGCGCGCCCTGGTCCTCTACACCGCCGCGATCCAGGACGACATCGCCGTCAAGGAGGCCGCCGGCGAGGACGCCAAGGCCCTCGTCGCCCTCAACGACCTGCTGCTGCCGATCGTGAAGGGCTACGGCTCCGAGAAGTCCTACGAGCAGCTCGCCCAGTCCCTCCAGACCTTCGGCGGCTCCGGCTACCTCCAGGAGTACCCGGTCGAGCAGTACATCCGGGACGCCAAGATCGACACCCTCTACGAGGGCACCACCGCCATCCAGGGCCAGGACTACTTCTTCCGGAAGATCGTCCGCGACCAGGGCCAGGCGCTGAACACCCTCTCCGAGGAGATCAAGAAGTTCCTCGCCCTCGGCACCGGCGGCGAGGAGCTGGCCCCCGCCCGCGACGCGCTCGCCAAGGCCGCCGTGGACCTGGAGGCCATCGTCGGCACGATGACCAACGACCTCATCGCCACCGGCGAGGACGTCAGGAGCATCTACAAGGTCGGCCTCAACACCACCCGCCTGCTGATGGCCTCCGGTGACGTGGTCGTCGGCTACCTGCTGCTGCGCGGCGCCTCGGTCGCCGCCGAGAAGCTGGAGACCGCCTCCGCCAAGGACAAGGCGTTCTACCAGGGCAAGATCGCGGCCGCGAAGTTCTTCGCCGCCAACGTCCTGCCCGGGGTCTCGGTCGAGCGCTCGCTCGCCGAGAGCGTGGACAGCTCGCTGATGGACCTGGACGAGGCCGCGTTCTAGCCTCCCCCGCAACCCCCGGCACCGGAGCCGCCGCCCGACCTCTCGGGCGGCGGCTCCGTCGTGTCCGGGCCACCCCCACAAGCCCCCACAGGGAGCCCGAGCGCCCGCGAAGCCGCACGAAACGGGGCATCGCGCCGGGGCAACCGGTGCGCGCTCATGCCTCGTTAAGGTGAACCACATGAGCAGCAGCGAACCCGCCCCCACAGCGCACGCGCCCGCGCCGTTCGACCGCGGCCACACGGACGACATGATGGCGTTCCTCGCCGCGGCCCCCACGCCGTACCACGCCGTGGCGACCGCCGCCGCCCGCCTGGAGAAGGCCGGCTTCCAGCAGGTCCGCGAGACCGACGCCTGGGACGGCACCGCAGGCGGCCGCTATGTGCAGCGCGGCGGCGCGCTGATCGCCTGGTACGTCCCCGAGAACGCCACCGCGCACACGCCGTTCCGCATCGTCGGCGCCCACACCGACTCCCCCAACCTGCGCGTCAAGCCGCTCCCCGACACCGGCTCGCACGGCTGGCGCCAGGTCGCCGTCGAGGTGTACGGCGGGACCCTGCTCAACACCTGGCTCGACCGGGACCTCGGCCTCGCCGGCCGGCTCACCCTGCGCGACGGCTCCCACCGGCTGGTGAACATCGACCGCCCGTTGCTGCGCGTGCCCCAGCTCGCCGTCCACCTCGACCGCTCGGTCAACACCGACGGCCTCAAGCTGGACCGGCAGCGCCATATGCAGCCGATCTGGGGCCTCGGCGAGGTCGAGGAGGGCGATCTGATCGCCTTCCTGGAGGAGGAGTCCGGCATCCCCGCCGGCGAGGTCACCGGCTGGGACCTGATGCCCCACTCCGTGGAGCCGCCCGCCTACCTGGGCCGTGACCGGGAGCTGGTCGCCGGGCCGCGTATGGACAATCTGCTCTCCGTGCACGCGGGTACCGCCGCGCTGGCCGCCGTCGCCGCGCGGGGCGAGCTGCCGTACATCCCCGTCCTCGCCGCCTTCGACCACGAGGAGAACGGCTCCCAGTCCGACACCGGCGCCGACGGCCCGCTGCTCGGCTCGGTGCTGGAGCGCTCCGTGTACTCCCGCGGCGGCAGCCTGGAGGACCGGGCCCGCGCCTTCGCCGGCACCGTCTGCCTCTCCTCCGACACCGGCCACGCCGTCCACCCCAACTACGGCGAGCGCCACGACCCCACGCACCACCCGCGCGCCAACGGCGGCCCGATCCTCAAGGTCAACGTCAACCAGCGCTACGCCACCGACGGCACCGGCCGGGCCGTGTTCGCCGCCGCCTGCGAGCGGGCGGGCGTGCCGTGGCAGACCTTCGTCTCCAACAACGCGATGCCCTGCGGCACGACCATCGGGCCCATCACGGCGGCCCGCCACGGCATCCACACGGTGGACATCGGTGTGGCGATCCTGTCCATGCACAGCGCCCGCGAGCTGTGCGGGGCGGACGACCCGTATCTGCTGGCGAACGCGCTGGTGGCGTTCCTGGAGGGCTGAGCCGGCCGGGGCGCGAGGCGGGCCGGGCGCGCGGGTTCGACCTCGCGCCCCGGCCCGCCGTCATCCGGCCTCGGGTTGCGTCACCCGGCCTCGGGGTCCATCCCGGCGAGCACCAGCGGCAGCCGGGCCGCGCCACCCGGGACGACCCGCACCGGGACGCCCCAGTCCTGCTGGTGCACATGACACGCCGGGTACTCCATCGCCGGGTCGTCGTCGCAGGAGGCGGCCATCGCCGAGACGTGCAGGACGCCCTCCCCGGCCTCCGGGTCGATCTCCAGCTCGCGCCGCAGCTCCGTGCCCGTGCCCTCACCCGCGCGCAGCAGTTCCGGCGGGGTGGCGGAGACCAGCAGCCGGGTGGACGGCCCGTAGCGGGTGTCCAGCTTCTGCCCGGCCGGGGCCTGGAAGACCACGTCCAGGGTGAGGGCCCCCGGCGCGACCTCGGTCGCCGCGCGCCGGGTGCGGTGTGCGACGGCCTCCACCCGCACCGCCTCCTCCGGCAGCCGCAGCCGGGTCAGGCGGTGCCGCGCCGACTCCACGACCACGATCTCCTCACCGTCCAGCACCGCCCCGCTGGGCTCGCGCAGATCGGTGGCGAGGGTGGTGACCTGCCCGGTCGCCGGGTCGTAGCGGCGCAGCGCGTGGTTGTAGGTGTCGCTGACGGCCACCGAGCCGTCGGGCAGCGCGGTCACGCCCAGCGGGTGCTGGAGAAGCGCCTGCGCGGCCTCACCGTCCCGGTGCCCGAAGTCGAAAAGGCCGGTGCCGACGGCGGTGTGCACGGTGAGGTCCCGGTCGATCCAGCGCACGGCCGAGGTCTCGGAGTCGGCGATCCACAGCCGGTCGCCGGCGGCCGCGAGGCCCGAGGGCTGGGCGAACCACGCCTCGGCGGCGGGCCCGTCGACCAGCCCCTCGTTGGTCGTCCCGGCCGCCACCTGTACCGTCCCCGCCCCGGGGTCGTACGTCCACAGCTGGTGGACGCCCGCCATCGCGATCCAGAGCCGGTCGTTCCACCAGGCCACGTCCCACGGCGAGGAGAGCGACACCTCACGGGCCGGACCGGAGACCGGCTCGCCCTGCCACCACTGCTTCCCGGTCCCGGCCAGCAGCTCGATCGCGCCGGTCGCGGGGTCGTACGCGCGGATCGCGTGGTTGACGGTGTCCGCGACGGCCACCCGGCCGTCCGGCAGCAGGGCGAGGCCCTGCGGCTCGTTGAACTCGCCGTCCCCGATCCGGCGCACCACGCTCTCGCCGTCCGGGGCCAGTTCGACGAGCTGGTGCCGCGTCGAGTCCGAGACCAGGAGGTTCCCGGAGGGCAGCCGCAGCACCTTGCCGGGGAAGCGCAGATCGGTGGCGACCGGCTCCGGCGGCACATACGGGCCGTCGCCGCGCCGCAGCGTCCCCTTGGCCTCGTGCTCGGCCTCCAGCTCCCCGACCAGCCGCGCGATGGCGTGCGCATGCCCCTCGCCCGCGTGCTGGGCGACGACATACCCCTCGGGGTCGATCACCACGAGCGTGGGCCAGGCCCGGACCGCGTACTGCTTCCAGGTCGCCAGCTCGGGGTCGTCCAGGACCGGGTGGTGGACCTGGTAGCGCTCGACGGCGTCCACGACGGCCTGGTGCTCGGCCTCGTGCACGAACTTGGGCGAGTGCACACCGATGATCACCACGGTGTCGCGGTGCTTCTCCTCCAGCTCGCGCAGCTCGTCGAGGACATGCAGGCAGTTGATGCAGCAGAAGGTCCAGAAATCAAGGATCAATGTGCGACCTCGGAAGTCGGCGAGCTTCAGGTCCTTCCCGCCGGTGTTGATCCAGCCGCCCTTGCCGATCAGCTCGGGGGCACGGACACGGGCACGCTTGCGGGGCGCGGGCGCAGGGGTGGGCGCCGAGGCAGCATCGTTCATGTTTCAAGCTTGCCATTGGCCCATGAACACCGGATCACGGCCGTACGACGCCGTTGTCCCGCGCAGCTATGGGATCCGCTCCACCACAGCGACCTCCGAGAATTCTCGGAGGTAGGTCATATGCCCGGTCCGGCCCGCGTGCTGTAGGCACATGTCGGTGCACACGTCCGCGTTCCCAGTCGGCTCGGAGGTCCACTGGCATTCCGGGTTAAGGCACCGCGCGGTTGCCGTGGTCTCGGCCGATGGGTGGCGACGCATGACATAGCTCACGTACCGCAGCACGGCTTTCACGCTCACGTCGGCTCCCCGGTGTGCGAGTGGTTCCGGAGCTCCACGTTGCAGTCACTGACCACGGAGCCGTCGCCTGCGAGGCGGGCCTCCCGACGCTGCGCGGCCAGAGCGGCGCAGACTCCGCAGCCGACTGCCGGTACGGGCTCCGGATCTGTTCGCAGCGGCAGGTCTACCGGCGGCTGCGCATAGGTGATCGGCTTCACGGCCCGATCTCGTGTCGTCCGCATGGTGCCCACGCTAGGAACCCCGAGGTCGCACTTCCCATGAGATTGCATGAGGTTGCACGGCTATCACCGCAGGGTCTGAATGACGCTCATGATCAGCGCTCGGGCCTTCGCCCCGTAGGCCGCCATGTCGGCCAGCTCCCTGAACGTGTCCGCGTACGCGGCAACCTCACTGGGCTGGGTCAGCGTGAGGTAGCCCGAGACCAACTCGACGTTGACCTGTGCGGTGTCGAAGATCCAGAACCCCTCCACCGGCATCCGTGATCGCTCGGTACGCGTGGGGACCACGCCCAGGCTGACGCTGGGCAGAGAGCCGACCGTGAGGAGGTGGCGTAGCTGTTCCTCCTGTACCTCCGCGCCGCCAAGCCCGTTCCGCAAGACCGATTCCTCAACCAGGAACGCGAACCGCCGATCACCCTCGTAGAGCACGCGCTGACGCTCCATGCGGACGGCGACCGCATCGGCAACGTCGTCCACTTCGACCCGTCTGCGCTGGACCGCGCGCAAAACGGCTTCCGTGTAGCCGTAGGTCTGGATCAGGCCCGGAACGAACCACGAGGAGTAGGCGCGGAACCGGCGGGTTCGCTCGAAGAGCGGGAGACGGGCTTCCTGGGCCTGCTTGAGCCCCGTGCGCTCCATGCGCCGCCACCCGACCCACATGCCTTCGGCGGTACGCAGCGAGGCCAACAGGTCTTCCGTCTGGTCTTCCGAGCCACACGCCCGGCACCACGCCCGGATGTCGTCAGCGGACGGGGGCGTGCGCGCGTTCATGATCCGCGACGACTTGGACGGGTGCCAGGAGCACAGACGGGCGATGTCCCGTCCGGTGAGGCCGGCATCCCGGCACAGCTCAGCGAGTCGGTTCGCCAGAGCCTGCCGGGCCTGCTGTGCGCTTGATGAGGGTGAGACGGCCATGGGGGTGACAGCTCAGCGCGGTCGGTACTCCTCGTGCGGAACGGCCCGTTGCCAGGCTGCTTCGAAGGCGACGGCGCACAGCTGCACCCGCTCGGGCTCGTCCGTGTACTCCCGCCCGTCGTGGTCGAGCTGCCCGTTCCCGGTGAAGTGGTGGAACAGCGCTTGCCCACCGTCGAACAGCCAGAAGTCAGTACCCGGCAGGGCCATGTCCGTGGTCTGCCGCCGTGGCAGCCACCGGACCAGTTCACCCGCCGCGATGTTCGTGAAGGTGCAGTCGTACTCGTACCGCACGTAGTCGCTGATCGGCTCCGACACGATCCGAAGCCGCCGGACCACGACCCCTCGGGCCGTCGCTTCGCTTACCGCGTCGTGCCAGCCGCCCCACCACGAAGACCGGTCAGCGGGGTCGAGGCGCTTCCCCTGCTGCCACGCGATGAACTCGGGGTCATCGAGCATGTAGCTGTCACGCAACTCAAGGTGCACCGCCGAGTGCTGTGCTCGTGCCAGTGCATGACGGGCGGGTGGCTGCACGGCCTGCCTCTCAGTTGTCGTCCGGGCGCGGGATGTACTTCAGCATCACCGCGGGCAGCCGGATGATCGTCTCGTGGTCCGGAACGTCCGTGGAGTGGCCCGGGATCGAACCGATCTCCTGGCACGCCTTCACCTCGTCCTCGGTCGCCTTGTACGACTGAATCAGAAGGTCGCCGGTCTCCTCGTGGAGCCAGATCGTCGGGGACTCGTCAGTCGGCGTGTTCGGGATGATGCCGAGGAACTTTAGGGTCATGGTCGCTCCCGCCGTCGAGTGGGTTGCACCAGCGTGCACGAGCCTCACCCCTGCGGCTGAGCCGCGCAAGAGGGCCTTCAGCCAAGGAGGTTGGGGTGCCAGCGAAGGGACGAGCGCCCCCGCGCCCGCCATCCCGATCAGGGGTGACGAGTGCGGAGGGTCGTGGTGTTGCCCGGCCCTCCGGGCGGCATCATGGGGCGTTCGGCGGGCTTTGCAGGGCGTTAACTCTGTCGCTCTCGCGCCTTCGGCGGTCGATATTCGCTGGTCAGGGCAATGATGGGCCCGAAAAACGGCGTCGCACCCAGCGTGCGTGTTCCGAACTGGGGCCGGGGTCGGGATGGCGACCACAGCGCAACTTCGCGCCGACCCTCCGATGACCCCAGTGAGCCGTTTTCATCCTGCCTCTGAAGGGCTATAAGGCCTGGTCAGCTGTGGTGGTGACGTGGCAGAGCCCCCGGTCGTTGGCGGTGTTGATTCCACTCGACACTGCCGACAGCCCGGGGGCTCTGTTGGTTCCGTATCCTGCCACGCTCGACGTCTCGTACGAGCTGGTCGAGCATGTCTCCTGGTTGATCTACGCCCGAAGGCGTGAACTGAACTCGCCGTGGAGACGGCTCGGCTGCTTCAAGCAGGCCCTGCTCGTCCTGGCCCACCTCCGGAAGA
This sequence comes from Streptomyces sp. NPDC005805, assembly GCF_040630445.1. Taxonomy (NCBI): domain Bacteria; kingdom Bacillati; phylum Actinomycetota; class Actinomycetes; order Kitasatosporales; family Streptomycetaceae; genus Streptomyces; species Streptomyces sp. NPDC005805. The sequence goes on from NZ_JBEXXN010000001.1 coordinate 114,216, forward strand.
ACGAGACGTTCGCCCAACTCGCGGCCGGGTTCGGCGTCTCCACCGCGACGGCCTGGCGCTACGTCGACGAGACCCTGGACGTCCTCGCGGCGTGGGCGCCCGGCCTGCACGAGGCCCTGACCGGCCTGGGCGAGGGCGACTTCGTCATCGTGGACGGCACCCTGATCCCCACCGACCGCATCGCCGCCGACGAGCCGTACTACTCGATGAAGCACCGCAAGCACGGCATGAACGTGCAGGTCATCGCCCGCCCCGACGGCACACCGCTGTGGTTCTCCCGCGCGACACCGGGCCGCACCCACGACCTGACCGCCGCGCGTGCCCACGGCATCGTCCAGGCCTGCCTGACCCGGCAGATCCTCGTCCTCGCCGACCGCGCCTACCAGGGCGCCGGCGCCACCTTCCGCACCCCCTACTACCACCACCGCGAACAGCCCCAGCACTACCAGCAGTTCAACCGCGACCACGCCCGGCTCAGAGCACCCGGCGAACGAGCCTTCGCGCAGCTGAAGTCCTGGCGAATCCTCCACCGGGCGCGATGCTCCACCCCCCGCGTCGGCACCATCGTTCAGGCCGTCCACACCCTGCTGACCTGCAGCTATTCAGGATGAAAACGGCTCAGTGACGAAGTGACGTTTTGTTCTATTCCATCTATAGAGACTCGGAACATCTCTTAAAGAGGTAATGGGCTTCGACCGTCATTCCGTCACTTCGTCACCCGTTGACTCCGCCCCAGCCTCGTCTCTGGTCGCCCAGACGATCCGGCAGCGCTCGTCACCGTTGAACCTCACGCCCACCCTGCCTCGCCGGACTTCCACGCGATCGATTGCGAGGCCAAGGCGTTCACGCCTTCCGGCGGCATCATCGGCTTCCCAAGCTTCACGTAGCAGGCCCGCATCCAGGAGCGGAGAGATGTCCACGGAAGGGGTCGGCATCCGCGTTAGATCCGCGCGCAGCCCCTCGATCCGGGTACGAAGTCGCCCGGCGAGCCGGTTGTACCGGTCGATCGCGTCTGTGCCGGTGAACTCGCCACGGACGTACCTGGCCTCCTCCAGGTCCGCCAGACGGGCCCCTTCGTCCGCGATCTCCGCCTCGATCGCGTCCCGCTTCGCGAAAACCTCCGGGTCCTCCCTCTGTACCCAGCGATCGGCGATCACGGCGAGCAGCGGGTCTTGGAGCTCCAGGGACGGCAGGCGCGAGAGGAACGCCCGGGTCACGTAGCCGTCGATGCTCTCCACCCGAGCCGATACGCCGGAGCATCCTCGCCCCATGCGGTGGCTGGAGCACTGGTACGACGTGCCGGCCTTGCTCATCCGGGCTCCGCAGAGCCCGCAACGCGCTATCCCGGTGAGCAGAGACTTCCCTTGCTTGTGACCGTGCCGCTTCCCCGCCAGAGGGAACGTGCGCGCTTCGAGCTGGCGGAGGATGAGTTCGCGCTCCCCGACCGTGATGATTCCCTCGCCGATGCTCACGGTTTCGAGCGTCTCCGGGTCCCGGTAGGGCGAGACCCGGTTCATGTACTTGCGTGTCCCGTCCGGCTGCTCCTCGTACTCGGTCTGCGGCATGAGACCGGCGAAGGCCGGTGAGCGAAGGAGCTGCATAATGCTGGACGAGTTCCACTCGCCTCCACGGGCGGACTCCACCCCGTGCTCATTCAGCAGCCGGGCGATGTGGACGAGGGCCTTCCCAGACAGCGCCTCGTCGGCGATCAGGCGGGCGTAGACGGCGGTCTCGGGGTCGTGGACGAGCTTCTTCGCCTCCGGGTCCACGAGCAGCCCGTAAGGCGGCTGTCCGCCGATCCACTGGCCCCGCTGGCGTAGGTACCGCTTGGCGTTGCCGACGCGCATCCCGAGGTTGCGGGATTCGTTGCGCGCCAGTTCCGCCAGCATCGCGATGGTGACCCGGGCGCTGTCGTTCTTCGTGTCGAGGCCGTCCAAGACGGAGACCAGCCGTCCGCCGACCCGGCCTATGTCGTCCAGAGCCTTGCCGACCTCGCCGATGCCCTTGCGGGACAGGCGGTCGAGCTTCCAGACGATCAGAACCCCCACGACGCCGGCCGTGGCTGCTGTGATCGCCGCATCGAACCCCTTGCGGCTGACGTTCTTGTAACCGGAACGTCCACGGTCGATGTGGACCTTGCGGACGGTCAGTCCGTTGCGCTCCGCCCATGCGCGGCAGTCCGCTTCCTGGCGGTCGATCGCAGTCTTGCCCTCCCGGTCCAGGGACAGGCGCAAGTACAGATCAGCTGTGGTGTGTTGGTGCACATCCTCACGCTAGCGATGAGTGCGCACATTGGTTCAGGAAATCCAGAAATCCACAACAACGCACTTACCTCGCAGGTCAGCGAGGGTGATGTCCTTCCCGCCCGTGTTGAGCCAGCCGCCCTTCCCGATCAGCTCGGGGGCACGGACACGGGCACGTCGGGGCGCGGGCGCGGGGGTGTGCGCCGGGGCTGCGTCGTTCATGGTTCAAGGGTGCCATCCCGGTATGAACGGCGGATCACGTGCTCCGGGGGATCACGTGGCGTGGGCCGCTCAGCGGTCGCGGAGGGCGCGGACCGGGTCGAGGCGGGCGGCCCGGAGGAGGGGCCGGGCGGCGCCGAGGAGGACGGCCGCGGCCGGGAGGAGCAGCGTCAGGAGCACGGTCCCGAGGCCGGGGAGGACTGTGCCGTGCTCCGGGAGGCGGCCCGCGAAGACCTCGAACCCGGCGAGCCGGCCGACGGCCAGCGCCCCGGCGGCGGTCCCGAGGAGCGCCCCGGCCACGCCCGCGAGCAGCCCGGTGACGCCCAGCTCCACGGCGAACACCCCCGCGACCCGGCGGCGGCGGTACCCCACGGCCCGCAGCAGCCCGATCTCGTGGACGCGCTCCCGCAGCAGCGCCCCGCCCATCCCGAGCCCGGTGGTGACGGCGGTGACCCCGAGCAGCGCGAGCATCACCAGGGAACCCCAGCGGAACAGCTCCAGCAGCGGCGGCAGTTCACGGAGCCGGTCGGCGACGGCGTACGCGTAGTGGCCCTCCGCCTGGAGGCGGCGGAGCACGGGGGCGACGGACCCGGGCCGGTCGACGACGACGGTCGCCCCGTCCCAGCCCCGGGTCGCGAGGAACCGCTCGGTGCTCACCCCGTCCCGGTCGGCCGCCCACGCGGCGACCAGCGGGGCGTCGGCGTAGGCGGCGCCGGGGCCGTCGACCTGCCAGGACGGGTCGTAGAGGCCGACGACCCTGATACGGGCCGGGACGGCCGTGCCCCGGTTCTCGCCGGTGCGCCGGGTGTGGGCCACGGTCACCGTGCGGCCGAGCAGGGGCGTGAGGTCGTGGCCGTCGCCGGTGGCGGGGAGCACGACCTCGTTGCCGCGCAGCGGGAAGACCGCCGGGCGGGACTGCCGGACCAGGGGCGGGGGGAGGGAGCCGCGCGCGGCGGTCGCGTAGAGGAGGAAGGGCGGCAGGCTCTCGTCGGCGCCGCTGTCGAAGGACGCCTGGAGGACGGGCTCGACCGCGCGGACCCCGGGGAGGGCGCGGACGGCGTCGAGCGCGTCGGGGGTGAGGCGTCTGACCTCCGGGTCGTCGTCGCGGGCTTCGAGGTCGATCTGCCGCAGGCCGGTGCCGGCGGCGAGGGCCGCCTCGGCGGCACGGTCGGCACCGCGTACGACGGTGGCGGCGGCCAGGGCGACGGTCGCGCACACGGCGAGGGCGAGGGCCGCGGCGAGGGACCGGCGCAGCCGGCGGCGGGCGCCCAGGAGCCCGAGACGGAACGGGCTCACCGGGGGGACTCCTGACGGGGTGCGGAGTTCTCGGTGCTGGGTTCAGGGGTGCTCGCGGCGGGCCACGGGCGGGTTGCGGGGGTCTCGGTGCGTGGTTCACGGGTGGTCCCGGCGATCGGGCGGAGGGTGCCGTCGGTCAGGTGCAGCACCCGGTCCGCGCGGTCCGCGACCTCCCGGCTGTGGGTGACCAGGAGAACGGCGCAGCCGCGGTCGGCGGCGCCCCGCGCCAGCAGGTCCAGGACCTCGGCCTCGGTGGCGGCGTCGAGGTTGCCGGTGGGCTCGTCGGCGAGCAGCACCCCCGGCTCGTTGACCAGGGCCCGGGCGAGCGCGACGCGCTGCTGCTCCCCGGCGGACAGCTCGCCCGGCCGGTGCCGCAGCCGGTGCGCCAGCCCGACGTCCCCGAGCAGCCGCCGGGCCGGGCCGAGGCCGGCCCGGGGACCGGAGCGGTGCGCCAGGGCGACGTTCTCCGCCGCGGTGAGGTGCGCGAGCAGATGGAACGACTGGAACACGAACCCGATCCGGTCCCGGCGCAGCGCGGAACGGGCGGCGTCGGAGAGACCGGCGGTGTCCTGTCCGTCGACATGGACGGTGCCCGTGTCAGGGGTGGCCAGCAGCCCGAGGGCCATCAGCAGGCTGGTCTTGCCACTGCCCGAACGCCCGACCAGCGCCACGGTCTCGCCCCGCCGCACGCCGAGGCCGACGTCCCGGACGGCGACGACCGGGCCCGCCGGGCCACGGTGGGTGACGCCGAGGCGGTCGGCACGCAGGACGGCACGGTCGGCGGGGTCAGGGGCGGGGGCGCTCACCGGGCGGCCCGCTCGGCCGGTCGCGCCCCTTCGAGCAGCGCGACGATCCGGTACCCGGCCCGGGTCCCGGGGACGCCGCACTCCGTGTCCCGCGCGGAGTCCCGGTAGAAGGCCCCGGCCCCGGGGCACGTCCGCCGCTTCTCCAGCAGCGCACCGATCCGGGTGGCGGCGGTGGGGTCGGGGGTCCAGCCGAGGGCGTGGGCGGCTTCGAGGGCCTCGGCGCCCTCACGTACGGTCCCCTCCCTGAGCCGCTCCTCGGCCTGTGCCACCAATTCGGCTGCGGACGGGAGGTTGTTCAGGGTGCTCAGCCGCTCGACACGGTCGAGGCCGTTGATCAACAGGGACCTGCCGTAGCGATGCTCCGGACTGTCCGCCTTCCAGAGCGTCGGCTCGGCGGCCGGAACGGGCTCGTCCAGGCCGGTCAGGATGTCGGTGTACCGGTTCCAGACCTCGACGTTGCGCTCGTCCACCGTGCGCGGGACGGCCGCCTCGACGGCGGCCACGATCCGGTGGCGCTCCGGCGCGGGCACCTTTCCGCCCACGGTGTCCATGAGCGACAGCCACGCCCCGCGCAGCAGGGGGTCGTAGTCGGCGAGGACCGATGACCGCATGGCCGTCAGCGCGTCCCGCAGTTCGGGGTCGTCGAGCGGCAGCCCGGCGACCATACGCAGCCGGACCACCTCGTAGGTCGACGTCAGCGAACCCCGGCGGACCTGGACGGAGGACATCAGTCCGCTGGACAGCCGGCGCTTCTCCAACCGCTCGGCCAGTCCGTTGAGTTCCTTCGCGGGACCGCCGAGGGCCTTCCAGGCCCGTGCGGTCAGGGCGGTGACCTGGGTGTCGGTGGACACGGGCCGTTCCGGTGAGAGCACGTCCCGCAGGCGTTCGCGGCGGTCGGCGAGGTCGATCCCGAGGCGGTCGGCGAGCAGGACGAAGGAGGCGGCCTCGATGACGTCCGCCTCCCCGCTCGCCGCTGTCAGCTTTCCACCTTCGGCACGCCACCAGTTCTCCGCCCGTTCCGGCAGGTCGGCGGGGACGGTTTCCCCGACGGCGTCCGCGATGCGGGCGAGATGGTGGAGTTGGACCGGTCGGTCCGGGGCCGAACGCTCCGCCTTCGCCAGCCAGGTGCGCACCGCCGCCCGGCGGTCGTCGCTCAGTCGGGCACCGAACTCCTCAAGGGTGGTGAGGGCCTCGGAGGTGTCGTTCAGCAGAGCGGACAGATCACCGGAGTCGGAGCCGGGGTTCCGGAAGTATCCCTTGTCGGAGAAATGGTTCAGCAGTTCGACCTCGTCCTGGCGGGTGTGCAGTTTCCGCCCGGTCGCGGATTCGATCCGGGACAGCCACACCCGCGCGGCGAAAGGCTCCCTTTCCAGCTCCGCCGAGAAATCCTTGCGCAGGGAATCCACGGAACCGGAAACCCTCGGGCTTTTCCCGTCCGCCGCACGGAGCGCGGTCAGCCCGTGCGCGGATTCATAGAGCCCGGGACGTCCCGCGGTACCGATCGCGGCGGTGAAAAGGCCGTCGTCGGCCCGCAGTTGTTCGATCTGATCCGCAAGGTTCCGCTGCTGCGGGGAGAGCGGAACCGCGTGGTCGTCACCGGACAGATCGAGCATGTTCCCGAACAGGCGCATGCCGAGCAGAGCCGCGATCAGTCCCGCACCCACCACGACGGCGGTCGTCCGAGAACGCGGCAGCGCCCTCCAGGTCATCCTCGGCCTCCTCAGCCGGCACAGGCGGACGTCGTCCCCTGGACCCCGAGCCGCTTGTGGTACGTCGATGCGTGCGAGCACGTCTCGATGCCCCAGACCATCGACAGATACCCCGACCGCGCCTGGCCCGAGAGGTCCGACGTCCAGTTGTTGAAGTTGGTCCACTCGAACGAGTGGCTGCCCGCGCTGCCGCTGCCGGAGACGCCCGTGCCGCTGCCGCCGATCGAGACCGAGCCGCCCTTGCCGGTGATCTGGGCGACGTTCTTGACCCAGGTCATCTTCTGGCGGTTCGAACCCCGGTAGACCTTCGCCGAGGTCTTCCAGTCGCACGCCTTCGCCCAGAGATTGCACTCCCAGGCATTGGCCTGAAGGCTGATACCCCCGCCGATCCCCCGTTTCGAACTGTCGCTGATCGCCGCCGCGGTACCGGCACCGACACCTACACCGGCACTCGCGGACACCGCGACAAGGACCGCCGCTCCGACGGAGAGAATCTTCCTTTTCATTTCCACCCCAGGTGCCGAGGAATTCGGTTCGGCGGCCGACTGTAGCGGCGCACTCCCCGGGGATTCCGCCGCCGGAATCGACGCCTCGCCCGGACGCATCGTTCCTTCGGCCGGCCCGGCGCGGGCGTGCATGATCGATACGGCGGCTTCCCGGAACGGGCTCCACGGCCCGAAGGCGGGCCCGGCCCCCGGCACCCCGGGTCTTCACCTCTTCGGGTAACGCCCCCCGTTCCCTTGCCGCGCACCGGGTAAGCGGGTCACATGAAATACCTGGTGCGGGACAAGATCTTCGCGATCGGTGACGACTACTGGATCGAGGACGAGCACGGGCGGCACGCCTTCCTCGTCGACGGCAAGGCGCTGCGCGTGCGGGACACGCTGGAGCTGAAGGACCCGAGCGGGTACGTCCTGGTCACGCTGCGGCAGAAGCTGCTGAGCCTGCGCGGCGCGATGAGGATCGAACGGGACGGCGAGACCCTGGCGACGATCCGGCGCAAGCGCCTGTCGCTGCTGCGCAACCACTACCGCGTCACCCTCGCGGAGGGGACGGAGCTGGACGTCAGCGGGCGGATCCTGGACCGGGAGTTCGCCGTCGAGTACGAGGGGGAGCTGCTGGCGCACATCTCGCGCCGGTGGCTGACCCTCCGGGACACCTACGGCGTGGACGTCGTACGGGAGGACGCGGACGCGGCGCTGATGATCGCGGTCGCGGTGTGCGTGATCCGCATGGCGGAGCGGGAGCGCGAGGAGGACTGACACCGCGCGCCGGGCCCGCGCCGCCGCCCGGACCGGGACCGCGCGCCCGGCCCGCGCCGCCGCCCGTACACAGGGCCGGGGCCGGAACGCGGACCCGCCCGGCCCGCACGGGCCCGGTCAGTCCCGCGTCACCGGCTCCGCGAGGCCCAGGCGCCGGTCCTTGAGGGCCGGGAAGTCCTCGCGGGTCTTCGCCACGACGCCCGGGTCGAGGTCCACGGTCAGGACCTCCTCCCCGGGCCCGGCCTCCGCGAGGACCTCGCCCCAGGGGTCGACGACGATGCTGTGCCCGGCCTGCTCGACGCCCGCGTGCGTACCGGCCGTGCCGCAGGCCAGCACATACGCCTGGTTCTCGACCGCCCGGGCGCGCGCCAGCAGGGTCCAGTGGCCGCGCCGCCGGGCGGGCCAGCCCGCGGGGACGACCAGGGTCTCGGCGCCCGCGTCGACAAGGGCGCGGAACAGTTCGGGGAAGCGCAGGTCGTAGCAGGTGCCGAGGCCCAGCGTGAGCGAGCCGGGGACCGGCACCGTCACCGGCTCCGTCCCCGCGCCCATCATCACGGCCTCGCCCTTGTCGAAGCCGAAGCGGTGGATCTTGCGGTAGACGGCGGCGAGTTCACCGGTCGGGGCGAGGACGAGGGAGGTGTTGTAGAGGGTCCCGTCCTCCGCCCGCTCCACGACCGAGCCGGCGTGCAGCCAGACCCCGGCGTCCCGGGCCGCGTCGGCCATCACCCGGTACGTGGGGCCGGTGGGTGTCTCCGCGTGCGCCTCGAACTCCTGGTACGCGAAGGCGCCGACGGGCCACAGCTCGGGGAGGACCACCAGATCCGCGTCCCGCTGCTCGCGTACGAGCGCGGCGGCGCGCCGCCTGCGGGAATCGACCGATTCGTCCTGGTCCACTGCGATCTGAATGAGCGAGGCGCGCACACTACCACCGTCCTGGCATTCGAGCCGTCAACGCGGGCCTACGATCGTCACACGAAAGCACTGCCGGGGTGCCTGCGGGCAGCGTACTGTGCTCAACCGGGGGCCGCCCCCGGACCCCCACGCAGCGCCGCCCGTCCAGATTGTCCGCGTACGACCGCCGAGGGGTCCCGTGACCGTCCATCCCAGCCTCCAGACCTACGCCGATGCCTGGACCCACTCCGTCGAATCCATAGCCGAGTTGGTGGGGCCGCTCGTCGAGGGCGAGTGGAACCGTGCGACGCCGTGCCCGGGGTGGTCCGTGCGGGACATCGTCTCGCACGTCATCGGCATGGAGTGCGAGATGCTCGGCGACCCGCGGCCGATCCACTCGCTGCCCCGCGATCTCTACCATGTGCGCAGTGACTTCGCGCGCTACATGGAGATGCAGGTCGATGTGCGCCGGCACCACACCGCACCGGAGATGACCTCCGAGCTGGAGTATGTGCTGATCCGGCGCGCCCGCCAGCTGCGCAACGAGAACCGCACCCCGGACACCACGATCCGGGCGCCGCTGGGCGCGGAGCAGACCCTGGAACTGGCCTACCGGATGCGGGCCTTCGACACCTGGGTGCACGAGCAGGACCTGCGCTGGGCCCTCGGCACGCCGGGGCATCTGGACGCGCCCGGCGCGCTGATCGCCCGGGACGTGCTGATCGAGGCGCTGCCGAAGGTGGTCGCCAAGGACGCGGGCGCGCCCGCGAATTCGGCGGTCGTCTTCGATGTGAGCGGTCCCGTGGAGTTCCTGCGGACGGTGCGGGTGGACGCGGACGGGCGCGGCTCGGTCGACGGTTCGCCGTCCCTCGGCCCGCTGGTGACGATCGCGACGGACTGGGAGACCTTCTACCGGCTGGCCTGCGGCCGGGTCCGGCCGCCGGCCGTGGCGGACCGGGTGAAGATCGACGGGGACGCGGAGCTGGGCGAGGCGATCCTGGGGGTCCTCGCGGTCACGCCGTAACGGGGCGCGTCCCGGGCCGGTTCCAAGGGCCCGGAGGGGCCGGTTCCGCGCCCGCACGGACCCCCCGCCGGCGGTGTCACGCCGGGACGTGCACCGCCTCCACCCGGCTCGCGACCAGGCGTTCCCGCTCCCGCCGCGCGGTGCGGCCGCGCAGCCGCAGGATCTGGCTCACCCCGAGCGCCTGGAGCACGAACACCGAGGCGAACGCGATGCGGTAGTTGCCGCCGGTCGCGTCCAGGAGCGCGCCCACCGCGAGCAGGGTCGTCATCGAGGCCACGAAACCGCCCATGTTGACGATTCCGGAGGCCGTGCCCTGACGTTCGGGCGGATTGGCCGGGCGGGCGAAGTCGAAGCCGATCATCGAGGCCGGGCCGCAGGCGCCGAGGACCGCGCACAGGGTGATCAGCAGCCACATCGGGGCTTCGCCGGGGTGGGCGATCGTCACGCCCCACAGCAGGGCGCTCGCCCCGATGGTGCCGAGCGCCAGCGGCGCCCGCGCGGCGTGGTGCCGGGCGATGACCTGGCCGTAGACGAGGCCGACGACCATATTGGAGGCCACCACCAGGGTCAGCAGACCGCCCGCGGTCTCCCGGCTCAGGTGCTGGGCCTCCACCAGGAACGGCATGCCCCACAGCAGCAGGAACACCATCGCGGGGAACTGCGTGGTGAAGTGCACCCACATCCCGAGCCGGGTGCCGGGCTCCCGCCAGGAGGCGGCGATCTGGCGGCGCACATAGCCCGTGCCCGCGTGGTGGGCGGGCGGCGGCTCATGGCCCTCGGGGTGGTCCCGGAGGAACAGCAGGAGCAGCACCAGGACCACCGCACCGGCCAGGGCGCTGCCAGCGAAGGTCGCGGTCCAGCCCATGCCGTGCAGCATCCGGGCGATGACGAGGGTGGAGACCAGGTTGCCCGCCATCCCGCACAACGCGGCGACCTGGGCGATCAGCGGCCCCCGGCGGACCGGGAACCAGCGGGACCCCAGACGCAGCACGCTGATGAAGGTCATCGCGTCGCCGCAGCCGAGGAGGGCGCGGGAGGCGAGGGCCATCCCGAAGGAGGGGGAGAGGGCGAAGCCGAGCTGGCCCGCGGTGAAGAGGACCGCGCCGATGGTGAGGACCTTCTTGGTGCCCAGCCGGTCCACCAGCAGCCCGACCGGTATCTGCATGCCCGCGTAGACGAGGAGTTGGAGGATCGAGAACGTGGAGAGGGCGGAGGCCCCGACGCCGAACCGGTCCGCCGCGTCCAGCCCGGCGACCCCGAGCGAGGTGCGGAAGATGACCGCGACGAAGTAGACGGCGACGCCGATGCCCCAGACCGCGGCGGCACGCCGGCCACCGGGCGGATCGGCGGGGAGCACGGCGCCTGCGGGAGCCGCGCTCACCGGTCCTCTCCGCGGACCAGGTCCTTCACCCGCCCGAGGTGCTGCCGCACACAGGCGGCCGCCCCGTCGGCGTCACCGGCCTTGATGCGGTCCAGGATCTCGGTGTGCTCGGCGTGGTTGCGGTTGATGCGGTCGGGCAGGGCCTGCATGATCGCGACGCCCATCCGGAGCTGGCGGTCGCGGAGCTGGTCGTAGAGCTTGGCGATGATCTCGTTGCCCGCGTGCCGGACGATCTGGGCGTGGAAGCAGCGGTCGCTCGCGGCGAAGGCGGCGAGGTCGCCGGCCTCGGCGTGCGCCCGTTGCTCGTCGAGGAGTTCCTCCAGCCGCGCGAGGAGGTGCGGGGGCGCGGGGACGGCCTTGCGGACGGCGAACTCCTCGACCAGCAGCCGGGTCTCGACGACATCCGCGATCTCCTGCGCGGAGACGGCGAGGACGAGGGCGCCCTTCTTGGGATAGAGCTTGATCAGCCCTTCCACTTCCAGCTTGAGCAGCGCCTCACGGACCGGCGTCCGGGAGACCCCCACGGCCTCGGCCAGCTCGCCCTCGGTGAGGAGGGTCCCGCCCTCGTACTCACGGTCCAGCACCGCCTGCTTGATGTGCGCGTAGACGCGCTCGGCCGCGGCCGGCTGCTTGCCGGAAGTGGTGGGAGCGGTGGCTGAGGCAGGCATGCACACAGCATAGATACAACAGACTTCAACGAGAAAGCCCCGTCCGCGATCCGGGCGGGGCTGGTGTCACGTCAGCAGGAGTTGGTGGACTTCCAGGTGCCGAGGCCCGTGTTCCGCCAGTAGTAGTACTCGCCCTTCTTGAGGCTCACACAGGGGCTGTCCTTGCCCAGCCGCATGATGACCTTGATCTTCTTGGTGGAGCTGCAGTTGTTGCGGACCTGCACGGTCCACTCGCTGGCGGTGTTGAAGTTGGCCGTCTTGACGCAGCTCGGCGCACTGGCCGCGTACGCCGGTGCCGTCGCGGCGCCGGCCAGACCGGTGCCGAGCAGGGCGGCGGTCATGAGGGTGCCCGTGAGAGCGCGTGCCTTCATCGTTGTCCCGTTTCGTGTGATGCGGTGAATCGGTCGTGCGCGGACGCCGACCGGTGCCCCTCGGCGGCGGCCGGCGTGATCGCGCCGGACCAGTAGGCCACGGCAGGCGGCGGCGCCGCGCCGGTCCCCGGGCAGGCCGGAACGTCCCACGCCCTGAGCTGCGTTGATGTGCCGGAACATGGGACGGCCCGGGACGGGACGGTGCGTCACGGGCGGCTCCTGGTGCCGGATCGGGAGCGGTGCGTCGGTAGGCTGACCGGACGGCTTTACCTGCGCATTGCCATGGGCGGGGCGCCCGCTCCGGGGGGAGCGGGCAAGGACATGGGGGCTGTTTCGACGATGGGTGAGTGGAGAGGGCTGCCGGAGGGACTGACCGGCGGCGAGCGGGACTTCGTGGGGGAGTTGCGCCGGCTGAAGGAGATCAGCGGGCTCAGCCTGTCCGCGCTGGCCGGCCGTACGAGCGTGAGCAGATCGTCCTGGGACCGGTACCTCAACGGGCGGGGCCTGCCGCCCGTCGACGCGGTACGGGAGCTGGCGGAGCTGGGCGGCGAAGCGCCCGAACGGCTGCTGGCCCTGCGCGCGACGGCGGACGAGGCGCGAGCGGCCCGCCAGGTACCGGGGCGCGCCCGGACCGACGGGGTACACGGGGTGCCCACCGGCGCCCGGAGCCCGGCGCTCGGCCCCGCCCCGGCGGCACCGCCGCCGGAAGCGGCCCCGGCCCGGCAACCGGAGCCCACGCCCGGGGCCACGGTCCTGCCGGGGACCGGGCCCGACCCGGCAGGCACGCCCGCGACCGGCACGGTGCCCGAGCCGGCACCAGGGGGCGCGACCACGAACGAGGCGCCGTCCGCGTCGGAGCCAGTGCCCGCCGCAGCGGACGCGGCGGGCCCCGGCTCCGAGGCCGGGCCCGGGGCCAGGGCCGTCCGGCGCCGGCGGGCCGGCCTGCTCGCGGCCGCGGCGGCGCTCGTCGCGGTGGCCCTGGCTGCCCTCCTCATGCTCCCGGACCGCGCGCAGCCGGACACGGACGGCAGCCGTCCGGCCCGGAGCACGGAGTTCGTCTTCGAACCGGGGCGGACGTACTCCTGCGATGTGCGCCGGGAGGACGACCGGCTGTACGCCGGTATGAGCGACACCATGGACGCCCTGCTCCAGCAGATCTCCACCAGCTGGCACGTGGTGGAGGTGCAGTGCCTCCTCGAACACCGGGGGTACTCCCCCGGCGGGGTCGACGGCGCGTACGGGCAGGCCACGGAGAAGGCGGTGAAGCGCCTCCAGGAGTCGGAGGGCCTGGTGCCGGACGGCATCGTCGGCCCGCACACCTGGGAGGTGCTGCGCCGATGACGGAGAAGCCTCCGGCACGGGAGCTTCCGACGCAGGAGCGGCTGGCGCACGAGCGGCTGGTGCGGGAGCTCTCGGCGCTGCGCCGGCGGACGGGGTTGAGCCTCAGCGGGCTGGCGCAGCGGACGACGGCGAGCCGGTCGTCCTGGCACCGCTATCTCAGCGGCGCCCAACTGCCGCCGCACGCCGTGGTGGAGGAGCTGTGCGGGCTGGCGGGCGAGCCGCCCGGCCGGCTGATCGCCCTCCGTGAGCTGGCGGAGGACGCCGGTGACACCCCGCGCCCCGCTCCTGCCGGGGAGGTCCGGGGCGCGCCCCGGCCGGAGGCGCCCGCCCCGGCTCCGCCCGGCCCCGCTGTGCCGGGCCGGATCCCCGACGACCGGCTGTCCGGCGAACCGTCGGCGGCTGCCCCGCCCGCGCGTACCGGCCGCCGCCGGGCGCGCCTGAAGGGCCGGCGCCCGGTGGCGACGGCGATGGCGGGCGCCCTGGCGGTCGGCACGCTGGTGACCGCCGCCCTCGTCCTGCGCCCGGCGGAGCCCGCGCCCAAGCAGCTCCGTCCGGGCTGCAAGGGCACCGACTGCACCGGCCTCGCCTCGCAGCCGCTCGCCTGCGCGTTCAACGGCGTCGGTACCCGCACGGTGGCCGAGCGCCGGCCCGGCAAGGGCGAGGGGGCCGCGATGGAGATCCGCTACAGCCCGGCCTGCGAGGCGAGTTGGGCCCGTATGTGGTTCGCTCGGATCGGGGACCGCCTGGAGATCAGCGGGCCGGGGCAGCCCACGCAGTCCGTGACCGTCGAGGACCGCTTCGACGCCGAGGGCTACCTGTCCACACCGATGCTCGGCGGCGGACCGGACGGCCTGTCCGCCTGTGTGATACCCGCCGACGGGTCCGAGCGCGTCTGCGTCAGGCCCTGAAGACCCGCCGCCCCCGCCGCTCTACTGAAACGCCCCACGTGAAACGCCCGGCCGGGGTGCTCCCCGGCCGGGCGTTTCACGTGAAACGGGGCATTGGGCCCGTCAGGGCCTCACGCCCAGGTGATCAGGCGCTTCGGCTGTTCCAGGACCGCCGCGATGTCCGCGAGGACCTTGGAGCCCAGCTCGCCGTCGACCAGGCGGTGGTCGAAGGAGAGCGCCAGCGTGGTCACCTGACGCGGCTTCACCTTGCCCTTGTGCACCCACGGCTGGAGCTTGATCGCGCCGACCGCGAGGATCGCGGACTCGCCGGGGTTGAGGATGGGGGTGCCCGTGTCGACGCCGAAGACGCCGACGTTGGTGATGGTCACCGTGCCGCCCTGCATGGCCGCCGGGGTCGTCCTGCCCTCACGGGCCGTCGCCACCAGTTCGCCCAGCGCGGAGGCCAGCTCCGGGAGGGTCTTGTCGTGCGCGTCCTTGATGTTCGGCACGATCAGACCGCGCGGGGTGGCCGCCGCGATGCCCAGGTTGACGTAGTGCTTGAGCACGATCTCCTGAGCGGCCTCGTCCCAGGCGGCGTTGACCCCCGGGTTGCGCTTGATGGCCACGAGGAGCGCCTTGGCGATCAGAAGCAGGGGGTTGACCCGCAGCCCGGCCATGTCCTTGTCGGACTTGAGCTCCTCGACGAGCTTCATCGTGCGGGTGACGTCGACCGTCACGAACTCGGTGACATGCGGCGCCGTGAAGGCGCTGCCCACCATCGCGGCGGCGGTCGCCTTGCGCACGCCCTTGATCGGAACACGCGTCTCCCGGACTCCGGCTCCGGCCGCCTCCGCCGGAGCGGGCGCGGCGGCCACCGGGGCCGCCTGCGGCTCCGCGACCGGGGCGGCGGGCGCCTCGGTGGGAGCGGCGGCCGCGTGCACGTCCTCACGGGTGATGATCCCGTCCGGACCGGTCGGGACCACGGTCGCCAGGTCGATGCCCAGGTCCTTGGCCAGTTTGCGCACCGGCGGCTTGGCCAGTGGGCGCGCCCGCTCGGCCGTACCCGCAGGAGCGGAAGCCGGGGCCGGGGCGGCGGGGGCCCCGTGCCCGTTCATCTCCGCCTGGATCGCGGCCGCGGCCGCCTGCTCCGGCACGGAGACGGCCTGCTTGCGGGGCCGGCGCTTGGTGGAGGACTCGGCGACGCCGTAGCCCACCAGCACGGGCTGGCGGCCCTTGGGCTTGTCGTCCTCCGGCTCCTCGGCCGCCGCCGGCGCCGGGGCGGGCGCCGCGGCCGGGGCGGCGGCGGGGGCCTCGGGCTCGGCGGGGCCCGAGCCGGGCGCGACGTCGATGGTGATGATCGAGGTGCCGACGTCGACGGTGGTGCCCTCGCTGAAGCGCAGCTCGTGCACCACGCCGTCGTACGGGATCGGGAGCTCGACGGCGGCCTTGGCCGTCTCGACCTCGCACACCACCTGGCCGTCGGTGACGCTGTCACCGGGCTTGACGTACCAGGTGAGGATCTCGGCCTCGGTGAGCCCTTCGCCCACGTCGGGCATCTTGAACTCGCGGAAGCGCAGGGAAGTGTCTGCGGTCATGTTCTCGGCACCCCTCAGTACGCGAGCGAGCGGTCGACGGCGTCCAGCACCCGGTCGAGACCGGGGAGGTACTCCTCCTCGACCCGCGCCGGCGGGTACGGGGCGTGGTAGCCGCCCACCCGCAGCACCGGGGCCTCCAGGTGGTAGAAGCACCGCTCGGTGATCCGGGCGGCGATCTCCGCGCCCGAGCCGTAGAAGACCGGGGCCTCGTGGACGACGACCAGCCGGCCGGTCCGCTCCACCGACGCCTGGACGGTGTCGAAGTCGATCGGGGACATCGAGCGCAGGTCGACGACCTCCAGCGACTTGCCCTCCTCCGCGGCGGCCGCCGCGGCCTCCAGGCAGACCTTCACCATCGGCCCGTAGGCGGCCAGGGTCAGATCGGTGCCCTCGCGGGCCACCCGGGCGGAGTGCAGCGGGTCGGGGATGGCCTCGGTGTCGACCTCGCCCTTGTCCCAGTAGCGCCGCTTGGGCTCGAAGAAGATCACCGGGTCGTCGCTCTGGATGGCCTGCTGGAGCATCCAGTAGGCGTCCGAGGCGTTCGAGGGGGAGACCACCTTGAGGCCCGCCACATGCGCGAAGAGCGCCTCGGGGGACTCCGAGTGGTGCTCGACCGCGCCGATGCCGCCGCCGTAGGGGATCCGGACCACGACGGGCAGCTTGATCTTGCCGAGCGCGCGGGCGTGCATCTTGGCGAGCTGGGTGACGATCTGGTCGTACGCGGGGAAGACGAAGCCGTCGAACTGGATCTCCACGACGGGCCGGTAGCCGCGCAGGGCCAGGCCGATCGCGGTGCCGACGATGCCGGACTCGGCGAGCGGGGTGTCGATCACCCGGTCCTCGCCGAAGTCCTTCTGGAGCCCGTCGGTGATCCGGAAGACGCCGCCGAGCTTGCCGACGTCCTCACCCATGATCAGGACCTTGGGGTCGGTCTCCAGGGCCTTGCGCAGCGACTCGTTGAGCGCCTTCGCGAGAGGAAGCTTCTGAACTGCCATGGCTTACTTGCCCTCCTCGGCGAACGACGCCTGGTACGCGGCGAACTGTGCGCGCTCCTCGTCGACCAGCGCATGACCGTCGGCGTAGACGTGGTCGAACATCGACAGGTCGTCCGGGTCGGGCATGGCCCGCACGGCCTCACGGACCCGCTTGGCGAGCGCGTCGCTCTCCTCCTCCAGGGCGGCGAAGAAGGCGGCGGCCTCGTCCTTGCCGAGGACGTCGTTCTCCAGGTACGTGCGCAGGCGCAGGATCGGGTCCTTGGCCTCCCACGCCTGGCGCTCGTCGTCGTGGCGGTACTTCGTCGGGTCGTCGGAGGTGGTGTGGGCGCCCATGCGGTAGGTGAACGCCTCGATCAGGGTCGGGCCCTCGCCGTTGCGCGCCCGCTCCAGCGCGGACCGGGTCACGGCCAGGCAGGCGAGGACGTCGTTGCCGTCGACGCGGACGCCGGGGAAGCCGAAGCCCTGGGCGCGCTGGTAGAGCGGCACCCGGGTCTGCTTCTCGGTCGGCTCGGAGATCGCCCACTGGTTGTTCTGGCAGAAGAAGACCACGGGCGCGTTGTAGACCGCGGAGAAGGTGAAGGACTCCGCCACGTCGCCCTGGCTGGACGCGCCGTCGCCGAAGTACGCGATCACGGCCGAGTCCGCGCCGTCCTTGGCCACGCCCATCGCGTAGCCGGTGGCGTGCAGGGTCTGCGAGCCGATGACGATCGTGTAGAGGTGGAAGTTGTTGCTGCTCGGGTCCCAGCCGCCGTGGTTCACACCGCGGAACATGCCGAGCAGATTGGTGGGGTTCACCCCGCGGCACCAGGCGACGCCGTGCTCGCGGTAGGTGGGGAAGACGTAGTCGTCGTCACGCAGCGCGCGGCCGGAGCCGATCTGGGCGGCCTCCTGGCCGAGCAGGGAGGCCCACAGGCCCAGTTCGCCCTGGCGCTGGAGGGCCGTGGCCTCGCCGTCGAAGCGGCGGGTGAGGACCATGTCGCGGTACAGGCCGCGCAGTTCCTCCGCGCTCAGGTCGATGCCGTAGTCCGGGTGCTCGACGCGTACGCCCTCGGGCGTCAGCAGCTGCACGAGCTGGGGCTCGGCACTCTGCGGCTTCTTCGCGGCGCTCACGCGCTTGGTGCTGCGTCGCGGTTTGCGCGCGGCAGTGCTCTCCACGGTCACGTTGCGTGCTCCTCCGTCGGTCCGGCCCCCGGGGTCCGCCGGTGAGCCAGTGCGGCTCGCCCGGTGCCCGGGCCCGCCGCACGGGGGTGTGCGCGGCCGGCCGGAAACCAGGCGTGACAGGTGCCCCGGCGAACGCCCTGTCATAGGCACGTTACCCAGTGGGGAGCATTACTGCGAAACCCCATTTGACCTGCGTTTTTGCTTGGATTTCCAAGTAAATCGAGGAAAAGGGGAAACAACCACTGGTCAGGGCCCTGCGGACGGCCGGAACAGGGGGCACGGTATCCCGCGCACCCCGGGCACGGGAAGAGTCGATGTGTTTGACTTCCCGCGTGCGCGAAGAAGGAAAAATCACGGTATTTCTGCTGGACGATCACGAGGTCGTACGGCGCGGCGTCCATGAACTGCTCTCCTCGGAGCCCGGCATCGAGGTGGTCGGCGAGGCGGGAACCGCGGAAGAAGCCCTGGTCAGAATCCCGGCAACGGCACCTGATGTGGCGATTCTGGATGTCCGCCTGCCCGACGGCAGCGGCGTCGAGGTGTGCCGCGAAATCCGTTCCCGGGACGAGTCCGTGAAGTGCCTGATGCTCACCTCGTTCGCTGACGACGAAGCCCTTTTCGACGCGATCATGGCCGGCGCCTCCGGCTATGCCCTCAAGGCGATCCGCGGCCAGGAGCTGCTGAACGCGGTGCGGAACGTGGCCGCCGGCAGGTCCCTGCTCGACCCGGTGGCCACCGCCCGGGTCCTGGAGCGCCTGCGCGACGGCGCGAAGCCGCGCGGCGAGGAGCGGCTCGCCGGCCTCACCGAGCAGGAGCGGCGCATCCTGGACCTGATCGGAGAGGGGCTGACCAACCGCGCGATCGGCGAACGGCTCCATCTCGCCGAGAAGACGATCAAGAACTATGTCTCCAGCCTGCTCGCCAAGCTGGGCATGGAGCGGCGCTCCCAGGCCGCCGCCTATGTGGCCCGGCTGGACGCCGAGCGCGGCCACCGCACCGACGCCTGACCACGGAGGGTGACCGGGAGCGGCCGCGACGGGACTTTCGCCCCCTCCGGGAACGGGTCCGGCGCCCCTTCCGGGCGGCGGGCCGGTCACGGAGAGTGGAGCCATGTCCACCG
The DNA here is from genome assembly GCF_040630445.1 of Streptomyces sp. NPDC005805. Taxonomy (NCBI): domain Bacteria; kingdom Bacillati; phylum Actinomycetota; class Actinomycetes; order Kitasatosporales; family Streptomycetaceae; genus Streptomyces; species Streptomyces sp. NPDC005805. The sequence continues at coordinate 133,185 of NZ_JBEXXN010000001.1, forward strand.
AGGAACGCCGTGCCGTCGAGCTGCTCACCCGTGTCCGGTACGGACGGCTGGCCACCACCCTGCGGGCGATGCCCTTCCTGGCACCCGCCCGGCACATCGTGGCCGGCGGCGCGGTGCTGCTCCGGATGCACGGCGGCGCCGGGTACCACCGCGCCTGTCACGGCAGCGTGGTCACCTACGGCGCGGACAACCTGGAAGCGGCGGACGGGGCGGACGCGGACCGCGGGGGACGGACCGGCCTGTGGTCGGTCCAGCTCACCGGCACGGCGCGGATCGCGGAACCGACCGGGGAGGAGCTGGCGCGGTTCGGCGCCGGGCCGTACCGCGTCGACGGACAGGAGTTCGCCCCCGTCTACCTGCGCGTCGAACCGCAGGTGGTGACCGTCCACACGATGGAGTGCTCCGCAGAGCAGCCGGACCACCACTCCGAGTGATCTAACATATGACAGGTGCCGCGCTCATCTGTTGCCCCTGCTCTGCCCGCGCCCTGCGCCCCGCCCGACGACGTGCCCGCGCCCCCTCCCGCCGCCGTCGCCACGGCCGCCACTCCGCCCGTCGACCGGCTGCTGCGCCGCTATCCGCACATCGGCGAACCGCTCTCGGTGCGCACCGTGACCCTGGGACTGCTCAACCGCGGCTACCGCCTCGCCACCACCCGCGGCACCTGGTTCCTCAAGCACCACCTCGACGGCGACCGGCCGGCCATCACCCGCCAGCACCGGGCGACCCGCCGGCTCCAGGAGGTCGGCGTCCCCGTCGCCCCGCCGGTCGCGGACCGGACCGGTTCCACCGTCGCGGTCGTCGGCGGCGACTGCTACGCCCTGCACCCCTGGATCGACGGCCGGCACCGCGACGGCGCCCAGCTCACCACCGCGCAGTCCCGCCGCCTCGGCGCCCTGCTCGGCGCGGTGCACACCCGCCTCGCCGAGGTGATGGACCCGGCGGCCGACAGCCCCGGCACCCACACCAGCGCCGACCCCGAGGACACCTTCGCCCTCATCGAGGACCTGCTGCGCCTCGCCCGCGGCAGCCGCCCCCGCGACTCCTTCGACACCCTCGCCGAGCACCGGCTGCTGCAACGGCGCGCCCTGCTGGAGCGGCACGCCGCCCGGCGGCCGCCGCCGGGCCGGGCGGGCTGCTGGGTGCACGGGGACTTCCACCCCCTGAACCTCCTCTACCGGGGCACCGAACCGGCCGCGATCGTGGACTGGGACCGGCTCGGCGTGCAGCCGCGGGCCGAGGAGGCGGTCCGGGCGGCGGCGATCTTCTTCGTCCAGCCGGCCGGGCGTCTGGACCTGCCGAAGGTGCGCGCCTACGCCCGGGCCTACCGGCGGGCGGCGGGCGCGGACGCGGCGGAGCTGGCGGCGGCCGTGCACCGGGTGTGGTGGGAACGCCTCAACGACTTCTGGATACTGCGGTGGCGCTACGAGCTCCACGACCGAAGGGCCGACCCGCAGTTCCCCGCGGTGTCGGCCCTGGTGGTCTGGTGGACGCGTGAGTACGCGGCGGTCCGCGACGCGTTCACCGACTGAGCGCGGTCAGCCGGCCGTGGCCCGGCCGGTCACTCGGTGTCGCCGGCGGTCGTACCGCCGTCACCGCCGCCCGCGCCCGCGCTCGTCCCGGCGTTGGCGGCGCCGCCCGAGACGTCGCCGGTCACCCCGCCCGTCTCGGTGGGCGGGTCGGAGGGCTCCGGCGGCTCCGAGGCGGTCGGGTCGTCCGAGGGCTCCACCGGGTCGGACGGTGTCGGCTCCTCGCTCGGCGTCGGAGGCGTGCTCGGTGTGAAGGACGGCACCTGGGACGGCGTCCACGACGGCTGCTGGTTGCCGCCCGAGGAGGTGTCCGGCTCCTCGCTCGGCTCCGGCTCCTCCTCCGTCGGGGACGGCGACTCCTCGGGCGCCGCGGGCGACTCGGAGGTCGTCTTGCCGTCCTGCGGGCTGGTGTCGTCGCCCTTGGTCGCGTTGAGCGCGAAGGCGATGCCCGCCACGACCGCGATCACCGCGAGCGCGGCCATCAGCCAGACCTTGCCCCGGCCGCCGCGCGGGGAGCCGTCGTAGCCGCCGTCGTCCGGGTTGGACGGGGGCAGGATCGGGCCCTGCGAGGTCTCGCCGTGCACCGGGTGCACCGCGGTGGCCCCGGTCATGTTCCGCGTCGCCGCCGGGCCGTCGTAGACGTCCACCGGGCCGGTGTTCCAGGCGCCGCCGTGGCCGCCCTGCTGCTGGAGCATCTGGAGCGCGTACTGGACCAGCCCGCGCATCTCCTCGGCGCTCTGGAACCGGTCGTCCGGGTCCTTCGCCAGGGAGCGCATCACCAGTCCGTCCAGCTCCGGCGGCACACCGGAGTGCACCTCGGAGGGCGGCACGGGGATGTCCTGGACGTGCTGGTACACCACCGACAGCGGCGTCTCGCCCGTGAACGGGGGCCGCAGGGCGAGGAGTTCGTAGAGGAGGCAGCCCGTCGCGTACAGATCGGAACGGTGGTCGACGGCCTTGCCCAGCGCCTGCTCGGGGGAGAGGTACTGCGGGGTGCCCATGACCATGCCGGTCTGCGTCATCGTCGACTGCGCGCCGTGCAGCGCGCGGGCGATGCCGAAGTCCATCACCTTCACCGCACCGGAGTTGGTGATGATGACGTTCGCGGGCTTGATGTCCCGGTGCACGATGCCGTGCTGGTGCGAGTAGGCGAGCGCCTCCAGGACACCGGAGACGATGAGCAACGCCTGCTCGGGCGGCGGGGCTTCGGCGTTGACGAGGAGGTCGCGGATGGTGCGCCCCTCGACCAGCTCCATCACGATGTAGGGCACGGTCTGGCTGCCGACGACGTCCTCGCCGGAGTCGTAGACCGCCACCACCGCATGGTGGTTGAGGCCGGCGACCGACTGCGCCTCGCGCGTGAAGCGGGCCTTGGAGACCGGGTCCTCGGCGAGGTCCGCGCGCAGCAGCTTGACGGCGACGGTCCGGCCGAGCCGCACGTCCTCGGCCGCGAACACCTCGGCCATGCCGCCGCGTCCGAGACGGTGCGTCATCCGGTAGCGGCCGTCGCCGACCAGACCGCCGATGCCCCAGGCGTCGGACGACTCCGGCACGCCGCCGCCTGCTTCGGGTTCGGGTGCCATCAGTCCTCGCCGTCGTATCTGTCCGCGCACGTCGCTGAGCGTTGCGGGGTGAACCATGTCCTCCGGTGCTGTGCACGTCACGCTACAGCCTTCACGGGGCATGCCGGTCTCGAAGGAGACCGGCCATCAAACCCCCGGTCCCACGCCTCACGCAAATTCCATGCTGTTCGTGTAACGCTTCCGGGACTCTTGTTGTGCGTACGGTCACGGAACGGGCACCCGGCTTGACGTGTCGGTGCCCTCGGGCAGACTTGGCCCGTAAATCCGAGAGCGGCCGCGGTCGGTCCGCGCGCACAGGGGGAAGCACAGATGAGCCAGGACGGCGCACAGGGCCGCTACGCGGGCGGTTCCGTGGCGGGCGGCCGGTACCAGCTTCGCGACCTGCTCGGCGAGGGCGGCATGGCCTCCGTCTACCTGGCGTACGACAGCGCCCTGGACCGCCAGGTGGCCATCAAGACCCTGCACACGGAGCTCGGGCGGGAGCAGTCCTTCCGCGAGCGGTTCCGCCGCGAGGCCCAGGCCGTCGCCAAGCTGTCGCACACCAACATCGTCTCCGTCTTCGACACCGGCGAGGACGAGCTCGACGGCGCCCTGATGCCGTACATCGTCATGGAGTACGTGGAGGGCCGCCCCCTCGGCTCGGTGCTCGCCGAGGACATCCGGCATTACGGCGCGATGCCCGCGGACAAGGCCCTCAAGGTCACCGCGGACGTGCTGGCCGCGCTGGAGACCAGCCACGAGATGGGCCTGGTCCACCGCGACATCAAGCCGGGCAACGTGATGATGACCAAGCGCGGCGTGGTCAAGGTCATGGACTTCGGCATCGCCCGCGCCATGCAGTCGGGCGTCACTTCCATGACGCAGACCGGCATGGTCGTCGGCACCCCCCAGTACCTCTCCCCCGAGCAGGCCCTCGGCCGCGGCGTGGACGCCCGTTCCGACCTCTACTCGGTCGGCATCATGCTCTTCCAGCTGCTGACCGGCCGGCTCCCCTTCGACGCCGACTCCCCCCTCGCCATCGCGTACGCGCATGTGCAGGAGGAGCCCGTCGCGCCGTCCTCCATCAACCGCTCCATCCCGCCGGCCCTGGACGCCCTCGTCGCCCGCGCGCTGAAGAAGAACCCGAACGAGCGGTTCCCGAGCGCCGCCGCGATGCGCGACGAGTGCGCCCGGGTCGCCGGCGCGGGCCAGACGGGCGCTCCCGCGATCATCGGCGGGGCGGCCCCGGCGAACAGCGGTTCGGGCGTCGGCTCGGCCGTCTTCCCGCCGCTGGACCAGTCCGCCCCCGCGCCGCAGAGCGTGCAGACGCCGTACCAGCCCCACCCGCACACGCCGTACGGCCCGGGCCCCGCCACCCCGGCGCCCACCCCGCACTACGGCTATCCGACGCCCGCCCCCGGCTACCAGACCCCGGGGCAGATGGCGCCGGCGCCGTCCCCGTACACGATCGCCCCGCAGAGCGCCCCGGCCGGCGGCTCCGGCGGCGGCAAGCGGAACATGCCGGTCGTCGTGGGCGCGATCGTGGTGGCCCTGCTGGCCGTGGGCGGTCTGATCACCGCCATCGCGCTGAACGGCGGGGACAAGGGCGAGGAGGCGGGCAGCGGCGGCAGCGGCGGTTCGACCTCGGGCGAGTCCCAGGACCCGGGCACCGGCTTCCGTCCGCCCGAGCGCAACCGGACCATCGACGACGACAAGTGCAGCGAGGCGACCGAGGACGGCGTCGACCCGGCCAAGGTCCAGGCGCCCGACCTGCGCTACAAGGACGTCCTCTCGGTGAAGGAGTGCCTGCGCGCGGCCGGCTGGACGTGGAAGGTCACCGAGGTGAACGAGCCCGCGTACGCGCAGGACACCGTGATGAAGCAGTTCCCGACGCAGGGGACCGCCGTGGTGCCCGGCAACCAGGAGTTCGAGCTGAGCATCTCCACGGGCCGCGCGGGCTGACACCGCGCGCCGGGCCGCCCGGGGGACCCGGGGGGCTCCGGCTTCATGGGCTCCCGCCGCCCGGCGACCGGGGCGCGTCGCCCGGCTTCCGGCCTCGTGGGCTCGCGCCGCTCGCCTCGTGGGCTCCGTCCCGCCCGGGGCCGCGCCACCCGGCCCGGGCGGGCCCGGCCTCGGCATCGCAGGCCCGGCCCCCGGGCGCGCGGCCGTGCCACGCGGGCCCCGTCCGCCCCCTGCGCGCCCCGGCTGCGGCCGGGATGCCGAACCTCCCCCGCCGTGTGACGCTGAGTCCGTTCCTCGGCGTCTCGGCACGGGAGGGGTCCCGCGGTGACTCCAGAGCTCCATGCGCGGTGCGCGCTCACCGCGGCTTCGCTCCTCCTGGCGCTGGCCGCGCCCCTCGCGCCGACCGCGCACGCCGGCCCCCTCGCACGCGGCGCGCAGGCCGCGCCCACCACCGCCCCCGTTCCGCAGGGCGCGCCCGGCGACCGGGGCACCCGCGTGGCGCACGCCGACCGCTCACCGGGCCCCGCCGACCCCGGGCCCGGCCGGTCCCCCGGCGCTGCGGACGTCCGGCACGACGACCGGCCCGTGCCTCCCGGCGCCGGGACCACCGCCCGCCCCGGCGCCCCGCAGGCCCCCGGCCACCGGCCGCCCGCCGCCCGCCCCGACGCACCGCGCGAGCAGCGGCCGGACGCCGGACGCCCCGAGGTACTGCCCTGGGCACTGACCAGTCCCTCCCCGACGCCCTCCCTGGCCGGGCGGCAGGCCGGTGAGGGCCGCCCCCGGCCCGGCTGGCGGCCCCCCGCGTCGTCCGGCAGCGCCACCCAGGACGCCGAGGACTCCGCCACCCCGTCGGCGCCCCCGCCCCCCACCGCCTCCCGGCCCGCCGCCGAGCCGCCCGCCGCCCCCCGTACACCGGACGACGCCGAGGTCGGGTCCGGCGACGGCGTCACCCCCGAGGGGGACGGGACACGTGAGGACGACGGCACCCCCTCGGCCGAGAGCGAGCCGTTCACGGGGGACCGGCCCTCCGCCGACGCGGCGGCCCATGACCAGGGATCACCCGCCCTGCCCGCGCCCGTCGCCCGGCAGATCTCCCCGGCCTCCCTCGGCGTCGGGCTGGCCCTGATGGGGCTCGGGGTGGGCTTCCTCGGTATCCGGCTCCGTCGCCGCTGAGCGGCACGTCCTCCTCAGGAGGGACCCGGCACATCCGTCCGGAGGCGGTTGGAGCGCCTCGGCATACCCGGTATACATACTGAGTATGTCCATCCGTCACGGGCTCCTCGCCCTCCTCGAAACCGGTGCGCGCTACGGCTCCCAGCTCCGCTCCGACTTCGAGTCCCGCACCGGTGCGACCTGGCCGCTCAACGTCGGCCAGGTCTACACGACCCTGAACCGCCTCGAACGGGACGGCATGGTCGCCCAGGACGGTGCGGACGAGGCGGGGCACGCGCTGTACGTCATCACCGACCGCGGCCGGGCGGAGCTGCGCGACTGGTTCGCGACCCCCGTCGACCGCACCAACCCGCCCCGGGACGAACTCGCCATCAAGCTGGCGATGGCCGTCGGCACCCCGGGCGTCGACATCCGCGCCGTCATCCAGTCCCAGCGCCGCCACACGGTGAAGGCGATGCAGGACTGCACCCGCCTCAAGGCCCAGGCCCTGGCCGCGATCGAGAGCGGCGGCAGCGCCGAGCGGGACGACGTGGCCTGGCTGCTCGTGCTGGAGCAGCTCATCTTCCAGACCGAGGCGGAGGCCCGCTGGCTCGACCACTGCGAGATGCGGCTCATCCGGCTCTCCGCCGCCACGGCGCGGGACGAGCGGGCCGCGGCGGAGCACCCCGGGGCGTCGCCCGCCGGTGAGCCCGCCGCCCCGGCCGTCGGGGGCCACCCCGTGCGCCGCCCCGGCTAGCGACCGGACCCGACTTCCGCGCGACACCACCCCGCACGGGGTGTCGCTCCCGGCGCCGCAGGCGCCCCCGCGCTCCGGTTCCCGCCACCGCCCGTCGTCCCGTCGACGGCCCGGGGGACCGGTCCGCCACACCCAGAACTCGCGCGCACCCGCTCGTGTGCGTGCACCGCCCAAGGGGGGAACCCACCCATGTCGCAACACCCGTCACCACAGCCACAGCAGTCCCAGAAGTCACAGCAGCCCGTGCTGCAACTCCAGCAACTGGCCCGTGTGCACGGCAGCGGCGCCACCGAGGTGCACGCCCTGCGCGGGATCGACCTCGACGTCTACCCGGGCGAACTCGTCGCCGTCATGGGCCCGTCGGGCTCCGGCAAGTCGACGCTGCTCACCATGGCGGGCGGTCTCGACATGCCCACCTCGGGACGGGTGATCGTCGAGGGCACCGACATCACCACGGCCGACCGCAAGACCCTCGCCGCCCTGCGCCGCCGCAGCATCGGCTATGTCTTCCAGGACTACAACCTGATCCCCGCGCTGACCGCCGCCGAGAACGTCGCCCTGCCCCGCGAACTGGACGGCGTCTCCGCGCGCAAGGCGCGCGCCGAGGCGCTGGCCGCCCTCACGGAGATGGACCTCGGCCACCTCGCCGAGCGGTTCCCCGACGAGATGTCCGGCGGCCAGCAGCAGCGCGTCGCCATCGCCCGGGCGCTCGTCGGCGACCGCCGGCTCGTCCTCGCCGACGAACCGACCGGCGCCCTGGACTCCGAGACCGGTGAGTCCGTGCTCGCCCTGCTGCGGGCCCGGTGCGACGCGGGCGCCGCCGGCGTCCTCGTCACCCACGAACCGCGGTTCGCCGCCTGGGCGGACCGGGTCGTGTTCCTGCGCGACGGCGCGGTCGTGGACCAGACCGTCCGCAGCGAGGCCGACTCGCTCCTGTCGGGCCAGGCGGCCGAGCTGTGAGGACCTGGTACCACTCCTGGCGCGCCGCGGTCCGGATCGCCCGCCGCGACGCCTGGCGTTCGAAGGGCCGCAGCTTCCTGGTCCTCGCGATGATCGCGCTGCCCATCCTGGGTGTGAGCGCCGCCGATCTGACTCTGCGCAGCGCCGAACTCTCCCCCGAGCAGAGCGTCTCGCGGAAGCTCGGCACGGCCGACGGACGGCTGAGCGACCCCGGCGTGGGCGGTGCAGCGATCCTCCAGTCGCCCGACGCGGAGAACTACACCACCGCCGAGAACTACGACGACAAGCCCTACCCGGAGGGCTCCACCGACCTCACCACGGTGCTCCCGGACGGGGCGCGGACGCTGACGGACACCGTCGCCTCCGCCCGGCTGCGCACCGCGCACGGTCTGATGCAGGCCGAGGTGCGGGAGCTGAAGGCCGCCGACCCGATGGCCGCCGGCATCATGCCGGTCGTCAAGGGACGCCTGCCGAAGACCTCCGGCGAGGTCGCGGCGACCAGCCACTTCCTGGAGACCAGCGGGCTGAGGGTCGGCTCGGAGCTGACCGCGCGCGGACTGGACCGCGTCTACACGATCGTCGGCGCGTACGAACTCCCCGACGACCTGGAGGCCGATCAGGTCAACGCCCTCCCCGGGGCGCTGGTCAAGCCCCTCGGCGAGGCGCTGGAGAAGGACGGGCTGCAGAGCCCCGGCGAGAGCACCACCCTGCTCGTCACCGTGCCCGGCGGCTACTCATGGGACGCCGTGCAGGGCGTCAACGCCAAGGGCGTGATGGTCGAGTCCCGCGCGGTGGCCCTCGACCCGCCCGCCCGGGCGGATGTGCCGCTGTTCCAGCAGGAGGGCTGGGGCGGCTTCGAGGAGAGCACCGCGGCCAAGGCTGCGGCCCTCGCCGCGGCCGGCACGGTCGTCGGCCTCGCGATGCTGGAGATCTGCCTCCTCGCCGGTCCCGCCTTCGCCGTGGGCGCGCGCCGCTCCCGCCGGCAGCTCGGGCTCGTGGGCGCCAACGGCGGCGACCGCCGCCACATCCGCGCCATCGTCCTCGCCGGCGGACTGGTCATCGGCGTCGCCGCGGCCGTCGTCGGCACCCTGCTCGGCCTCGGCCTCACCTACGCCCTCCGGCCGCTGCTGGAGGACGCCCTCGGCAAGCGCTTCGGCCACTTCGACGTGCGTCCGCTGGAGCTGCTGGGCATCGCGCTGCTCGCCGTGGTGACCGGTCTGCTGGCCGCGATCGTCCCGGCGATCACCTCCTCCCGGCAGTCGGTACTGGCCTCCCTGACCGGCCGCCGGGGCGTACGCCGCAGCAGCCGCGTCCTGCCCGCGGTGGGTCTGGCCGCCCTGGTGCTGGGCGCGTCCATCGCCCTGTACGGCTCGATGGTCACCGACCAGTTCGCCGTGGTCGCGGGCGGCAGCGCCCTGGCCGAGCTGGGCATCGTGGCACTGACCCCGGCGCTGGTGGGCCTCTTCGGCCGCACCGGCCGCTTCCTGCCGCTCTCGCCGCGCCTCGCCCTGCGCGACGCGGTCCGCAACCGGGGACGCACGGCGCCCGCGGTGGCCGCGGTGCTCGCCGCCGTGGCCGGCACGGTGGCCGTGGCGACGTACGCGGCGAGCAGCGACGCCCAGTCGCGGGCCGACTACACGCCGAGCCTGCCGCACGGCGCGGTCTCCGTGTCGATCGCCGAGGCCGGCGGGCGGGACGTGCCGGGCGTGCGCGAGACGGTGCAGCGCATCCTGCCCGTCGAGGTGCGCGCGGACGTGGACCGGATCACCGTGGGCAAGCCCTCGTGCGCGATCTGGGACTCCGGCGACGGCTGCGGCCGGTACGAGGTCCTGGTGCCGCTGAAGCAGCAGTGCCCGCTCTACGTCCCGGTCCCCGGCAAGCCCGACGCGGACCCCGCGGAGCGCTTCACCAAGGAGGAGCGCCGCAAGCTCGCCGAGGACTGGCGCTGCAAGGAGAAGGAGGGCCCCGGGATCATGACCGACGGCGGGGTCCTGGTCGGCGACGAGAAGCTGCTCGACGTGCTGGAGATCGACGACCCCGCCGCCGCCAAGGCCCTGACCGAGGGCCGCGCCGTGGCCTTCGACAAGCGCCCGGTCGACACCGACGGCACGGTCTCCATCAAGCTGATCACCGACATCGAGGCCGCCGACCGTGCCGAGGAGGCGGGCAAGGAGGCCCCGGGCGAGGTCAAGAAGCTGGCCGCGCACCGGGCGGCGGACGACACCGACAGCTACGGCGTCAGCCTGATCGTCCCGCCCGCCCAGGCGAAGTCCGCGGGCCTGGCCACGGCACCCTTCGGCGCGTACTTCTCCACCGACACCATGCCGAGCAGCGAGCAGCGGCAGAAGCTCGACGGCGAGCTGGACAAGACGGGCGCCGAGGTCGGCCTCACGGTGGAGGAGGGCTATGTCAGCGACAGCAGCATCGTTCTGCTGGCCCTGACCGTCTTCGCGGGCCTGGTCACCATCGGCGCCGCGGGCATCGCCACCGGGCTGGCCCAGGCGGACGCCGAGGCCGATCTGAAGACGCTGGCCGCGGTGGGTGCCGCGCCCCGGGTCCGCCGGACCCTGAGCGGCTTCCAGTGCGGGGTGGTCGCCGCGATGGGCGTGGTGCTGGGCTCGGCGGCGGGGGTGCTCCCGGCGATCGGGCTGCGGCTCACGGAGAAGCGCGAGGCCGCCGCCTGGTACCAGAAGGCCCTGGACAGCGGCTGGAGCTACGGGGGCGAGCCCTTCGTGCCCATCGTGGTGCCGTGGGCGACGCTGGCCGCGCTGCTCGTCGCCGTCCCGCTGGGCGCCGCGCTGCTCGCCGCGCTGGTCACCCGCTCACGGGGCGCGCTGGCCCGGCGCGAGGCGGCCTGACCGGCCCCTCGGGCGCCGAAAAGCGCGGCACCGGCGGATTCGTGCCCCCGTCGGAGGGTGGATCACCTTCCGACGGGGGCACACCGTGTGGTGAGGCCCCGGTGCGAGAGAATGGCGGCATGGAGATGCCGAGGAATGAACGGTCGCAGGAATCCCCTCACGTTCTGGTCGTAGGGCAGGACGGGATGGCGCTCGGCGGCGGTGACGGTGACGACGAGTCGCGTGAGGTCCCGGTGACGGACATGGTCGAACAGCCGGCGAAGGTCATGCGCATCGGCAGCATGATCAAGCAGTTGCTGGAGGAAGTGCGGGCGGCACCTCTGGACGAGGCGAGCCGGGTGCGGCTCAAGGAGATCCACCGCGGCTCGGTCAAGGAGCTGGAGGACGGTCTCGCCCCGGAGCTGGTGGAGGAGCTGGAGCGGCTCTCCCTGCCGTTCACGGACGAGGCGATCCCCTCCGAGGCGGAACTGCGGATCGCGCAGGCGCAGTTGGTGGGCTGGCTGGAGGGCCTGTTCCACGGCATCCAGACGGCGCTCTTCGCCCAGCAGATGGCGGCCCGGGCGCAGTTGGAGCAGATGCGCCGTGCGCTGCCGCCCGGTGTGGGCCACGACGAGGAGGGCGCGCCGCACGGCCCCGTCCGCTCGGGCCCGTATCTGTAGGTCCTTCTGTAGGTCCGGGTCCTGATTCCGGGGCCTGGTTCCGCACCGCGACGTCCGACGTCCCGGCCCCTCGCTGGAGGGTGCCGGGACGTTCGCGTTTCCCAGGGCCGGTCAGGTCAGGAGCAGCACCTTGCCGATGTGGTCGCCGGCCTCCAGGGCCCGGTGGGCGTCGGCGGCACCCGCGACCGGGAAGGTGCGGTCGACGACGGGACGCACCCGGCCGGAGGAGATCAGCGGCCAGACGTGCTCCCGGACGGCCGCGACGATGGCCGCCTTCTCGGCGGGCGGCCGGGCGCGCAGGGAAGTGGCCGTCACGGCGGCCCGCTTCGCCAGCAGGGCGCCGAGGTTGAGTTCGCCCGTGACCCCGCCCTGGAGGCCGATGACCGCGAGCCGCCCGTTGACGGCGAGCGCCCGTACATTCCGGTCCAGGTACTTGGCGCCGATGATGTCGAGGATGACGTCCGCGCCCGCACCGCCGGTGGCCTCGCGGATCTCCTTGACGAAGTCCTGCTCGCGGTAGTCGATGAGGATGTCCGCGCCCAACTCGGCGCAGCGGGCGAGCTTCCCGGGGCTGCCCGCGGTGACCGCGACCCGGGCCCCGACCGCCCTGGCCAGCTGGATCGCCATGGTGCCGATACCGCTCGCACCGCCGTGGACGAGGACGGTCTCGCCCGGCCGCAGATGGGCGACCATGAACACATTGGACCAGACCGTCGCCGTCACCTCGGGCAGAGCGGCCGCGGTGGCCAGGTCCACGCCCTCGGGGACGGGGAGCAACTGCCCGGCGGGGACGGCGACCCGCTCCGCGTAGCCGCCGCCGGAGAGGAGGGCGCACACCTCGTCGCCGACCGCCCAGCCCGACACCCCGGGGCCCAGGGCGGTGATCCGGCCCGAGCACTCCAGTCCCGGGTAGGGGGAGGCGCCCGGCGGGGGATCGTAGAAGCCCTGGCGCTGGAGGAGGTCGGCCCGGTTCACGCCGGCGGCGGCGACCTCCACAAGGACCTCGCCCTCGCCGGGGACGGGGTCGGGGGCCTCGGACCAGAGCAGCGCCTCGGGACCGCCCGGTTCGGGAATCGTGATCGCATGCATGGCGGCGAGGCTACTCCCGGGCGCCCGGCGCGGGTTCGTTCTCCGCGCGGACGATGGTGATCAGACGGTCCGTCAACTGGAGGGGGCTCGCGTGCGGATCGTCGTACGCCAGGAGCCGGTGGCCGCGCAGCACGCTCACCACCAGGTCGTCGGTCTCCCGCACACTGCGGCCCACCTCGGACTTTATGACCGGGCGTTCGATCAGGTCGAGGCCGCTGCCCTGCTGGATCAGGTCCTCCATCACCGTGCCGGCGCTGGGGCTGAGCACGGAGAGACCGAGGAGACGGCCGGCGGCGCCGGAACTGGTGATCACCGCGTCGGCGCCGGACTGGCGCAGCAGAGGCGCGTTCTCCTCCTCCCGGACCGCGGCGACGATCTTCGCACCCCGGTTGAGCTGCCGGGCGGTGAGTGTCACCAGCACCGCGGTGTCGTCTCGTTGGGGCGCGATGATCACCTGCCGGGCCTTCTGGAGCTCGGCCCGGGTGAGGACATCGCTGCGGGTGGCGTCGCCCACGACGCCGACGAAGCCCTCGGCGTTGGCCGCGTCGATCACCTTGCTGCTGGGGTCGACGACGACGATCTGGTCCTTCCGGAGCCCGGTGGCGCAGAGCGTCTGCATCGCCGAACGGCCCTTGGTACCGAAGCCGACGATGACGGTGTGGTCGCGCAAGTTGGACCTCCAGCGGTTCAGCCGCCACTCCTCCCGGGTGCGCTCCGTGAGCACTTCGAGAGTGGTGCCGACCAGGATGATCAGGAAGAGCACGCGCAGCGGGGTGATCAGCAGCACGTTGATCAGACGGGCGGTGTCACTGCGCGGGACGATGTCGCCGTATCCCGTGGTCGAGAGGGTGACGGTCGTGTAGTAGACGCAGTCGAGGAAGTCGACTCCGCCACCGGCGTTGTCGTAGTAGCCCTCACGGTCGGACCACACCAGGAGCACGGTGACGGCCAGCACCGCTGTCGCCATCAACAGGCGCTTGCTGACCTGGAGCAGAGGGCGCTCGACGATACGACGGGGCAGCTTCACCCGGCCGGTGACCAGGTGCTCGTCGGCATTCCGGGCGATGGCGTCCTGGCCGGGAAGTTTCACGTGAAACACCCTTCTCCGGGGACCGGGGCCGCACCGGGGGGCGCGGGCGCCCAGCCGGACCAGGGCAGATCGAGCACGTCCAGTTCCTCCCCCGAACGGGCGCCCCCGGGCGGGACGACGGCGAGGCCGTCAGCCGCCGCGATACCGCGCAGCATGGCGGGACCGTTGAAGCGCAGTGGAACGAGCAGATCACCGTCGTACACGAACGGCACGAGGCGGGTGTCGTACGGATGGCCCTGGGCCGCCTCGCGTACCGGGGCACGGTAGGGGCGGGCCGTGGGGCGGCCGGAGAGGCCGCGCAGCAGGGGCTCGGCCAGGGTAAGCAGCCCGGACACGGCAGCCAGCGGATTGCCCGGCAGCCCCACGAGGAAGCGCTCGGAGGGGAGTTGGGCGAGGAGCATCGGGTGGCCCGGGCGGACGGCCACGCCGTCCACGAGGAGGCGCGCCCCGGCACGGCGCAGCACGGGGTGGACATGGTCCACGGGGCCGGACGCGGTCCCGCCGGTGGTGATCACCAGGTCCGCGCCGGACTCCGTGACGGCCCGGTAGAGGGTCTCCTCGTCGTCCGCGATCCGGCGGGTGGCGAGGACGTCGACGCCGAGGGAGCGCAGCCAGGGGCCGATCATCGGGCCGAGGGCGTCACGGATCAGGCCGTCGTGGGGGAGTCCGGCGTCGAGGAGTTCATCGCCCAGGACCAGGATCTCGGCGCGGGGCGGGACGACGGTGGCCAGGGTGTCGTAGCCGGCGGCGGCCGCGAGGCCGATCACGGCCGGGGTGACCACGGTCCCGGCGGCGAGCAGCCGGGCGCCCGTTCGGCACTCCTGGCCGCGCGGGCGGATGTCCTGGCCGGGCACCACCGCCCGCTCGGCGTGCAGCAGCCGCTTGTCCTCGTCGAGGCGGGCGTGCTCGCTGCGGATCACGGCGGTGACGCCCCGGGGGACGCGGGCGCCCGTGGCGATCCGCACGGCGGTGCCGTCCTCCAGGGTCTCGGCTTCCGCGTGCCCGGCCAGGATCGAGTCCGCCGGGCGGGCGGCCCAGGGGCCCGGTCCCGCGACGGCCCAGCCGTCCATCGCCGAGGTGTCGAAGGAGGGGAGATCGCACAGGGCGGTCAGGGGCTCGGCGAGAACGTGCCCGAGGGCGTCGGCCGGCGGGAGCCGGTGCGAGCGGGGGGTGTCCCGGCGGCCGAGACGGGCGGCGAGCGCGGTGGCCTCGGGCCAGGGGGTGGCGCGGTGACGGCGGGTGGGGCCGGGGCCGCCGGTGCCGGGGCCGCCTGTGCCGCCGGCGCCCGGGGGGCGGGTGGGGCCCTGGTGGCGGGCGGGGTCCGCGTGACGCGCGGGGTCCGGGTGACCGCCGGTCGGGTCCGCGTGACGCGCGGGGTCCGGGTGACCGCCGGTCGGGTCCTGGTGACGCGCGGGGTCCGCGGGGCGGGCGGGGTCCGGGGGGCGGGCGTCTTGGTGGCCGGGTTCCGGGTGGCGGGCGTCCGGACGGCCGGGGTCCGAGGAGGCCGGGTCACCGGCCCCGGGGGCGGCGGACCGGGAGTGGGAGCCACCCGGCTCCGGGCCGACGCCACGCGCTTCCCGGCCGGGCCCGGAGTACGCGGCACCGCCGGGGACGCCACCCGCGTGCGCGGTACCGGCGTGCGCGGCGGCGGCGTGCCCGGCGGCGGGCCGGGCGGAACCGCCGTGCGCGGCACCGGTGTTGCCCGCGCCCGGGGCGCGGCCCGCCCCGGAGGCCGCCGGGGGCCGGGCCGGGCCGAGGAGGGACAGGGCTTCGTCGACGCCGTGGAGGTACGCCTCCGTGCCGCCGCGGCCCGCCTGCCCGTCCGGGTCCGGGCCCTCCCCGCGCGCGGGGCCGGGGCCGCACGGCGCGACGGGGTGCCCGGACACGGCGTCGTCGGCCAGGACCGCGTCGGCCGCGACGGCCGGGTCGGGTTCTCGTCCGTGGTCCGTCAGGTCCGTCATCCCGACGCGGCCCCGCCCCGGCTGCCGCCCTCGTCCGGGCCGGCGCCGGGCGGCTTCGGGGCGTCGGCGCCCTCGGCCTCCTCGGCCCAGCGCGTGGCGAGGGCCGCCGCCTTGCGCGCCGCCTCCGCCACCGCCTCGGGCCCGCCGCCCGCCTGGGCCGCCGCATAGCCGACCAGGAAGGTCGTCAGGGGCGCGGCGGGGCGGGCGACACCGTGCGCGGCGTCGCGGGCGAGGTCCAGAAGACCGGGGGTGTCGACGTCCAGTCGGATGCCGAGCTCGTTCTTGACGACGGTGATCCATTCATCCAGCACCTGCCCATGCTCCCTGATGCGGGCCCGGGCCGTGGAGATGTCCTCCCAGGTGTCGCAGTCGAAGGAGGCGAGGGGGTCGGCGGCGACCCGGGCGAGGTCCAGTTCCCGGGTCAGCAGTCGCAGCGGGAGCCCCGACAGACTGCCGTGCTCGGTGGCGAGGAGAGCGATCTCACGTCGCAGGGGCTCGGCGCGGTAGGCGCCGACGAGCGGCTGGTCCCGGCCCTCGGCGTCGGTCAGCAGTACGGCCTCCGCGCCGGCCGCGAGGGCCCCGAGCAGGCGGCGGACCGTGGCGGCTTCGAGGAACGGCAGGTCCGCGGAGAGGACCAGGACGGTCTCCGCCTCGCAGCGGCGCACCCCCGCGTCGAGCGCGGCGAGCGGTCCGCCGCCGGGCGGTTCCTCCCTGGCCCAGACGACGGGACGCCCGGTGGGGCGCCGGGTGCCGACGACGACCGTGGACCGGGCGTCCTCGCAGGCCGTGAGGACCCGGTCGAGCAGTGTCCGGCCGCCCACGCGCACCGCGGGCTTGTCGGCTCCGCCCAGGCGGCGCGCCGCACCGCCGGCCAGGACGACGGCGTCGTACGCGGTGCCCCCGGGCACCCCTGCTGTGGTCACCCCAGCAGTATGGTCCCCCGCTCCGCGGCCCCGGGGACGGGGTCGGGCTGCGCGAGTCCGGGTGCGCACCCGGCCCGGTGCGGGCGAGGTCCGGGGCCGGGTACGCGGGGCAGGTGCCGCCGCGCGCCCGGCACCCGCCCGCCGCCTACAGCGTGCGCAGCAGCACCGCCGGCTGCTCCACGCAGTCGGCCACGTACCGGAGGAAGCCCCCGGCGGTGCCGCCGTCGCAGACCCGGTGGTCGAAGGTGAACGAGAGCTGGACCACCTGCCGCACCGCCAGTTCGCCTTGGTGGACCCACGGCTTGGGCACGATCCGCCCGACGCCGAGCATCGCCGCCTCCGGGTGGTTGATGATCGGCGTGGAACCGTCGACACCGAACACCCCGTAGTTGTTCAGGGTGAACGTGCCTCCCGTGAGATCCGCCGGCGTCAGCGTGCCCTGCCGGGCGGCCTCCGTCAGCCGGGCGAACTCGGCCGTCAGCGACTCGGCGGACCGGGTGTGCGCGTGCTTCACCACCGGTACGACCAGGCCGCGTTCGGTCTGTGCGGCGAAGCCGACGTGCACCTCGGGCAGCCGCACGATCTCGCGGGCCTCCGTGTCGACGGTGGCGTTCAGCTCGGGGTGGCGCGCGAGGGCGGCCACGCAGATCCGGGCGAGAAGCGCGATCAGGGAGACCTTCGGTCCGCCCGCCGCGTTCATCGCGGCGCGGGCGGCGAGCAGTTCCGTGGCGTCCGCGTCCACCCAGCAGGTGGCGTCGGGGATCTCGCGGCGGCTGCGCGACAGCTTCTCCGCGACGGCGCCGCGCACTCCGCGCAGCGGCACCCGCACCGCCTCGGCGGCGGTGGACACCGGCGCGGCGGAGGCGGCGGGCCCCGGTGCGGCGACCGCGGTCGCCTGCTCCCCGGCCGACCGCAGGGCGCGCTCGACATCGGCCCGCAGGATCAGCCCGTCCGGACCGGAGCCGGTGAGCTGCCGCAGATCCAGGTCGTTGTCCCGGGCCAGCTTGCGCACCAGCGGGGAGATCACGGCGACCGGACCGCTCCCGGTCCCCGCGCCCGTGGCGGCAGCCGCGACGGGCGCGGCCACCCGCGGTGCGGCGGCGACCGCGCCCCGGCCGTCCGCCGAGGCACCCGACAGCGCGTCCGCCCTCGCCCCGGAGGTGCCGGAAGCACCACCGGACGGACCCGCCGCGCCGAACGCGGTGGGCCGCAGCCGCCGCCGGCGCGCGGCCGGGGCGCCCGTGCCGTAGCCGACCAGGACGTTCCCCGAGGTCTCGCCCTCGGCCCCGGAGGCACCGGACGCAGCGGTCGCGGGCGCACCGCCCTCGGCAGCACCGGCCGGGGCGCCCGCCTCGTCCTGCGCGCCGACCGCGACCGTCAGCAGCGGTGCGCCCACGGGCAGTTCGGTGCCCTCCTCGCCGAACCGGGCGGTCACCACACCGCCGTACGGGCAGGGGACCTCCACCATCGCCTTGGCCGTCTCGACCTCGACCACGGGCTGGTCGATGGCCACGACATCGCCGACGGCCACCAGCCACCGCACGATCTCGGCCTCGGTCAGCCCCTCGCCCAGGTCGGGCAGCTTGAACTCCAGGACCTGCGCCATCAGTTCTCCGCCTCCCACTGCAGCCGCGCCACCGCGTCCAGCACCCTGTCCACGCCGGGCAGGTGGTGCTTCTCCAGCATGGGCGGCGGATACGGGATGTCGAAGCCGGCGACCCGCAGCACGGGCGCCTCCAGATGGTGGAAGCAGCGCTCGGTCACCCGGGCGGCGATCTCCCCGCCGGGGCCGCCGAAGCCGGTGGACTCGTGGACGACGACGGCCCGGCCGGTCCGCCGCACGGACGCGCACACGGTCTCGTCGTCGAACGGGACCAGGGAGCGCAGGTCGACGACCTCCAGGTCCCAGCCCTCCGCCCGGGCGGCCTCCGCGGCCTCCATGCACACCGGCACCGAGGGGCCGTAGGTGAGGAGGGTGGCGCTGCTGCCGGGGCGCCGGACGACCGCGCGGCCGATCGGCTCCACGGCGGCGGGCGCCTCGGGCGACCACGAGGACTTGGACCAGTACAGCCGCTTGGGCTCCAGGAAGACCACGGGGTCGTCGGAGGCGATCGCCTCGCGCAGCATGCCGTAGGCGTCCTCCACCGTGGCGGGGGTCACCACATGGAGCCCCGGGGTGGCCATGTAGTACGCCTCGGAGGAGTCGCTGTGGTGCTCGACGCCGCCGATCCCGCCGCCGTAGGGCACCCGCACGGTGATCGACAGCGGCATCGCCCCGCGGGTGCGGTTGCGCCAGCGGGCGACATGGCTGATCAGCTGCTCGAACGCGGGGTAGGCGAAGGCGTCGAACTGCATCTCGACGACCGGCCGGAGCCCGTACATCGCCATGCCCACGGCGGTGCCCAGGATGCCCGCCTCGGCGAGCGGGGTGTCCGTGCAGCGGTCCTCGCCGAACTCCTTGGCGAGCCCGTCCGTCACCCGGAACACGCCGCCGAGGGTGCCGACGTCCTCACCCATGACGTGCACGGTCGGGTCCTCGGCCATCGCGTCGCGCATCGCGCGCTGGAGGGCCTGGGCCATGGTGGCCGGCTTCGCCGCGGCCGTGGTCATCGTGCTTCTCCTTCGGCGTCCGCCGCGGCGTCCAGCTCGGCGCGCAACTGCTCCGCCTGCTCGCGCAGCTGGCTCGTCCGCTCCGCGTAGACATGGCCGAACAGGTCCATCGGGTCGAGGACCGGGTCGGCGTTCATCCGCTCGCGCAGGCGCGCGGCCATGGTCTCGGCCGCCTCGGCCGCCGACCGGCGGGTCTCGTCGTCGAGCAGACCGCGCTCGGTCAGCTCGCGCTCCAGCAGGGTGATCGGGTCGTGGGCGCGCCAGGTCTCGACCTCGCTGTCGACGCGGTAGCGGGTGGCGTCGTCGGCGTTGGTGTGGGCGTCCATGCGGTAGGTGACCGCCTCGACCAGGGTGGGGCCGCCGCCGCGCCGGGCGCGCTCCACGGCCTCGCCGAGCACCTGGTGGACGGCGGCCGCGTCGTTCCCGTCGACCAGGCGGCCGGGCATGCCGTAGCCGACGGCCTTGTGGGCGAGGGAGGGCGCGGCGGTCTGCTTGGCCAGGGGCACGGAGATGGCGAAGCCGTTGTTCTGGACGAGGAAGACGACCGGGGCCTGCCACACGGCGGCGAAGTTCAGCGCCTCGTGGAAGTCGCCCTCGCTGGTGCCGCCGTCGCCGACCATGGCGAGGGCGACCACGTCGTCCCCCTTGAGGCGGGCGGCGTGGGCGAGGCCCACCGCGTGCGGGAGCTGGGTGGCGAGCGGGGTGCACAGGGGCGCGACGCGGTGCTCCCGCGGGTCGTAGCCGGTGTGCCAGTCGCCGCGCAGCAGGGTGAGGGCCTGGACCGGGTCGAGGCCCCGGGCGACGGCGGCGAGGGTGTCGCGGTAGCTCGGGAAGAGCCAGTCCCGCTCCTCCAGCACCATCGCGGCGGCGACCTCGCACGCCTCCTGGCCGGTGCTCGACGGGTAGACCGCGAGGCGGCCCTGCTTCGTCAGCGCCGTCGCCTGCACGTTGTACCGGCGGCCGCGGACGAGCTCCGCGTAGAGCCGGAGCAGCAGGGCGGGGTCGGCCGACGCGGCGGCCTCGGTGCCGAGCACGCGCAGCGGCTCGGCGTCCGGGAGCAGGAGGGCGGGGTCGGTGCGGGGCTGCCAGGCCGGGGGCGGGGTGGGCCGGTATGCGGCAGCGTCACCGGGCAGCTCCTGGACCGTCATGCTGCTCTTTCTCAACGCGAGCACCTCCTCGTGGGAGCGCCGACGAAACGAGGCCGTGGGCGACGACGAATTGCGGACAGGAGGCGCCGCCGGGTGTGGCGTGCCTCACCTACCGATTGTTCGGTCGTGGGCGCATTTTGGCTACAGGCACGGGCAGCCTGTGGACAAACGGTTCTCCACAGCTTGTGATGGAAACAGGTCGTCCATATGACGGAGGCGGGGGGACATGTCCACTGAACAAATGGCCGGTGGCGGCGACCACGCGGAGCCGTCGCCTCCGCCGAGGCCGCTGGACGCCGTCGACCGCGACATCCTGCGCATGCTCCAGGCGGACGGCCGGGCCTCGATCCGTTCCGTCGCCGAACGGGTGCACGTCTCCCGCGCGAACGCCTACGCGCGGATCAACCGGCTCATCGACGACGGCGTGATCCGGGGCTTCAGCGCCCGGGTGGACCACGAGCGGGCGGGCCAGGGGGCCTCCGCCTACATCACACTGAAGATCGTGCAGAACTCCTGGCGCACGGTGCGCGAGCAGTTGCAGGCGCTGCCGGGGGCGGCGCACATCGCGCTGGTCAGCGGGGACTTCGATGTGCTGCTGCTGGTGCACACCCCGGACAACCGGACCCTGCGCGAGCTGGTCCTGACCCGTCTCCAGGCCATCCCGGAGGTGCTGTCCACGCGGACGCTGCTGGTGTTCGAGGAGACGGACCTGGACCCCGCCACGGGCCCGTCCCCCGCCGCCGGTCTCGGCCCGGACCCGGACCAGCCCGCCCCCTGAGCCCGGCCGGGACAGCCACGCCCCGCGGGAGCCGGTTCCACGCGCCTGTGTTCTACGCGCTCGTGCGCAGCCCGCCGAAGGCCAGGCGCACGACCGCCTCGGCCACCTGGTCCCCGTCGTGGCCGCCGCCCGACTGCGGGCGGTACCACTCGACCAGGGAGTTGATCATGCCGAAGAGGAGCCGGGTCGCGAGCCGGGTGTCCACGTCCGCGCGCAGGTCCCCCTCGGCCGCCGCGGCCTTCAGCAGATCGGCGACCCGCTGGTCGAACTCGCGGCGGCGCTCCAGCGCCCACCGCTCGGTCTTGGTGTTGCCCCGCACCCGCAGCAGCAGCGTCACATAGGGCAGTTCGGCCACCAGCACCTCGACGGTGCGCCGGGTGACGTACTCGACCCGCTCGACCGCGCGGCCCTGGCCGGCCCCCGGCTCGTCCAGGATCGCGAAGAGCGCGTCCAGGGCCCGGCTGACGGCCCGGCGCAGCAACTCCTCCTTGCCCGCGACATGGTGGTAGATGGAGGACTTGGAGATGCCCGCCGCGCGGGACAGGTGCTCCATGGAAGTGCCGTCGTAGCCGCGGTCGTTGAATATCCGCACGGCGACCGTCAGCAGCGTCTCGGGCGTGTAGGTGTCCCGCTTCACCGTGGTCATGAGGCGTCCCCCGGTCCGGTCGGGGGCGCGGTGTGCGCCCACTGGTGGAGGCCGAGGGTGCGGGCGTAACGGCCGGTCGGGACCGTCTCGTGGAGGTTGGCCAGCAGCTCCCACGCCCAGTCCCGGCCCAGCTTCTCGTTCCATTCGACGGGCCCCAGCGGGTAGTTGACCCCGAGTCGCATCGCGGTGTCCACGTCCTCGGCGGTGGCGACCCGGCGGGCCACGGCGTCCAGGGCCAGATCGCCGAGCATCGCGACCGTGCGGGCGACGATCATGCCGGGCACGTCCCCGAGGACGGTGACCTTCTTGCCGAGGGCCTGGAAGAGGCCGACGGCCTGGGCCAGGGTTTCGGCCGGGACGTCGGGCGCGGCGGAGAGGGCCACGCGGCCGGCCGTGCGGTAGTCGAGGGCGAGGTCGAAGAAGACCACGTCCCGGAATTCACAGGCCGCCTGCCCGTCGGCGAGGACCAGTTGGCCGCCGCTCGGCAGCACCAGGCGGGTGCCCTCGTCCTCCTCCGCCCGCCGGAGGGTGACGCCGGCCTCCGCGATCATCGCGAGGAGCTCGCCCGCCGGTCCGAGGCCGCCCTCGGCCACCACGTACTCCGGCGCGGGCCGCGGGGCGGCGTCGGCGGGCAGGGGCCGCTCGGCGCCCTCCGCGTAGGAGAACCAGCCCTGGCCGGTCTTGCGGCCCAGGCGGCCGGACTCGACGAGCCGCCGCTGGGCGAGGGAGGGCTGGAACTTGGGGCTGTGGAAGAAGGACTCCCAGACGGAGCGGGTGACCGCCTCGTTGACGTCCTGGCCGATCAGGTCGGTCAGTTCGAAGGGGCCCATCCGGAAGCCCCCGCACTCCCGCAGGACCAGGTCGATCACCGCGGGATCGACGCCGTGCTCCTCGTGGATCGCCAGGCCCTCGGCGTAGAACGGCCGCGCGACGCGGTTGACCACGAAGCCGGGCAGGTCGGCGCAGCGCACCGGGGTCTTGCCCCAGGCCGCGACGGTCTCCCGGGCGCTCTCGGCGGCCCATTCGTCGGTGGCGTGGCCGCTGACCACCTCGACGAGCGGCAGCAGCGGCGCCGGGTTGAAGAAGTGCAGGCCGACGAAGCGCCCGGGGGCGCGCAGGGCGCCCGCGACCGCGGTGACCGAGAGGGAGGAGGTGTTGGTGGCGAGCAGGCAGTCGTCGGCGACGGTCTTCTCCAGCTCGGCGAAGAGCTCCCGCTTGACCTCAAGCCGCTCCACCACGGCCTCCACCACGAGGGCGGCGTCCGCCAGCTCCGCGAGGTCGGCCGCGGGGGTCAGCCGGGCGAGGGCGGCGTCCCGTGCCGCGGGCTCCATCCGCCCCTTCTCCACCAGCCGGCCGAGCCGCCCGCCGATGGCCCGCGCCGCCTCCTCGGCCCGACCGGGCGCGGCGTCGTACAGGCGCACGGGGTGACCCGCGACCAGCGCGACCTGCGCGATGCCCTGGCCCATGGTGCCGGTGCCGACGACGGCGACCGTACGGCTGAGGTCGATGGCGGTCATGGAGCGATCCTCCCCGATGCGTTGTCCACAGGTTCGACAGGCCCCCTTGTACCGACCGATCGTTCGGTTACTCTAACTCTGTCCGTCCACCCCTGCCCAGCTCGACGAGGAGTTGGTCCGCATGCCGCTGACCGAGACCCACCGGCCCACGCTCGACCAGGCCCTCGAAGCCATCCGCACGCGCGCCTACTGGTCCCCGCACCCCGAGCACCCGAAGGCGTACGGCGAATCGGCGCCGGCCGACGGCCTCGCCGCCTTCGAGGCCGTGCGCGACACCCGCTTCGACCTGGACCAGCCCGGCACCGACGGCTGGGTGGGAGGCGAGGTCTCCCCCTACGGCCCGGAGCTGGGCATCGAGTACCCGCACCCCGATCCGGATGTGCTGCTGCCGGCCATGCGGGCCGGGATGACGGCCTGGCGCGAGGCCGGTCCGGAGACGCGCGCACTGGTCTGCATCGAGATCCTGTCCCGGATCAGCGCCCGCACCCATGAGTTCGCGCACGCGGTGATGCACACCAGCGGGCAGGCGTTCATGATGGCGTTCCAGGCCGGCGGCCCGCACGCCCAGGACCGCGGCCTGGAGGCCGTCGCCTACGCGTACGCGGAGCAGACGCGCACCCCGGCCGAGGCGGGCTGGTCGAAGCCCCAGGGCAAGCGGGACCCGCTGGAACTGACCAAGACCTTCACGGCGGCGGGCCGCGGCATCGCCCTGATGATCGGCTGCAACACCTTCCCCACCTGGAACGGGTACCCGGGCCTCTTCGCCTCCCTGGCCACCGGCAACCCGGTCCTGGTCAAGCCGCATCCGCGCGCCGTGCTGCCCCTCGCGCTGACCGTCAAGGCCGCGCGCGAGGTGCTGGCCGAGCAGGGCTTCGACCCGAACCTCGTGGCCCTCGCCGCCGAGGCGCCCGGTGAGGGCATCGCCAAGGTCCTGGCCACCCGGCCCGAGATCCGGATCATCGACTACACGGGCTCCACCGCCTTCGGCGACTGGCTGGAGGAGCACGCCCGCCAGGCCCAGGTCTACACGGAGAAGGCCGGCGTCAACACGGTCGTCGTCGACTCCACCGACGACTACAAGGGCATGCTGGCGAACCTCGCCTTCTCCCTCTCGCTCTACAGCGGCCAGATGTGCACCACCCCGCAGAACGTGCTCGTCCCCCGCGACGGCATCACCACCGACCAGGGCCCCAAGTCCTACGACGAGTTCGCGGCGGACCTGGCGGCGGCCGTCGGCGGTCTGCTCGGCGACGACGCCCGGGCGAACGCGCTGCTCGGCGCCCTGGTCAACCCGGATGTGAAGGCCCGCCTGGAGGCCGCGGCGGACCTCGGCGAGGTGGCCCTCGCCTCCCGCGAGGTCGCGAACCCGGAGTTCCCCGGCGCGACCGTGCGCACCCCGCTGATCGTCAAGCTGGACGGCGCCCGGAAGCTCTGGGAGTCGGCGGACGCCGAGCCGGCGTATCTCTCGGAGTGCTTCGGCCCGGTGTCCTTCGTGGTCGCGGTGGACTCCACGGCGGACGCCCTTGACCTGCTGCGGCGCACCGTGCGCGAGAAGGGCGCGATGACGGTGGGCGCGTACACCACCTCCGCGGAGACGGAGCGCGCTCTGGAGGAGGTGTGCCTCGACGAGTCGGCCCAGCTCTCGCTGAACCTGACGGGCGGGGTGTACGTCAACCAGACCGCCGCGTTCTCCGACTTCCACGGCTCCGGCGGCAACCCGGCCGCCAACGCGGCCCTGTGCGACGGGGCGTTCGTCTCCAACCGCTTCCGGGTCGTCGAGGTGCGCCGGCAGGCGTGACGCGGGACCGCCCGGGGTCGGCGGGACCGGCCTCGCGCGGTACCGGGATCCCCGGCCCGGCGTCAGGCCCCCGGGGTCCCCGGGCCGGCGCGGTCGCCGTCAGTGCAGCGGCACGTCCGCGTGCCGCTGCACCCAGGCGTGCATCGCGATCGCGGCGGCCGCTCCCGCGTTGATGGAGCGGGTCGAGCCGAACTGCGCGATCGAGCAGACCAGCGTCGCGTGCCGCCGCGCCTCCTCGGTCAGGCCCGGCCCCTCCTGCCCGAAGAGCAGCACACACCGCCGGGGCAGCTCGGTCCGCTCCAGCGGCACGGCCCCGGGCAGGTTGTCGATGCCGATCACGGGGACACCCTCGGCCTCGGCCCAGGAGGTGAGCGAGGCGGTGTCCGGATGGTGCCGGACGTGCTGGTAGCGGTCGGTCACCATGGCGCCGCGCCGGTTCCAGCGCCGGCGGCCCACGATGTGCACCTCCTTCGCCAGGAAGGCGTTGGCGGTGCGCACCACGGAACCGATGTTGAAGTCGTGGCCCCAGTTCTCCACGGCGACATGAAAGTCGTGCCGCCGGGTGTCCAGGTCGGCCACGATCGCCTCGCGCCGCCAGTACCGGTACTCGTCCACGACGTTGCGGCGGTCGCCCCGCTCCAGCAGCTCGGGGTCGTAGCGCTCGTCCCGCGGCCAGGGCCCCGGGTGCGGGCCGACGCCGACCTCGGGGGCGTAGCCCTCGTCGTACTGGAGGGGTTCCTCGACGGGCAGGGGTTCCTCGGTGGTGCTCACCCGACGAGGGTACGTGGCGCCTGGTCACCCGCGGGCGGGTGCTCGGCACGGTCGTCGGGGCGGTCGTCGGGGCGCTCCCGTGCGCGGTCCCCGGAGCGGCGCTCCCGGAAGCGGCCGAGGAGCCGGTCCCGCAGCCGTCCCGCCCGGGCACCGAGCCAGACCAGGAAGACGGTCGGCAGGAAGACGGCGTCCGCGGCGATCATCGCGAGCGAGAAGAACGGCAGCCCGAGCAGCAGGGCGATGCCCGCGTGCTCCAGGATCATGGCGACCAGCAGGACGTTCTTCACCCGACGGTTGAACAGGGTGAACGGGAACGCGACCTGCACCAGGACCGTGCCGTAGGTCAGCACCATGACCATCAGGGCGCTCGCGGCGAGCAGGTCGGAGAGCGCGGGCCACGGTGTGAAGTACTCCAGCTTGAGCGGGTAGTACAGCGCGGTCCCGTCCTGCCAGCGCGAGCCCTGGATCTTGTACCAGCCGGCCGTCGCGTAGATCAGGCACACCTCGGCCATGATCACGACAAGGGCGGTGTTGTGGACCAGATTCGCCAGGACGTCGAGGAGCAGACGCGGCTGGCTGCGCGGGGCGTACCGGGTCACCAGCCACCACAGCCCCTGGGTCACCCACACGCCCCAGAGGAGCAGCAGCGGGAAGGTGCCGGTCCGGTTCTCCAGCCCGCTGCCGATGAGCAGCCCCGCGCCCAGCACCGCCCAGAGGACCGGGCCCACGATGTCGCGGGCCGCGTCGGGCCCCTCCCCGGCCTCGGCCCGCGCGGTCCGGCGGGCGTCCAGGGACCAGACCCGGGCGCAGCGGGTGAGCACCAGATAGATCGCCATGAGGTGGACGACGTTGTCGCCGCCGTCGCCCACGAAGATGGACCGGTTCTGGAGGGACAGGACGCCGAACATGAAGAGTGCGGACATCGCCCGGGTCCGCCAGCCCAGCAGCAGCAGCAGGCTGGAGAGGACCGAGAGGCCGTAGACCATCTCGAACCACACCGTGCTGTCGGTCCACAGCAGGGCGGTGAACGCGCCGTTGTTGGCGACGAGTTCGCGGCCCATGTCCCAGCTCCACGGGCTCTCGGGACCGTAGAGCTCGCGGCGGTTGGGGATCTCGAAGAGGAGGAAGACCAGCCAGGTGGCGGCGAAGCCGATCCGGACGACGGCGCTCTGGTAGGGGCCGAAGGCCGTGGCCGTGACGCGCTGGACGGCGGCGGCGGCCTTGCGCTCGACGGCGGTGGTGAGCGCGGGGTCGGGCGCCTCCGGGGCCGGTGCCTGCTCGGAGACGGTGGGGCGGGGTGCGGCGGGGGTGCTCATCGGGCGGCCTCCGCGGGCAGGTTGTCGACGCCGCCGGGCAGATCGGCGCCGGTCACGGTCCACCACGGCAGGACGTTGTGGACGGGCCGGGTGTCGACCTTCTCGGTGCTCCACGCCGGAGGCCGGATGGCGCGGCTCTCGGACCTCATCTGTATCCGCTGCACCTGGCCGAGGTCCTCACGGTCGAGGCGCTGCATGGCTATCCGGCGTATGTAGCGCTCGGACAGCCGGGCCCGCACACCGTCCGCGCGCTGCCCGTCGGCGTGGGCGCCCACGTAGAAGTCCCAGCCGCGCCGCAGCTGGTTCTGGTGCACATGGCTGGGGAAGAGGTTGCCGCGGATCGCCTCGCCGTCCTGACCGGTCAGGTCGATCCAGTCGCTGGTGCGCCGGTTGCCGCCGGCGTCCGTGTACTCGGCGCGCACCTGCACGGAGATGTTCTGCTGGAGCGGATTGGGCGCGAAGAGCTTCCAGTTCTGCTCGAACTCCGGGTACACCCACCACTGCACGCTGTCCCCGTGCTTCTTGGTCACCGTGTTCGACGGCGCGACATGCAGGAAGACCATCCCGAGATGCACACAGGCGACCCCCACGACGAGCACACCGCAGATCGCGGCCGCGATCTGGTACGGCAACCTCAGCCCGGCGATCCCACCACCCTCGGCGGCCCCGCTGCCGGCACCGGGCCCGGCCGAACCCGCGACAGGGGCCGCGCCGTCCCCGGCCTCGGCGGGGCCGGCTGCACCGCCACGAGCAGCGCGCCCCTCGGCGTCCGGGGCGGCGGACTCGCGGTCGGCCTGCTCGGCGCCCGCCCCGCTGCCGGCACCGGGCCCGGCCGAACCCGCGACAGGGGCCGCGCCGTCCCCGGCCTCGGGCCGACTGGCCCTGGCGGCGTCGGGGCCTTCGCCGCCAGAACCCGCGGCGGGGGTCACGCTCCGCCCGGCATCGGGGCGGCCTGCCCCGGACTCCTCCCGCCCGGCGGAGCCGACCGCGCCGCCACCGGCGTCGCGCCCCCCGGCGTCGGGGTCGGCCTGTGCGGAGCCCGCAAGGGGCTCGGCGGAGCCGCCGCCAGGGCCCCCGCGCCTGGCGCCCGCCCCGGCGTCGCCACGGGGTCCGGCCGGACCCGCGGCAGGGGCCGCGCCGCCGTAGGCCACGGAGCCCCCTCCGGCCGCGGCGGAGCCGCCACCGGCGCCGCGCCCCCCGGCATCGGGGCAGCCTGCCCCGGACTCCTCCCGCCCGGCGGAGCCGACCGCACCGCCACCGGCGCCGCGACCGCCGGCGTCGGGGCCGACCGGCTCGACGCCCGCGAGGGCGTCGCGGTCGGCCTGCTCGGCGCCCGCAAGGGGCTCGGCGGGGCCAACGCCGTCACCGGCCGAGGCGCCGCCGGGCCCGCGGCCCGCGGGGGCCGCGCCCCGGGCGGGCGGCGGCCCGGGCGGGCGGGGGGAGGGCAGACCCGCGGCGCCGGTCCCCGCCCCGGTCGCACCCTCGCGCTCGTAGGACTCCATCCATCCCCGCCCCGATCCCCACTCGTCCCCGTCGGTCATCCACAGGGTTGACACCCTAAGGGGCCTCGACCGACCATTGAAGTCAATGAACCGAACGATCGGTCGGTAGGAGTCCGGGATGACCTCAGTGACTGCGGATGCGTACGAAGCGGCAGCGGAGTCGCACCAGGCGGCTTTCGACGCCGCCGTGGCCGCCGACGAGCGCATCGAGCCGCGCGACTGGATGCCGGACGCCTACCGGGCCACCCTGATCCGCCAGATGGCCCAGCACGCGCACTCCGAGATCATCGGCATGCAGCCCGAGGCCAACTGGATCACCCGGGCCCCCTCGCTGCGCCGCAAGGCCATCCTGATGGCCAAGGTGCAGGACGAGGCGGGCCACGGCCTGTACCTCTACAGCGCCACGGAGACCCTCGGCGCCAGCCGCGACGAGCTGCTGGACAAGCTCCACTCCGGCCGCCAGAAGTACTCGTCGATCTTCAACTACCCCACCCTCACTTGGGCCGACGTCGGCGCGATCGGCTGGCTGGTGGACGGCGCCGCCATCACCAACCAGGTCCCCCTCTGCCGCTGCTCCTACGGGCCGTACGCGCGGGCGATGGTCCGTGTCTGCAAGGAGGAGTCCTTCCACCAGCGCCAGGGGTACGAGCTGCTCCTCGCGCTCTCCCGGGGCACCCCCGCCCAGCACGCCATGGCGCAGGACGCGGTGGACCGCTGGTGGTGGCCCTCCCTGATGATGTTCGGCCCCCCGGACGACGCCTCCGCCCACTCCGCGCAGTCCATGGCCTGGAAGATCAAGCGCCACTCCAACGACGAGTTGCGCCGGCGCTTCGTGGACATCTGCGTCCCCCAGGCCGAGGCGCTCGGCCTCTCCCTCCCCGACCCGGACCTGAAGTGGAACGAGGAGCGCGGCCAGCACGACTTCGGCGCGATCGACTGGGCGGAGCTCCACGAGGTCATCAAGGGCAACGGCCCCTGCAACGAGCAGCGGATCGCCCAGCGCCGCAAGGCCCACGAGGACGGTGCCTGGGTCCGCGAGGCCGCCGCGGCCCACGCCGCCCGGCACAGCGCGGCCCGCACGGCCACGGCACACCACCCCACCGCACAGCAGACCCAGTCCCCGGAGGCGACGGCATGAGCAGCTCGACCGAATGGCCGCTGTGGGAGGTCTTCGTGCGCTCGCGCCGCGGCCTCTCCCACACCCACGCGGGCAGCCTGCACGCCCCCGACGCCGAGATGGCCCTGCGCAACGCCCGGGACCTCTACACCCGCCGCAGCGAGGGCGTCTCGATCTGGGTCGTCCCCTCCACCGCCGTGACGGCCTCCTCCCCGGACGAGAAGGACCCCTTCTTCGAGCCCGCGGCCGACAAGCCCTACCGGCACCCCACCTTCTACGAGATCCCGGACGGGGTGAAGCACCTGTGACCCCCACGACGACCCACGCGGACGCCTCCCGCCCGCCCGCCGCGCACACCGCCGCGGCGCTCGCCCTCGGGGACGACGCCCTGGTGCTCTCCCACCGGCTGGGGGAGTGGGCCGGCCACGCACCGGTCCTGGAGGAGGAGGTCGCCCTCGGCAACATCGCTCTGGACCTGCTCGGCCAGGCCCGCGTCCTCCTCTCCCTCGTGGGCGACGAGGACGAGCTCGCCTACCTCCGCGAGGAGCGCGAGTTCCGCAACGTCCAGCTGGTCGAGCAGCCGAACGGCGACTTCGCCCACACCATCGCCCGCCAGCTCTACTTCTCCGTCTACCAGTGCCTCCTCTACGAGCGCCTGGCCGCCGGCGACGGCCCGTTCGCGGGCCTCGCGGCGAAAGCGGTCAAGGAGGTGGCCTACCACCGGGACCACGCCGAGCAGTGGACCCTGCGGCTGGGCGACGGCACGGCGGAGAGCCATGAGCGCATGCAGCGCGCCTGCGCGGCCCTGTGGCGGTTCACCGGCGAGCTGTTCCGGCCCGTCGAGGGCCTGGGGCTCGACGCGGACACCCTGGCCGCGATGGACACCGCCTGGCTGGAGCAGGTCACCGGCGTCCTGGAGCGGGCCACCCTGACCGTGCCCGAGGGCTCGCGCACCGGCGCCTGGTCGGCGGGCGCGGGGCGCGAGGGCCTGCACACCGAGTCGTTCGGGCGGATGCTCGCCGAGATGCAGCATCTGCACCGCAGCCACCCGGGGGCGTCATGGTGACCGGCGTCCAGGAGCCCGGCACCCGGCTGGAGGAGGAGCTGCGCCGGCTGGCCGGCTCCGTCCCCGACCCGGAGCTGCCCGTCCTGACCCTGGAAGATCTCGGGGTCGTGCGCGGGGTGCATCTGACCGGCCCCGACCGCGTCGAGGTCGAGCTGACGCCCACGTACACGGGGTGTCCCGCCGTCGAGACGATGACCGCCGACATCGAGCGGGTCCTGCACGACCACGGGATGGCCGAGGTCCATGTGGTGCGGGTGCTCACCCCGGCCTGGTCCACGGACGACATCACGGCCGAGGGGCGCCGCAAGCTCGCCGAGTTCGGCATCGCCCCGCCGCGCCCCCACGCGGCGGACGGCCCCGTGCCGCTCACCCTCTCGGTCCGGTGCCCGCACTGCGGGTCGACGGAGACGGAGCTGCTGAGCCGCTTCTCCTCGACGGCCTGCAAGGCGCTCCGCCGCTGTGTCGCCTGCCGCGAACCCTTCGACCACTTCAAGGAGCTGTAGATGTTCCACCCGCTCCCGGTCGGCGCCGTCGATCAGCTCACCGACGACTCGGTGGCCGTCACCTTCGACGTGCCGCCCGAGCTGCACGAGCTCTTCCGCCACACCCCCGGCCAGCACCTGGCGCTGCGCCGCTTCGTCGACGGCCGGGAGATCCGCCGCACCTACTCCATCTGCGCCCCGGCCCCCGCCGCCGGCGGCGCCCCGGCCCTGCGGGTGGGCATCCGTCTGGTCGACGGGGGAGAGTTCTCGACGTTCGCCCTCAAGGAGCTGGCCGTCGGCGACGTGGTCGAGGTCATGCCGCCCATGGGCCGGTTCCTGCTCCCGCCGCGCCCCGGTTACTTCGCGGCGGTGGTCGGCGGCAGCGGCATCACTCCGGTGCTGTCGATGGCCGCCACCCTGCTGGCCCGGGAGCCGGGGGCCCGGTTCTGCCTGATCCGCAGCGACCGCACGGCGGCCTCCACGATGTTCCTGGACGAGGTCGCCGACCTCAAGGACCGCCATCCGGACCGCTTCCAGC
Organism: Streptomyces sp. NPDC005805; assembly: GCF_040630445.1. NCBI lineage: Bacteria > Bacillati > Actinomycetota > Actinomycetes > Kitasatosporales > Streptomycetaceae > Streptomyces > Streptomyces sp. NPDC005805. Next base: position 164,976 of record NZ_JBEXXN010000001.1, read on the forward strand.
TGGTGACCGTGCTCTCCCGCGAGGAGCAGCAGTCGGGTCTCCCCTCCGGTCGCCTGGACGCGGGGCGGCTGACCACCCTGCTGCCGGCCCTGCTGCCCGTCGACCGGATCGACGGCTGGTTCCTGTGCGGGCCGTTCGGCCTGGTGCAGGGGGCGGAGAGCGCGCTGCGCGCGCTGGGCGTGGACCGCGCCCGCGTCCACCAGGAGATCTTCCACGTCGACGAGGGGCCCGCGCCCGTGGTGGCCCGCGCCGCCGCGCCCGCGCACGCCTCGCTGACGGCCACCCTGGACGGCCGGTCCGGCACCTGGCCCGTGCGGGAGGGCGAATCCCTGCTGGAGACCGTCCTGCGCAGCCGCGCGGACGCGCCCTACGCCTGCAAGGGCGGGGTCTGCGGCACCTGCCGCGCCTTCGTCGTCACGGGCGAGGTCCGGATGGACCGGAACTTCGCCCTGGAGCCGGAGGAGACCGAGGCGGGTTACGTCCTGGCCTGCCAGTCCCATCCGGCGACCGCCGAGGTGGAGCTGGACTTCGACCGCTGACGCCGGCCGCCTGGACCGGGTGCCGGCCGCCTGGACCGAGCCGGGGTAGGTGGACGTCCCCGACCCCCGCGGCACCGGGCACACCCACCGGCGCCCCGGCGTCCCCGCCCCGCCGTCAGAGGACGAAGGCGGGGCTTCCGGTCTCCGTCACCATCGGGCGGCCCGCGCCGTCCCAGGCGAGCATCCCGCCGTCGACGTTCACCGCGTCGATGCCCTGCTGCACCAGATACTGGGTGACCTGGGCGGACCGCCCGCCGACCCGGCACATCACATAGGCCCGCCGGCCGTCCGCCACCGCCTCGGTCACCTCGCCGAAGCGCGCGACGAAGTCGCTCATCGGGACGTGCAGCGCCCCCTCGACATGGCCGGCCGCCCATTCGTCGGCCTCCCGCACATCCAGGACCAGACCGTCGGCCGGGACCACCGCGGCTTCCACACTGGGCAGCGGGGCGAAGTTCATGGGGCGGTGCCTTCTCTCGTGCGTCGGGGGCCGGACGGACCTGGTCCCCGGCCGGACCGGAGGACCCGTGGAAACCTACTCCACCAGGGCGGCGAGTTCCTTCTCCCGCTCGGCGACCTGGGCGAGCAGCTGCTCGGCGATCTCCTCAAGGAGGGTGTCCGGGTCGTCCGGGGCCATCCGGAGCATCGCCCCGATCGCGCTCTCCTCCAGCTCCTTGGCCACCGCGGTGAGGAGTTCCTTGCGCTGCGCCAGCCACTCCAGCCGGGCGTACAGCTCCTCGCTCTCGCTCAGGCGCGCCTCGGGGGGCGGCGGGCCGGCCCCCCACTCCTCGGCCAGCTCGCGCAGCCGCGCCTCGTCGCCGAGGGCGTAGGCCGCGTTCACCCGGGTGATGAACTCCTCACGGCGCGTCCGCTCGCCCTCCTCCTGGGCGAGGTCCGGGTGGGCCTTGCGCGCCAGCTCGCGGTAGAGCCTGCGCGCCTCCTCGCCGGGGCGGACCCGCTTGGGGGCGCGGACCGGCTGGTCGGTGAGCATCGCGGCGGCCTCGGGCGAGAGCCCGTCGCTGTCCATCCAGTCGTGGAAGAGCTCGTCGACCCCGGGCATCGGCTGGACCAGGGCACGCGCTTCCCGGGCCCGGCGCAGATCCTCCGGGTCCCCGCTGCGCGCGGCCCGCGCCTCGGCGATCCGGGCGTCGAGCTCGTCCAGCCGCGTGTACATCGGCCCCAGCTTCTGGTGGTGCAGCCGGGAGAAGTTCTCCACCTCGACGCGGAAGGTCTCCAGCGCGATCTCGAACTCGATCAGGGCCTGCTCGGCCGCGCGCACGGCCTTGGCCAGCCGCTCCTCGGGCCGCGGCGGGGCCTCCCGCCGCGCTGCCTGCTCTTCGTTCCGGGTGGTGGAGCCCCCGGCTGCATCCTGGGTCACCCGACCAGCCTACGGGCGCGACCGGCCCCCGGGTCACACCCCCAGCTCAGCGGCTATCCGCCCGCTCTTGATCGCCGTCAGGAGGTCCGCGTGGTCCGCCTCGGTCCGGTCCGCGTAGGTGACGGCGAACGCGGCCACGGCCTCGTCGAGTTCATCGCTCTTGCCGCAGTAGCCGGCCAGCATCCGGGGATCGGCGCTGTGGGCGTGCGCCCGGGCCAGCAGGGCGCCGGTCATCCGGCCGTAGTCGTCGAACTGGTCCGGGGCGAGGGCCGCGGGATCCACGCTGCCCTTCCGGTTCCGGAACTGCCGGACCTGGTACGGCCTGCCGTCCACCGTGGTCCAGCCCAGCAGGGAGTCGCTGACCACCTGCATGCTCTTCTGCCCGAGGACCACGCGCCGGCCCTCGTGCCCGGCGGGCGTGACGGTGAAGCCGGCGGCGCGCAGATGCGGTTCCAGCGCCGAGGGCCGCGCCTCCTTCACCTGGAGGACCAGCGGGTCCCCCCGGTGGTCGAGGAGCAGCACCACATAGGAGCGGGTGCCGACGCTGCCGGTGCCGACCACCCGGAAGGCGACGTCGTGGATCGCGTACCGGGCGAGCAGGGGGTGCCGGTCGGGCGGGAGGGTGTCCAGATAGGGGCCGAGGGAGGCCGCCACGGCCGCGGCCTCGCCGTCGCCCACGCGCCGCAGCACGGGCGGCGCGTCCACGAAGCGGCAGACCTGGCCGCCGTGCTCGTCGGTGACGGACTCGGTCGACTTGGCGGCGAAGCGGGCACTGGTGTTGTTCCGGGCCTTGGCCTCGACCCGTTCGAGGGTGCCGACCAGGTCCCGGGCGTCCGTGTGGGAGACCAACTCCTCGTCGGCTATGGCGTTCCACGCGTCATGGGCGGGGAGTCCGGCCAGCAGGCGCATGGTGCGCCGGTAGGCGCCGACGGTGTCGAACGCGGCGGTCCGGCACACGTCCTCGTCGGCTCCGGCGACCCGGCCGGCGAGGACCAGGGAGGTCGCGAGCCGCTTCAGGTCCCATTCCCAGGGGCCGACCACGGTCTCGTCGAAGTCGTTGAGGTCGATGACGAGCTGGCCGCGGGCGTCTCCGTACAGGCCGAAGTTGGCCGCGTGCGCGTCACCGCAGAGCTGGGCGCTGATACCGGTGACGGGGGTGCCCACCAGGTCGTGCGCCATCAGCCCGGCCGCGCCGCGCAGGAAGGCGAACGGCGAGGCGGCCATCCGGCCGACCCGGATCGGGGTCAGCTCGGGAACCCGGCCGACGCTCGACTCCTCGACCGCCCGCACCGCGTCCGGGCGGTCGGTGGTGAGCACCAGGGAGTCGTGGCCGGAGCGGGGCACCCTGCCCCGCAGCGCCTTCCCCTGCGCCTTCGGTGAGGCGGCGGGCTCCGCGGCCGCGCCGCGCATCGCCGGGCGTCCGGCGAAGCCGGGCACCTCGGGAATCCTGCTGTCTCCCGCTCCCCCGGATGCCGGCCGCTGTGCCGGCACCACCGTCTCGGTCGCGCTCATGGCGCTGCCTCCCCCGCCCTTGAACAGTTCAGTGGTTCACGTGGACGCCACCGTCCACGTGCACCGACCGTACCGCCGCGTCATGACCGCCGTCTGCCCCTGTGGAAAACCCTCCGGTCCCCCGCACACCCTCCCCGCGCACCCCGCCCGTCTACCGCCAGGCCGGCACGCACGACGTCCGCCCCGTGCCGCCCGGCGTCCGCCGCGCGTCGCCGCCGACGCCTCAGCAGGACTCCCGCTGCTCCGGCGGAAGATGGGCCTCCGCCCAGCGGGAGAGCTCCCTGAGGGCCGGCTCCATGGCCGCGCCCGCCTCGGTCAGCCGGTAGGCCACCCGCAGCGGCGGTCCTTCGTCGACCTCCCGCACCAGCAGCCCCGCGGCGCCGAGTTCGGTGAGGCGGTCGGAGAGCATGCGTTCGCTGATCCCGGGGATCGCGCGCCGCAGCTCGGTGAAGTGGACCGGCCGCTGCATCAGCACCGCCATGATCAGCCCGGTCCAGCGCTTCCCGAGCAGCCCGAAGACACGCGTCATGGATGCGTCGACCTGCTTGCAGGCCTCCTGGCCGTGCGTCCTCCTGTCCGCCATGACCCCAGGCTACTGCCCCGCGCAACATCGACTTATGAAAAATAAGCTGCTGTGTTATTCATAGGTACATACAGAAGTTCGGCCCAGCGATCCGCGCGGGCCCGCCCTCGCTCCGGAGTCCCCATGACCACGCTGCTGCACCTCGATTCCGCCCTCTTCCCCGAGGGGTCCGCCTCGCGGGAGATCACCGCCGCCTTCGTCGAGGCCTGGCGGAAGGCGAACCCCGACGGCGATGTCGTCTACCGGGACCTCGCCGCCGACCCCCTGCCCCACCTGGACTCCACGGCCGCCGCGGCGGGCGCGGACGACGCCCTGCGCCGCGAACTCGCGGCGGAGCTGGCGGCCGCGGACGCGGTCCTGATCGGCGCCCCGATGTACAACTTCACGATCGCGTCGACGCTCAAGGCATGGCTGGACCAGGTGATCGTGGTGGGCCTCAACGCCGGCCGGCCCGACGGCCCGGTCGCCGGCACCCCGGTGACGGTCGTCGCGAGCCGCGGCGGCTCCTACGCCCCCGGGACCCCGCGCCAGGACTTCGAGTTCGTCCAGAACTACCTGGAGAAGGTCCTGAACGGGATGCTCGGCGCCGAGGTCGACTTCATCGTGCCCGAGCTGACACTGGCCCACAGCAGGCCCGAGATGGCCGAGCTGGTCCCGCTCGCCGAGGCGTCCCGCGCCAGGGCGCTGGACGAGGCGGTCGAGAAGGCGACCGCCCTGGGCGCCCGCCTGGCCGCCGTCTGACCCACCGTCCCACCCAGGCCAAGCCCACCCAGCCGGTCCGGTCACGCCGGCCGGCCCGGACAGCCCGGCCACGCCGATCAGTCCGGCCACGGCCTCCGCGCCACCACCCGCACCCGCGGCACGGGATCCTCCGTCCGCGGGTGTTCCACGTGAAACATCCCACTCCGGGAGAAACACGGCGAGGCCCCGCCCGGTCGCCCTCGGAACCCGCCGGCACATACGAGAAACGGGCCCCCACCAGGACTTTCGTCCGGTGGAGACCCGTCTCCATGGTGCGCGAGGGGGGAGTTGAACCCCCACGCCCTTTCGGGCACTGGAACCTGAATCCAGCGCGTCTGCCTATTCCGCCACCCGCGCATTGGGTGTTGTCGTGGGTTCCTCACCTGCTTGGTGCGGCCCCCGGCGACATGCAGAAGATTAGCACGCTGCGGAGGGTGGATTCACATCCGTTTGTTTGGCCCTCCCCACGAGCGAACAGGCAAGGACGGGGAAGGAAAGAGCACGGCCCCACCGCGCCGCCGGGGAGGGGACCCACCGGGGCGCGAGCAGGCGCTGCCACCGGGCAACCCGGCCCGGCGGGCACACGGCGCGAATCCCGACAGGCCCGGAGGGAACGCACAGCGGTCTTCCCCCACTCCTCCTGTACGCGCCCGGGGTGCGGGACACTGTGGAGAGGCCGCCTCTACGATCCGTGTGAGAGGTGACACTCATCGACGGGGCAGACAAGGGGAACCAGCCGATTTCCCGACGCGTGGATACGATCAGTAAGCAGTACCAGGGCGACAACGACGGAGGAGGTGCCCCATGGGAGTCCTGAAGCGTTTCGAACAGCGTCTCGAAGGCTTGGTCAACGGCACCTTCGCCAAGGTGTTCAAGTCCGAGGTCCAGCCCGTGGAGATCGCGGGCGCGCTCCAGCGCGAGTGCGACAACAACGCGACGATCTGGAACCGTGACCGGACGGTCGTCCCCAACGACTTCATCGTGGAGCTCAGCGCCCCGGACTTCGAGCGCCTGAGCCCCTACTCGGGCCAGCTCGGCGACGAGCTCGCCGGCCTCGTCCGGGACTACGCCAAGCAGCAGCGCTACACCTTCATGGGCCCGATCAAGGTCCACCTGGAGAAGGCCGACGACCTGGACACCGGGCTCTACCGGGTGCGCAGCCGCACACTCGCGTCGAGCACTTCCCAGGCCCCGGCCGGCGGCCAGGGCGGCGGCGCCCGGGGCGGCTACGGCTACCCCCCGGTGGGCGCGCCCCCCATGCCGGCCGCCCCGCCGCCCGGCGGGCACCCCGGCCCCTCCGCGGGCCAGCGCGCCCCGGGCCCCGGCGGCCCGGCGGGCGCGCCCGTACGACGCTGGATCGAGATCAACGGCACACGCCATCAGATCTCCCGCCCGACGCTGGTGCTGGGTCGCAGCACCGACGCCGACGTGCGGATCGACGACCCCGGCGTATCGCGCCGGCACTGTGAGATCCGGACCGGAACGCCCTCGACGATCCAGGATCTCGGGTCTACCAACGGCATCGTGGTAGACGGGCAGCACACCACCCGCGCTACGCTCCGCGACGGCTCGCGGATCGTCGTGGGCAGCACCACCATCGTTTACCGGCAAGCCGAAGGGTGAAGCGGGGGCAATGTCAGAGCTGACCCTGACGGTCATGCGGCTGGGTTTCCTGGCTGTTCTGTGGCTGTTCGTCATCGTGGCCGTCCAGGTCATCCGCAGCGACCTGTTCGGAACACGCGTCACACAGCGCGGTTCCTCGCGGCGCGGGGCGGAGACGCGTCCGCAGCAGGCGCGCCAGGCCGCCGCCGCGCCGCCGCCGCAGCGCCAGCAGCAGGGGGGCGGGCGCCAGCGCCGAGGCGCGCCGACCAAGCTGGTCGTGTCCGAGGGCACGCTCAGCGGCACCACGGTCGCGCTCCAGGGGCAGACGATCACCCTGGGCCGGGCCCATGATTCGACGATCGTGCTGGACGACGACTACGCGTCCAGCCGGCATGCCAGGATCTACCCCGATCGAGACGGCCAGTGGATCGTCGAGGATCTCGGGTCCACCAACGGCACCTATCTCGACCGGACCCGGCTCACCACCCCGACCCCGATTCCGCTGGGCGCGCCGATCCGCATCGGCAAGACCGTCATCGAGCTGCGGAAGTAGTACGACAATGAGCGAGCGGAGCGAGCGAGCCGCAACGGTCGTCACCGGCGACCGCCACGGGCTCCCGACCGGAGGGTGGGCAGTGTGGCTCGAGACCGGCTGTACCCCGAGTCGGCGTCAACAGGGCAGGTGCGCATGAGTCTTTCCCTGCGTTTCGCCGCCGGATCGCACAAGGGCATGATCCGCGAGGGGAACGAGGACTCCGGTTACGCCGGCCCCCGGCTGCTGGCGATCGCCGACGGCATGGGCGGACAGGCGGCCGGCGAGGTCGCGTCCTCCGAGGTCATCTCGACCCTCGTCACGCTCGACGACGACGTTCCCGGCTCCGACATCCTCACCTCGCTCGGCACCGCGGTGCAGCGGGCCAACGAGCAGCTCCGGATGATGGTCGAGGAGGACCCCCAGCTCGAAGGGATGGGGACCACCCTCACCGCCCTGCTGTGGACCGGTCAGCGCCTCGGCCTGGTGCACGTCGGCGACTCCCGCGCGTACCTGCTGCGCGACGGCGTGCTGACCCAGATCACGCAGGACCACACCTGGGTGCAGCGCCTCGTCGACGAAGGGCGCATCACCGAGGAGGAGGCGACCACCCACCCCCAGCGCTCGCTGCTGATGCGGGCCCTGGGCAGCGGCGACCATGTCGAGCCCGACCTCTCCATCCGCGAGGTCCGGGCCGGCGACCGCTATCTGATCTGCTCCGACGGCCTCTCCGGCGTGGTGTCCCACCAGACGATGGAGGACACCCTCGCCAGCTACCAGGGCCCCCAAGAGACCGTTCAGGACCTGATCCAGCTCGCGCTGCGCGGCGGCGGTCCCGACAACATCACCTGCATCGTCGCCGACGTCCTCGACACGGACTCGGGCGACACCCTGGCGGGCCGGCTCAGCGACACCCCGGTCGTCGTCGGCGCGGTCGCCGAGAACCAGCACCAGCTCAACGACGGCGGCGCCATGCAGACCCCGGCCGGCCGGGCGGCCGGCCTCGGGCGCGGCGCGTCCTCCTCCGGCGGCGGGAACTTCGGCCCGCCCGGATCGGGCGCCGGATACGGCGGCATGCCCCCCGAGGACTCCTTCGACGCCTACACCGACGACGACTTCGCCAAGCAGCGCGGCGGCCGCAAGTGGCTGAAGCGCTCGTTCCTGCTCGTCCTCGCGCTCGCGGTGGTGGGCGGCGGACTGTACGGCGGGTACCGCTGGACGCAGACCCAGTACTACGTGGGCTCCAACGAGGAGCACATCGCCCTGTACCGCGGCATCAGCCAGGACCTCGCCTGGGTCTCGCTCTCGGAGGTGGAGAAGGACCACCCCGAGATCGAACTCAAGTACCTACCGCCCTACCAGCGCAAGCAGGTCGAGGCGACGATCACCGAGGACAGCCTCCCCAAGGCCCGGGCGAAGATCGAGGAGCTCTCGCGCCAGGCGACGGCCTGCAAGAAGGACGAGGAGCGCCGCGAGGCGGCGGACCGCGCCAGCGCCAAGCCGCCCGCCGGGGACACGGCGGAGGACACCGCCGGGACGCCCACGACCCAGGACGACAAGACCAAGCCGAACGCAGCCTCTCCCTCTCCGGGTCCCACCCTCTCGGAGGAGGAGCAGAAGCTGGCCTCCAACTGCGGCAAGCAGTAGCGGGCCGTAGGGGGCCTTCTCCACCATGAGCGTTGTCACCAACACGACCACGATCGGCGCGATCGACGCACCGAGCCGGCGGAACACCGAGCTGATGCTGCTCGCCTTCGCCGTCGCGATCCCGGTGTTCGCGTACATCAACGTGGGCCTCGCGCTCGACGGCACACTGCCGGCGGGTGTCATCGGCTACGGCCTCGGCCTCGGCCTGATGGCGGCCGTGGCCCACATCGTGGTGCGCCGGTTCGCCAAGTACGCCGACCCGCTGCTGCTGCCGCTGGCGACGCTGCTGAACGGGCTCGGCCTGGTGCTGATCTGGCGGCTGGACCAGTCCCCGCGCCTGCTGGCCCGGGGCGAGGCGGTCCAGGCGACCAACCAGCTCATGTACTCGGCGCTCGGCATCGCCCTCTTCGTGGGCGTACTGCTGGTCCTGAAGGACCACCGCGTCCTCCAGCGGTTCACCTACATCTCGATGGCCGTCGCCATCGTCCTGCTGCTGCTCCCGCTGGTGCCGGGCCTCGGCGCGAACGTCTTCGGCGCCAAGATCTGGATCCGCGTCGGCGGCTTTTCCATCCAGCCCGGTGAGTTCGCGAAGATCGTGATCGCGGTCTTCTTCTCCGGTTATCTGATGGTCAAACGGGACGCCCTGGCCCTGGCCAGCCGGCGCTTCATGGGCCTCTACCTGCCGCGCGGCCGCGACCTCGGGCCGATCCTGACGATCTGGGCGATGAGCCTGCTCATCCTCGTCTTCGAGAACGACCTCGGCACCTCGCTGCTGTTCTTCGGCATGTTCGTGATCATGCTGTACGTGGCCACCGAGCGGACCAGCTGGATCGTGATCGGTCTGCTGATGTCCGCGGGCGGCGCCGTGGTGGTGGCCTCCTTCGCCAGTCATGTGCAGTCCCGTGTGGCCGCGTGGCTCGACCCGTTCGGCTGCCGGGAGACCGCCGAGGCGGGCACCAACATGCTGAACGCCTGCGACCAGATGACCCAGGTCCTGATGTCCTTCGGCGCCGGCGGCACCCTCGGTACCGGCCTCGGGCAGGGCAACTCGGACCTCATCGGCTTCGCCACCAACTCCGACTTCATCTTCGCCACCGTCGGCGAGGAGCTCGGGCTGGCCGGTGTGATGGCCTTCCTGCTGCTCTACGGGCTGATCATCGAACGGGGTGTGCGCACCGCGCTGGCCGCCCGCGACCCCTTCGGCAAGCTCTTCGCGATCGGCCTGTCCGGCGCCTTCGCGCTCCAGGTGTTCGTCGTCGCCGGCGGTGTGATGGGCCTCATCCCGCTGACCGGTATGACGATGCCGTTCCTCGCGGCAGGTGGTTCGTCCGTCATCGCCAACTGGGCCCTGATCGGGATCCTGATCCGGATCAGCGACACCGCGCGCCGCCCCGCGCCCGCGCCTGCCCCGTCCCCCGACGCCGAGATGACCCAGGTGGTCCGACCGTGAACAAGCCCCTGCGCCGAGTCGCGATCTTCTGCGGGATCCTCGTCCTCGCCCTCCTGATCCGGGACAACTGGCTCCAGTACGTCCGCGCGGACGAGCTGAACTCCCACAAGCTCAACAAGCGCGTGGAGATCGAGCGGTACGCCCACGAGCGCGGCAACATCATCGTCGACGGCGCGCCGATCACCGGCTCGGAAGAGACGGACGACGAGTACTACAAGTACAAGCGGACCTACACCGACGGGCCCCTGTGGGCCCCGGTGACCGGGTACGCCTCCCAGGTCTTCGGCGCCAACCAGATCGAGAAGCTCGAGGACGGCATCCTCAGCGGCAACTCGGACCAGCTCTTCTTCGACCGCACGATGGCGATGTTCACCGGCGACAAGAAGAAGGGCGGCAACGTCGTCACCACGCTCAAGGGCGCGGCGCAGAAGGCCGCGTTCAAGGGCCTGGGCGACAAGAAGGGCGCCGTCGCGGCGATCGACCCGCGCACCGGCAAGATCCTCGCCCTCGCGTCCACGCCCTCGTACGACCCCTCCGCCTTCGCGGGCCGGCTGAAGGACGACGAGAAGGCCTGGGTCGCGAACAACAAGGACAGCGACAAGCCGATGCTCAACCGGGCCCTGCGCGAGACCTACCCGCCGGGCTCCACGTTCAAGGTGCTCACCGCCGCCGCCGCGCTGGAGAACGGCAAGGTGACCGACATCGACGCGGCCACCGACACCCCCGAGCCCTACATCCTCCCCGGCACCCGCACCCCGATGGTCAACCACGCCCAGGGCTGCGAGAACGCCTCCCTGAACAGGGCGATGGAGGTGTCCTGCAACTCCGTCTTCGCCAAGCTCGGTGACGATGTGACGCGGGACAAGATGGTCGAGATGGCGGAGAAGTTCGGCTTCAACAACGCGGAGATCGACACCCCGGTCCGCGCCGCCTCCTCCGTCTACGACAAGAACATGAGCCGGGACGGCAACGCGCAGTCCTCCATCGGCCAGTTCAACACCGCGGCCACCCCGCTCCAGATGGCCATGGTCACCGCGGCGATCGCCAACGACGGCAAGCTCATGAAGCCGTACATGATCGACAAGCTGGAGTCCCCCGACCTGGAGGTCATCCAGCAGAACGAGCCGGAGGAGATGAGCCGGCCGATCTCCGGGGAGAACGCCCAGCTTCTCCAGCAGATGATGGAGAACGTCGTCGAGCGCGGCACCGGCAGCAACGCCGCGATCCCCGGCGTGAAGGTCGGCGGCAAGACCGGTACCGCCCAGCACGGCGAGAACAACAGCAAGAACCCGTACGCCTGGTTCATCTCCTACGCCAAGGACGACAACGGCTCCCCGGTCGCCGTCGCCGTGGTCGTGGAGGACAGCAACGCCCGCCGTGACGACATCTCCGGTGGCGGTCTCGCGGCCCCCATCGCGAAGGCTGTGATGAAGGCCGTACTGGACGAGAAGTGACGAGGATCACCCCCGACCCGCATACCTGCACATTGCGATACCGGTCGGGTATCAGCTGACGGCCTCGGGCGGATCAAGTGGTATGTGCCCGGTAGCGTATGCGCGAACAGCACACCGGCGGACCACACACGGGTGCGGTCGGGACTGACGGAGAGGGCTGGAAGGTTATGGAAGAGCCGCGTCGCCTCGGCGGCCGGTACGAACTGGGCTCGGTGCTCGGCCGCGGTGGAATGGCCGAGGTCTACCTCGCCCACGACACCCGGCTCGGCCGCACCGTCGCCGTGAAGACGCTGCGGGCCGACCTCGCCCGCGACCCGTCCTTCCAGGCCCGGTTCCGCCGGGAGGCCCAGTCCGCCGCCTCGCTCAACCACCCGGCGATCGTCGCGGTCTACGACACCGGCGAGGACTACGTCGACGGGGTCTCGATCCCCTACATCGTCATGGAGTACGTCGACGGGTCGACCCTCCGTGAGCTGCTGCACTCGGGGCGCAAGCTGCTGCCCGAGCGCACGCTGGAGATGACCATCGGCATCCTCCAGGCCCTGGAGTACTCCCACCGCAACGGCATCGTCCACCGTGACATCAAGCCGGCGAACGTCATGCTGACGCGCACCGGCCAGGTCAAGGTCATGGACTTCGGCATCGCGCGCGCCATGGGCGACTCCGGGATGACGATGACCCAGACCGCGGCCGTCATCGGCACCGCCCAGTACCTCTCCCCGGAGCAGGCCAAGGGCGAGCAGGTGGACGCCCGTTCCGACCTGTACTCGACCGGCTGCCTCCTCTACGAACTCCTCACGGTGCGGCCGCCGTTCGTCGGCGACTCCCCCGTGGCCGTGGCCTACCAGCATGTGCGCGAGGAGCCCCAGCCGCCCAGCGCCTTCGACCCCGAGATCACGCCCGAGATGGACGCGATCGTGCTGAAGGCCCTGGTCAAGGACCCGGACTACCGCTATCAGTCCGCCGACGAGATGCGCGCCGACATCGAGGCGTGCCTCGACGGCCAGCCCGTCGCCGCGACCGCCGCCATGGGCGCGGTCGGCTACGGCTACCCGCCGGAGGACCAGCCCACGGCCGCGCTCCGCCAGGCGGACCCGGCCGGGCAGACCTCCATGCTGCCGCCGGTCAACCCGGACGACGGCGGTTACGGCGGTTACGACGACCGCCCGGACCGCCGGCGCCAGAAGAAGTCCAACACCTCGACGATCCTGCTCGTGGTCGCCGGTGTCCTGGTGCTGATCGGCGCGGTGCTGATCGGCAAGTCGGTCTTCGGCGGGGACGGCGGGGGCGAACAGGTCCCGGTGCCCCAGCTGGTGGGCAAGACCCTGGAGGAGGCCCGCAGTTCCGCGGTCAACGCCAAGGTCGAGATCGAGGAGAACGGCACGGCCCGCTGCGACCAGCCCAAGGGAAGCATCTGCAGCCAGTCGCCGCAGCCGCCCGGCAAGATGGCGGAGGGCGGCCTCGTCACGGTCGTCGTCTCCGAGGGCGCCCCGAAGGTCAAGGTCCCGGACGTGGTCGACCAGGACCGCGACCGCGCGACCGAGATCCTGGAGAAGGACAAGTTCAAGGTCGACGTCGAGGAGGTCGAGTCCTCCGAGGCCGAGCCCGGCACCGTCCTGAAGCAGAACCCGGGGGCCGGCAGTGAGGCCGAGACCGGCGCGACCGTCACGCTGACCGTCGCCAAGGAGGCCAAGGAGGACCTGCCGAACGTGGTGGGCCGCTCCTTCGACCAGGCGCAGGGCCAGCTCCAGGCGCTGGGCTTCGAGGTGGTCCGCTCGGACGTCGACTCCGACCAGCCGAAGGACCAGGTCACCGCCCAGGACCCGGCGGCGGGCAAGGTCGCCAAGGGCTCGAAGGTGACCCTCCAGGTCTCCAAGGGGCCGCAGCAGACGCAGGTCGCGGTGCCCGCCGAGATCGTGGGCAAGCGGCTCGGCGAGGCCAAGCAGATCCTCGCGCAGGCCGGCTTCGCCCAGGTGTCCGTCGCCCCGGGCTCCCCGCAGGACGACAACGCCATCGTGATCGCCTCCAACCCGGGCCCGGGCACCCAGGTCGACCCGGCGACGACCCCGATCGTCCTCCAGACCTTCGGGGGCGGGGGCGGGGGCGACAACGGCGGGAACGGCAACGGCGGCAACGGCGGCAACGACGGCGGTGGCTTCATCGGCGGCAACGACGGGGACTGACCCCCGGCCGTCGACACGGAGCCCCCGGCACCCTCTGAGGGTGCCGGGGGCTCCGTCGTGCTTCGGGGACTCCGTGGTGCCCGGGGCTCTTCACCGTGCGGCCCGGGGTCTTCGGAGCTAGCGCAGTTCCGCCGGCGGGGTGCGGTCGGCGTCGACCTTCTCGGTGCGCTCCAGCTCGCCCCAGACGATGTAGCGGAAGTCCGAGGTGAAGATCGGGGTGCAGGTGGTGAGCGTGATGTAGCGGCCCGGCTTCTTCTTCCCGGACTCCTCGGGCACCGGCTGCAGCACGTCCACGTTGTACTTCGACGTCTTCGGCAGGGTCTTGTAGACCTTGTAGACGTACCAGGTGTCCCGGGTCTCGAAGACGATCGGGTCGCCGTCCTTGATCTTGTGGATGTTGTGGAACTTGGCGCCGTGGCCGTCCCGGTGCGCGGCGAGGGTGAAGTTGCCCTTGTCGTCCCAGGGCAGGGCCGACTTGACCGGCTCGGTGTAGTAGCCCGCGATGCCGCGGTTGAGGGCCTTGCTGTCGGTGCCCTTCTTGACCAGCACCTCGTCGTCGCCCATGGCCGGGACGTGCAGGAAGCCGATGCCGTCCTTGGTGTTCAGGTCGCCCGGGCCCCGGTCGGCCGCCCAGCCGTCGCGCATCCGGTCGCCCTGCGCGGACGCCTCGCGGTCGGCGAGCACATTGGTCCACCACAGCGAGTAGACGACGAAGAGCCCGAGCACCACACCCGCGGTGATCAGCAACTCCCCGAAGACGCTTATCGCACCGGCGATCCGGCCTCGTGCACGTCCCACTGCACCTGTTCCCTGTCTTGAGGTCTCTCGGCCTTGAAGTCTCTCGGCCCGTCCGGACGGCACGGCCTCAGCCGACGAGCGCGTCCGGTTTGCCCTGGCTGCGCGGCCGTTCGTCGACCATCTTGCCCCACACGATCATCCGGAAGGTACTGGTGAATTCGGGTGTGCAGGTGGTGAGCGTGATGTACCTGCCGGGCTCGGTGAAGCCGGATCCCTTCGGGATCGGGTCGATCACCGCCACGTTCGACGGCGAGGTCTGCGGCAGGATGCTGGTCATCTCGTAGGTGTAGTACGTGTCCCGCGTCTCGACGACGATCGGGTCGCCGGGCTTGAGGCGGTTGATGTAGCGGAACGGTTCGCCGTGGGTGTTGCGGTGGCCGGCGACCGCGAAGTTCCCCTGCTCGTCCTCGGGCATGGCGGTCTTGAGCTTGCCGTCGGCGTAGTGGCCGACCAGCCCCCGGTCCAGCACCTTGTTCTTGTCGATGCCCTCGGCGATGGGCGCCACGACGTCCAGCTTGGGGATGTACATGATGGCGAAGCCCTGGCCGGGCTCGAAGGCGCCGGGGGTGCGGGACTTGCCTTCGTCCTTGGCCCAGTCGTCCTGGATCTGGTTGGTGGCCCGGTTGGCCTGCTGCCCGGCGAGGACGTTCGTCCACCAGAGCTGGTAGGTGACGAACAGCAGCATCAACACACCCATGGTGATGAAGAGTTCGCCGATCACCCGGCTGGCGATCACCGCGGGGCTGTCCTTGGCGGCCTTGGCCGCGCGCCTGGCCTCCATCCGGGACATCGGCTTCGCCGGGGCCTCCCCGGCCCCGGCCGCCGGTGAGGCGGCGGACGACGGGTCTCCGGCGGGCGCGGAGCGCCGGTGGCCCCGGCCGCCCTTGGCCGCGCGCCGGCGCTCCGCCCGGCCGGGCCCCGGGGGCGTCTCGGCGGCCCGGCGGGTCTCGGAGGTGCGCAGGGCCACGGTCTCGTCGTCCGGCACCGGATCCGGCGCGGCGGGGCCCCTGGGGCCGGAAGGGGCGACGGCCGGGTCGTCCACGACGGGGAGGACGGCCGTCCCCTCCGTGTACGACGTGCCGTAGGAGGTGTCGGGGGTCTCATAGGGGTCGGCCGCGGGATAGCCGCCACCGGCCGCCGGGCCCGCTTCGTACGGGGCGCGGGACGCGGGGCCCGTGCTGTACGGGGTCCGGGGCGGCGGGGCGGCCCCGGGCGCACGCGCGGCGCCCGCCCCGGCCTCCGTGCCGTACCAGTCCTGCCGGTAGCCCTCGCGGTCGTACCAGTCGTGCGGCTCGTCGGTCGCCGGCCGGGCGTACGGGCCCGGCCGCGTGTCCCCGGCGGGGGGTTCGGCGGTGTCGGGGGCAGGGATCCAGGGCGATCCGCCGGCGCCGGGCGGCAGCGGATCCGTCAGGGGGTCGTAGCCGCCCTGTCCGCCGTATCCGTCGGGCCCGTCGTGGCCGTGCCCGGGACGCCCGGCGCTCACGCCAGCGCCTTGCCCACCACTGGCGCGAGCCCGGCCGAACGCCCCACCGCACCGTTGTCCCCGCACTGCTCCAACCAGTTGGCGAGCATCAGGTGCCCGTGCTCGGTGAGCACCGACTCCGGGTGGAACTGCACACCCTCGACGGGCAGATCACGGTGCCGCAGCCCCATGATGATGCCGTCGGCGGTACGGGCGGTGACCTCCAACTCCCCGGGCAGATCGCCCGGTTCGGCCGCCAGCGAGTGGTACCGGGTGGCCGTGAAGGGCGACGGCAGACCGGCGAAGACGCCCTTGCCCCCGTGGGTGACGAGGGAGGTCTTGCCGTGGAGCAGTTCGGGGGCCCGGTCGACCACGCCGCCGTAGGCGACCGCCATGGACTGCATCCCGAGGCAGACGCCGAAGACGGGCACGCCGGTCGCGGCGCAGTGGCGCACCATCTCGATGCAGACGCCGGCCTGTTCGGGGGCTCCGGGGCCGGGGGAGAGCAGCACGCCGTCGAAGCCGTCCTGCGCGTGGGCCGTCGACACCTCGTCGTTCCGCACCACCTCGCACTCGGCGCCGAGCTGGTACAGGTACTGGACGAGGTTGAAGACGAAGCTGTCGTAGTTGTCGACGACCAGGATGCGCGCGCTCATCGGGCCGCCCCCGCTCCGTCGACCGTCACGTCGTTGAACGGGAGCAGCGGCTCCGCCCACGGGAAGACGTACTGGAACAGCACGAAGACGGCCGCCAGGACCAGCACGAGCGAGATCGTCGCCCGCACCCACGCGTTGCCCGGCAGATGCCGCCAGATCCAGCCGTACATGCCGTCCCTTTCCGTTCGGTACGGGACCAGACTAAAGGTCGGCGGGGACGCGTGGGCCTGCTGTGGAAAGCCCGCGACTTGCCGTCCGTCACAGCGCGCCCGCCGCCGTCCGTCACCACGGGTCCGCGACGGCCCCGGCCGGGCGGCGGCCGCTCACTCCTCGACGGGCTCCGCGTGGTGGAGGTCCACCGTGCCCGAGTAGCCGGGCAGGGTCACGTCGTCGGCGTCCTCGACCTGCCAGCCGAGTCCGTACGCCTTCACGTAGAGCTGGTAGTTCTGGACAGCGGGCGACTCGGCGAGGGCCTTCCGCAGCCGGTCCTGGTCGCCCACGGCGGTGATGCGGTACGGCGGGGAGTAGACGCGGCCCTGGAGGATCAGGGTGTTGCCGACGCAGCGCACGGCGCTGGTGGAGATCAGGCGCTGGTCCATCACGCGGATGCCCTCGGCGCCGCCCTGCCAGAGGGCGTTCACCACGGCCTGGAGGTCCTGCTGGTGGATGACGAGGTCGTTGGCCTGCGGCTCCGGGTAGCCCGGTGCGGCGCGGGCGTCCGGCGGGGCGTCGTCGAGGGTGACGCTCAGGGCGTCCCCGGTCAGCGCCCGGGTGCCCGCGGCCGTCTCCAGCTTCCTGAGCTCGGCGTCCTGCGCCTCGGTGGAACCGTCGTCGCGGCGGGCGAGGGCGTCCACGTCCTGGCGGAGGGCGGACGTCGACTCCTCCAGGTCCTTGTTGTCCGTGCTGCGCTGGGTGATGAGATCGCCCAGCTTGAGCATGGACGCGTCGGTGCGCAGGTCCGTACCCTTGGCGGTGTTGAAACTGGTCACGAAGATGACTCCCGCCAGGGCGAAGACGGCAGCCGTGAGCAGCCGGACCGGTCGCCGGTCGAAACGGCGGACCGGGCCTCGGGGGGAGTCGGCGGAATTGCTCAACGTACCCTTATCTCCTTAGGCACCGCGGAAGCACTACGCTAACGGACGCCCGGGGGAGGTCGTGGGCCCCCTCGCACCCACCCGGCGCCAGCCACAGTTACCTGCGCGGTCACGCAGCGCATCGACAGGAGAGTCCCTCGTGCCGAAGTCACGTATCCGCAAGAAGGCCGACTTCACGCCGCCGCCGGCCTCGAAGCAGGCCGCGAACATCAAGCTGACCAGCCGTAACTGGGTGGCCCCGGTGATGCTGGCGCTCTTCCTGATCGGCCTCGTCTGGATCGTCCTGTTCTATGTGACCGAGGGTGAGCTGCCGGTCCAGAGCTTCGGCAACTGGAACATCGTGGCCGGCTTCGGCTTCATCGCGGCGGGCTTCGGCGTCTCGACGCAGTGGAAGTAGCGGCTGCGCGCCCCTTCCGTCAAGCCCTGCCCCAAGGTTGTCCACACGGTTATCCACAACCCGGGGAAAAGGTCTGACGATCTGTGGATAACTCTCGGATCGTTGACGCCGATCTGACTTCTTCACCCATGGCGGTGAAGTTTCGTGCCCCTCGCACCGACCAGGAAATCCCAGGTCAGTGACGAGGGGCACGTGCGTTCCCCACAAGGTGCACAAGATCCGGCACACGCTGTGGACAACTTTGGGGAAAGCTGCCCCTCCGGGCCCCGTCCGGCCCGCTCCCTGTGCCCTCAGGTGAGTGCGAGGGTGCGCAGGACCACCACCAGCAGCGAGAGGGCCAGCACCAGCCCGCAGGTCCCGAACTGCACCAGGCTGCGGCGGCTCCCCTGCGGCGCGTGGACCATCCCGTAGGCGATGAGCGCTCCGGCGACGAGACCGCCGATGTGCGCCTGCCAGGCGATGCCCGGCGCGAGGAAGGTGATCGCCAGGTTGATCGCGAGGAGCACGACGATCGGCCGCAGGTCGTAGCGCATCCGGCGCATCAGGACGATCGTCGCGCCGAAGAGGCCGTAGACCGCGCCCGAGGCGCCGAGGGACCCCTGGTTGGGAGCGGCGAGGAGATAGGTCAGGGCGCTGCCCGCGAGGCCGGAGACCAGATACAGCGCGAGATAGCGGGACCGCCCCAGCGCCTGTTCGAGCTGCCCGCCGAGCCACCACAGCAGCAGCATGTTGAAGAAGACGTGCCAGATCTCCTGGTGCAGGAAGACCGAGGTCAGCAGCCGGTAGTACTCACCCTGCGACGCGATCCCGACGAAGTCCCCGACCGAGCGGTCATAGGCCCCGCCGATCAGCGTCAGGCGCCCCACGAACTCGTCGCCGAGGGAGACCGCCAGCAGGAACACCACCGCGTTGATCCCGATGAGGATCTTGGTCACCAGCCGGGGGTCGGCGGCGACCGTCCCGCCCGCGATCGTCCGCGGCCGGCTCGCGTCCGGCGCGTGGCCGGTGCCGGAACCGGTGCGCACGCACTCGGGGCACTGGAAGCCCACCGAGGCGCTGATCATGCACTCGGTGCAGATGGGCCGCTCGCAGCGGGTGCAGCTGATGCCCGTCTCGCGGTCCGGGTGCCGGTAGCAGCCGGGCAGGCCGTGAGTGGCCCCCGGCTCCTGCGGACTGCCTGGCGCCTGGTCCATGGGTCCCTCGTCCTCCCGGCTCGCGACGTCACCCTGTCCATCCATACGGACGGACAGGGCCGAAAGGTTCCCGGCGGGCTACGCCTCGCGCTTGTCCATGGCCACCTGCGTGCCCCGCTTCTCCACGACGACCGACTCGATGACCACGTCCTGGAGCGGCCGGTCGGTGCGCGGGTTGGTCTTCGTGCCGGCGATCGCGTCCACGACCTTGCGGCCGGCGTCGCTCGCGACCTCGCCGAAGATGGTGTGCTTCCGCGTCAGCCAGGCCGTCGGGGAGACCGTGATGAAGAACTGCGAGCCGTTGGTGCCCGGGCCCGCGTTGGCCATTGCCAGGAGGTAGGGCCGGTCGAAGGCCAGCTCCGGGTGGAACTCGTCGGCGAACTCGTAGCCGGGGCCGCCCGTGCCGTTGCCCAGGGGGTCGCCGCCCTGGATCATGAAGCCGCCGATCACCCGGTGGAAGACGGTGCCGTCGTACAGCCTGTCCTGCGACTTCTTGCCGGTGGCGGGGTTGACCCACTCGCGCTCACCGGTCGCCAGCTCGACGAAGTTCTTCACGGTCTTCGGCGCATGGTTCGGCAGGAGCCGGATGTCGATGTCGCCGTGGTTGGTCTTGAGGGTGGCGTAAAGCTGCTCGGCCACGGTGTGCCTTCCGTAAGTCTTCCTGTGACGTCGCCCGATCCTCGCACGGACGGACGGGCCTCCCGGTGGTGAACGGGGGAAGGCATGCGGAAGCGGCCGGTGGCGCAGTCGGCACCGGCGCGTCGCCGCCCGGAGGCGGTCCCTCTGGCACCGCGTCCACGGACGCGGATGTGCCGCGTCAGACGACGCGAATGTGACCCGGATGCGCGTCCCGCATGCCGAGGAGGCTCACGAGAGGCATGATTTGCAACCGGGTGGAAAGGCGGAACTGTGCCCCCAACTGGGGACAACCCAGGCCCTCAGAACGCCACCGAGGAGGAGGATCCCGTGACCCGCATCGACAGCGTGCGCGCCGCGACCGGTACGGCGAAGGACAGCGTGCTGCACGCCGCGGACGTGGTGGCGCCCTACGCCGGCACAGCCAAGGACCAGGCCGCTCTCTATGCTCGCGAAGCGCGTGTGAAGCTCGCGCCCACGGTCTCGAAGGCAGCCGCTCAGGCTCGCGCACACTACGACGTACGCGTGGCGCCGCATGTGCCGCCCAAGGTCGACCACGCCGCTCACAAGGCCGCGAAGCAGGCCCGCAAGGCCGCGAAGCAGGCGGCCGACTACACCGTTCCCCGGGTCGAGCACGCGGTGGCCCTCGCCCAGCCCGTCGGCGCCGAGGCCGCGGCGCGGTCGTCCGCCGCGCTGGCCGCGCTGCGCGGACAGGTGACGGCGAAGGAGATCCAGAAGCTGGTGCGCAAGCACGAGCGGCGTTCCAGGGTCGCCGGTGTGGCCAAGGGGCTCGCCATCGCCGGAGTCGTGGCCGCCGGTGCCTTCGCGGCGTGGAAGTGGTGGGACAAGCAGGCCAACCCCGACTGGCTGGTGGAGCCTCCCGCGGCCACCGAGGTCGCCGACCGGGGCCGGCTGTCGTCGGTCGACGGCAGTACCAAGGCCGATCTGGACCCCGAGGTCCGGGCGAAGCAGGCGGAGGCGGAAGCGGAGGGCGACGAGGGCCGCTGAGCCTGGGGCCGCCGGCAGGCGGTCCGGGCGGCCGGCGCGGTCGGTCCGCCCGAGGCGGTCGGTCCGTTCGTCGGCACGGGCACCTCTGACGCGGGCGCCGGGAGAAGGAGACGCTCCCGGCGCCTCATGCTGCCACGACATACGCGTCACGGGCGGGCAGGTCGGCGACGTACGCGTCACGGGCGGACGAGGCGGCCGCGCTGCGGGCGGCGGCGGCGCGGGCGGAGCTGTCGGCCGCACGGCGCACGGAGGGACGGCCGCCGGCGACGGCGGACAGGGCACGCACGGGACCGGCGGGCGCGGCGGTCTCGGAGTCCAGTGCGGTCGGGGAGCCGGTCACGGAGCGGGCGGCGGGCACGGACGAGGCGGTCGCCGGGCGTTCGGCGGTACGCCGACCGGTGCGGACGGCGCCCTCGGGGGCCGTGGCGGCGGGACGTGCGAGGCGGGTGGCGGCCCTGGCGGCGGAGGTGGCACGGCGGGCGGGCTTCGGCACGGCCGTGTCACGCACCGGAGCGGAGTCGGCGGTCCGGGCGGCGGTGCCGGGTGAGCCGGCGTCGCCGATGGCGGCGGGCTCGGTCTCCGCGGTGGGCAGATGCCGGGTGGCGGGTGAGGCGCCGTGCGCCTCGGCGCTGATGCGCTGCTTCATCGTCGGCGGCAGGGAGCGGTCCCGTGCCGCTCGCAGCAGCGGGGTCCGCGTTCGCCTGCTCTGCGCCGGGACGGCCGCCGTGCGGACCGCCTCGGTGCGGGGCGCCGCGGGCTCGTCGGGCGTCGCGACGGCCGGCCGGGCCGGGGCGGCGGAGGCGGTGGTGAGCCCCACCGAGGCGAGCAGAGCGAAGAACGCGGTGACGAACGCGGTCCACAGATTCCTGACCTTGAAGGCGGTCATGACCCCTCACTTTCGGGTTGAGCGCTTTACATACCTTTCTCATGATGTGTACGCATCTCGAGGAGTGGGGGACCGACGCCCGTGCCGCGCAGTTCTTCCGATGAACACCACCCGTCCGGCCCACCCGCCGGACTCCCTGGACGGATGCGCACGGGATGCGGGCCCCGCGAGGACGGGGTAGACGTGTCCGCGAGGGGCTTCGGAAGGGCTTCAGCAGGACATCAGGGGGGCGGCGGCAGACGACAGGGACCCCTGAACCGCGGTCTCGCGGTTCAGGGGTCCCGGTGGAAGTGGAGCCTAGGGGAGTCGAACCCCTGACATCTGCCATGCAAAGACAGCGCTCTACCAACTGAGCTAAGGCCCCGGAAGGGTGGTGCACAACGGTGGCCGACCGTGCGGTGACCATCGTCGCGCACCAGAGTACCGGGTCGCCACCATGATCCCGCAAAAGCCCGGGGACTCCCCCTTGGGCCTCCCCGTGAGCGACCGCTCTCCGTAGGATGCACCACAGCTTCGCAGCAGCGAAGCCGCCAGGGGAAGCGATGGGGAGACGCTATGGACGCAGCACAGCAGGAGACGACCGCGAGAGCCAGAGAGCTCCAGCGGAGCTGGTACGGGGAGCCGTTGGGGGCGCTCTTCCGCCGGCTCATCGACGACCTCGGCCTCAACCAGGCCCGTCTCGCGGGTGTGCTCGGTCTCTCCGCCCCGATGCTCTCCCAGCTGATGAGCGGTCAGCGCGCCAAGATCGGCAACCCGGCGGTGGTCCAACGCGTCCAGGCACTGCAGGAGTTGGCCTCCCTGGTGGCGGACGGCAGTGTGAGCGCGGTCGAGGCGACGGCCCGCATGGAGGAGATCAAGAAGTCCCAGGGCGGCTCCGTCCTCACTGCCACGAGCCAGTCCACCGGCACCTCCGGCGCCCCGACCGTGCGCCGGGTGGTGCGGGAGATCCAGTCGCTGCTGCGGTCGGTCGCGGCGGCGGGCGACATCATCGACGCGGCGGACTCCCTCGCCCCCACCCACCCCGAGCTGGCAGAGTTCCTCCGGGTGTACGGCGCGGGCCGGACCGCCGACGCGGTCGCCCACTACGAGTCGCACCAGAGCTGAGCGAGGCGGCTGACGCCTCCACGAGGGAAGCAGGAGCTGGCGCACCACCATGGGTGAGGTCTTCGCTGGTCGGTACGAGCTGATCGACCCGATCGGGCGCGGCGGGGTCGGCGCCGTCTGGCGTGCCTGGGACCACCGGCGCCGCCGCTATGTGGCCGCCAAGGTCCTCCAGCAGAGCGATGCGCACACCCTGCTGCGCTTCGTCCGCGAGCAGGCCCTGCGCATCGACCACCCGCACGTCCTGGCCCCGGCGAGCTGGGCGGCGGACGACGACAAGGTCCTGTTCACCATGGACCTGGTCGCCGGCGGCTCGCTGGCGCACGTCATCGGCGACTACGGACCGCTCCCGCCCCGCTTCGTGTGCACCCTGCTCGACCAGCTCCTGTCGGGGCTCGCCGCCGTGCACGCGGAGGGCGTGGTGCACCGGGACATCAAGCCGGCCAACCTCCTCATGGAGGCCACCGGCACGGGCCGGCCGCATCTGCGGGTCTCGGACTTCGGCATCTCGATGCGCAAGGGCGAGCCGCGGCTGACGGAGACGGACTACGTCGTCGGCACCCCCGGCTACTTCGCGCCCGAGCAGATGATGGGCGCCGAACCGGACTTCCCCGCGGACCTGTTCGCGGTCGGGCTGGTCGGGCTCTATCTGCTGGAGGGCAGGAAGCCGGACTCCCAGGCGCTGATCGAGCACTTCGCGCGGCACGGCACCCCCGGCGCCCCGCAGGGTGTGCCGGAGCCGCTGTGGCAGGTCCTCGCCGGGCTGCTCCAGCCCGATCCCGGCGCCCGGTTCCGTACGGCGACGGGGGCGCGCAAGGCGCTCGGCGCGGCCGTGGAGCTGCTGGGCGAAGGGGGCCGGGACGAGGAACCGGTGGAGATCTTCGACCAACTCGGCCCGCTGCCGTCCGGGTTCGGGCCGTCCGGACCGGTGGCGGTCCCGGGCGCCGCCCGGGGTGACGCCTCGTCCGGTCCGGCCAAGGCGTCGGCCACCGACTCCACCGCCGCCACCGCCCCGGTGCCGTCCTCGTCCGAGACGGGCAGCTTCCACCTGGCCCCGCCGCCGTCGCCCGCGAACCGGCCGTACGCCGGCCCGCCGACCGTCACCGGCCCCAGCGGTCCGGTCGCGCCCGCGCCGGAGTCCGCTTCGCCGCCGCCCGTGGGGCATGCGCCCGGCCCGGCTCAGCCGTTCCCCGCACCGGCGGCGGCGCCGGGGTACGACCCCTCCGCCACCCGCCCGTACACCGCCGGCGGCCCGCGGCCGGTCGCGCCCGGGCCCGGTGCCGGGGCCGCGAAGCGGCCGGGACCGCCGCCGAAGGTCGCGGTCCCGGTGCTGGTCGTGGCGCTGCTCTGCCTCGCGGTGGGCGTCTGGGCCCTGACCCGGGTCTAGGGCCTGTCCACAGGACCTAAGGCCTGTCTGACAAATAGCGTCGTTCGCCCGGAGCCCAGACGGGATTTGTCAGACAGACCTTAGGACCCCGGCGGCCCGTACGCCCCCTGACCGTGGCCCGGACCGTAGCCCGGGCCGGGCCCCTGGCCCGGCTGGGGCGCGCCGCCCTGCGGCGGCGGGTAGCCGTAGCCGGACGCGGGCGCGCCGTACGCCGGGTACCCGTCCTGCCCCGGTCCCGCCGCCTGCGCGGGCAGGGGTGCGGCACCCGCGGGCCCGGCGGCCCGGCGGCGGGCGAGGAGGGTCCAGGTGCCCAGCCCGAGGAGGAGGACCGTGCCCGTGCCCAGGCCCGCGGCGGCGACCAGGGCCATGGTGTCCCCGCGTTCCTCGTCGGCCACCGTCCGGCCGGTGTCGGCGGCCTCCCGGTCGTCGCCGGTGACCTGGAAGGGGCCGGCGTCCCCCGCGTACGGGGGCCCGTCCTTCGCCTCGCCCTTCACGTTCACGCGCAGGGTGAGGGGCAGCGGGCCGTCGCCGAAGGAGTCGGCGATCTCCGGGCTGAGGGTGACCGAGAGGTAGTACCAGCCGGCGAACCGGACCGCGGCCTCCTTGCTGCTGGAGGCGTAGCGGTTCTCGTAGGCGACCGGCGGCAGCGGATCGAGGTCCAGGCCCTTCTGCTTGCCGTCGTAGTAGACGCTCGACTTCTCGTCCACCAGCCCGCGGGCCGGGTTGTGCAGGGCGACGGCCAGCGCGTTGCCGACGCTGCCGAGACCGTCGCCGGAGACCGTGCTGCTGCCGAGGTCGGCGCTGACGAAAAGCTGCTGCCCCCAGTCGACCGGTACCCGGTAGAAGAGCGTCCGGCCGGGGCGGATCTTGTCCTTCCACTCGCCCTGGGTCAGCCCCGTCGCGTCGTGGAAGCCGCTGCCGCCCGCCCGCTCGACCGCGGCGCCCGCCGGGGCGGCGGGCGAGGCGGACGGCCAGCCCTCGGGCGCCACGGCGGGGCCCTTGGTGGTCAGCTTCGGCTCGGTGAGGAAACGGATCTCCACGTCCCACGGGTCGGGTGAGGAGTCGCTCTCGCTGCTGCGCTCCAGCAGCACGTAGTAGGGGCCGGCCTCCTTGCAGCCGCTGCTGCCGCTCCGGTCGACGCGGCGGGAGGCGTAGTCCGCGATCGGGCGCGCGTACTCGGCGGAGCCGAACCGGGCCTCCCCGTCGCTGCACGAGGAGCCCGAGCGGTTCTCGATCGACACCTCCAGCTCGTCGCCGTAGGAGACCTTGGTGCCGGGCTTCGGGACGGCCACCGCGGAGACGTACGCGTTGGTCTCGGCGTCCAGGTCGACGCGGTAGTAGCGCTTCTCGCCCGGCTCGATGCCGTCCTTGTACGTCGAACCGGCGGCGAGGGAGGGCCCGTCGGTGTTCACGGGTGTGCCCGTGACGGGCTTCGCCCCGCTGTCGAAGGTGTACGGGCCCGGCTCGTCCGCCGCCCGGGCCGCTCCGGGCAGCGCCGCCACCGCGCACACCGCCGCGATCCCGGCGAGCGCCGCCCGGCCCGCCCTGCCGCGCTGCCTCTTCACGCGCTTCTCCTCGTGTCCGTCCAAGCCGTCATGCGCCGTCGCCGCGTGCGCGGTCGCGCGGCGTCCGCCGTCGCGGCGCCCACGGACCGCGGCGGCGTCCGCCGTCGCGGCGCCCACGGACCGCGCGAGGACGGCCCGGACGCCGGACCATCCTGCCCCGTGGCCGGGTGCGCTGTCTGCGCGCGGGGGTGAATCATCCGCTGTGCCCCGTTTCCCGGCCGTGCCGCCGGCCGGGCCCGAACGGCACGGAGCCCCGGCCGCGTTGACGCGGCCGGGGCTCCGGTTCCGGAATCTAGGTCTCACACACCCGAACCTGCGGGCACGGAGTCGGTCGCCTCCGTCCACAGATCCTGCTCGGCGCGATCCGCCTGGATCTGGCGGTACACGAGGAGCCCGCCGATGGCGGCCAGTGCGACCAGGAGGAGCTTCTTCACCGCGCGACCTCGTCTTTCCTTGACGTATGAGGACTTCTGGCGCCCGACTATACACACCGGCCGATACCGTTCGGTGACCTGCGTGGGCCCCCGCGGACCCCGCCCGGCACCCGCCCCCGGGCCGCCCGGCGCACGATCCCGGGTACGCCGAAGGCCCCCGACCGGATCCGGTCGGGGGCCTTCGAACTGGTGGGGCTAACAGGATTTGAACCTGTGGCCTCATCCTTATCAGGGATGCGCTCTAACCAACTGAGCTATAGCCCCGCCGCGCTGCGCGCTGACCTCTGAAGATTAGCGCACGCGGGGTGCAGCGCCAAAATCGGTTACCGGTGACCCGGTGGAAGCCGCTTCCGGCGCCGCCCCGGCCGCTACTCGTCCTCGGCGAGGGTGAGCTCCACACCGCCCACGAAGCCGGCGGAGAGGTTGTAGATGAAGGCGCCGAGGGTGGCCAGCGCGGTCGCCAGGACCACGTCGATCACCGCGATCACCGAGGTGAAGATGAGCACCCGCGGCAGCGACAGGAAGGACTGGAGGTCGAAGCCGTTGCTCTCGGTCGAGCCGGTCGCCTCGCTGATCGTGCCGCCGACGGTCGAGAAGACGCCCATGGCGTCCATGACCATCCACAGCACCGCGGCCGCCACCACGGTGCAGATGCCCAGGGCGATGGAGAGCAGGAAGCTGACCTTCATCACCGACCACGGGTCGGCCTTGGCCACCCGCAGCCGCGCCTTGCGGGTGCGCGGCGTGGTGCGGGCCCCGGTACGCGGCTTGCGCGTCGCGGCGCCGGGCCCGGCGGGACGGCCGGGCTGCTGCTGTCCGCCCTGCGTCCCGTCGGGGGACGGGTACGCCTGGGGCGGGTGGTACGGCTGGCGGGCGTTCTGCCCGCCGCCGTACGCGTCGTAGGAGGGCTGCTGCTGCCCTCTGGTGTCCGTCACTGTTGTGGCCCCCTGGGAGTCCGCGGCAGGGCCACGGGCACCGTTCGCTCCGGAAGCGGCCGCTCCGGCGCCCGTGGCTCCACTCACGTTCTACTCCTCGTGCTCCCCTGCCGAGGACGGGGTGCCCTCGGCTGCCGATACGTCCGCCTCGCCGTCGGCCGCTCCGGTCCCGTCGACCTCTTCGGCCTCGCGACCTGCCTCGGCGTTGCGGGCGATGCCGACGACGGCGTCCCGCTTGCCGAGATTGATCAGTTGGACGCCCATGGTGTCACGGCCCGTCTCCCTGACTTCATTGACTCGCGTGCGAATCACACCGCCGCCCAGGGTGATGGCGAGGATCTCGTCGGTCTCCTCGACCACCAGCGCGCCCACGAGCGAGCCGCGGTCCTCCACGATCTTGGCAGCCTTGATACCGAGGCCGCCACGCCCCTGGACGCGGTACTCGTCGACCGCGGTCCGCTTCGCGTACCCGCCGTCGGTTGCGGTGAAGACGAACGTACCGGGCCGGACGACATTCATCGAGAGCAGTTCGTCCCCCTCGCGGAAACTCATGCCCTTCACACCCGAGGTCGCGCGGCCCATCGGACGCAGCGCGTCGTCGGTCGCGGTGAACCGGATGGACTGCGCCTTCCTGCTGATGAGCAGCAGGTCGTCCTCGGCGGAGACCAGCTCGGCCCCGATCAGCTCGTCGTCCGCGCCGGACTCCGTCTCGCGGAGGTTGATGGCGATGACGCCGCCGGAGCGCGGGGAGTCGTAGTCCTTCAGCGCGGTCTTCTTCACCAGGCCGCCCTTGGTCGCGAGGACCAGGTAGGGCGCGGCCTCGTAGTCGCGGATCGCGAGGATCTGGGCGATCCGCTCGTCCGGCTGGAAGGCCAGCAGGTTGGCGACGTGCTGCCCGCGGGCGTCCCGGCCGGCGTCGGGGAGCTCGTACGCCTTGGCGCGGTAGACGCGGCCCTTGTTGGTGAAGAACAGCAGCCAGTGGTGCGTGGTGGAGACGAAGAAGTGGTCGACGATGTCGTCTTCCTTCAGCTTCGTGCCGCGCACGCCCTTGCCGCCGCGCTTCTGGGAGCGGTAGTCGTCCGTCTTGGTGCGCTTCACATAGCCGCCACGCGTGATGGTGACGACGATGTCCTCCTCGGCGATCAGGTCCTCGATGGACATGTCGCCGTCGAAGGGCACCAGCTTGGAGCGGCGGTCGTCGCCGAACTTCTCGACCAGCGCGGTCAGTTCCTCGCTGATGATGGCGCGCTGCTTCTCCGGGGAGGCGAGGATCGCGTTGTACTCGTTGATCTTCGCCTGGAGTTCGTCGTGCTCCTGGATGATCTTCTGGCGCTCCAGGGCGGCGAGCCGGCGGAGCTGCATCTCCAGGATCGCGTTGGCCTGGATCTCGTCGATCTCCAGCAGGTCCATCAGGCCCGCGCGGGCGACCTCGACCGTGTCGCTGCGCCGGATCAGGGCGATGACCTCGTCGATCGCGTCCAGGGCCTTGAGCAGGCCGCGCAGGATGTGCGCCCGCTCCTCGGCCTTGCGCAGCCGGAAGCGGGTGCGGCGGACGATGACCTCGACCTGGTGGGTGACCCAGTTCCGGATGAACGCGTCCAGCGAGAGGGTGCGCGGCACTCCGTCGACCAGGGCGAGCATATTGGCGCCGAAGTTGGTCTGCAGATCGGTGTGCTTGTAGAGGTTGTTCAGCACGACCTTGGCGACCGCGTCGCGCTTGAGCACGATCACCAGGCGCTGGCCGGTCCGGGAGGAGGTCTCGTCGCGGACGTCGGCGATGCCGCCGATCTTGCCGTCCTTCACCAGGTCGGCGATCTTCTGCGCGAGGTTGTCCGGGTTGACCTGGTAGGGCAGCTCGGTGACCACCAGGCACTGGCGGTTCTGGATCTCCTCGACCTCGACGACCGCGCGCATCGTGATGGAGCCGCGGCCGGTGCGGTACGCCTCCTCGATGCCCTTGCGGCCCACGACCAGCGCGCCGGTCGGGAAGTCCGGCCCCTTGATGCGCTCGATCAGGGCGTCGAGCAGCTCCTCGTGCGTCGCCTCCGGGTGCTCCAGCGCCCACTGGGCGCCGGCCGCGACCTCGCGGAGGTTGTGCGGCGGGATGTTGGTGGCCATACCGACGGCGATACCGGCGGAGCCGTTGACCAGCAGGTTCGGGAAGCGCGCCGGCAGGACCGTCGGCTCCTGGTTCCGGCCGTCGTAGTTGTCCTGGAAGTCGACGGTCTCCTCGTCGATGTCCCGGAGCATCTCCATGGACAGCGGCGCCATCTTGCACTCGGTGTAGCGCATGGCGGCGGCCGGGTCGTTGCCCGGGGAGCCGAAGTTGCCGTTGGAGTCCACCAGCGGCATCCGCATCGACCACGGCTGGGCGAGGCGCACCAGGGCGTCGTAGATCGAGGAGTCGCCGTGCGGGTGGTAGGTGCCCATGACGTCGCCGACGACGCGGGCGCACTTGTAGAAGCCCTTCTCGGGGCGGTACCCGCCGTCGTACATCGCGTAGAGCACGCGGCGGTGGACGGGCTTGAGGCCGTCCCGGACGTCCGGCAGCGCTCGCGACACGATGACGGACATCGCGTAGTCGAGGTAGGAGCGCTGCATCTCGGTCTCGAGACCCACCGGTTCGATCCGCAGCTGCGGGCCCTCGTCCTCGGTGGTGGTCACGGGGGTGTTGTCGTCGGCCATCGCTGGTCTTCAGTCCTTTCGCGCGGTCAGCAGAGACCGACTCAGATGTCGAGGAAGCGGACGTCCTTGGCGTTCCGCTGGATGAACGAGCGACGTGCCTCGACGTCCTCGCCCATCAGCACGGAGAACAGGTCGTCGGCCTGCGCGGCGTCGTCCAGGGTGACCTGGCCGAGCACCCGGTGCTCCTGGTCCATGGTGGTGACGCGCAGCTCCTCGGCGTTCATCTCGCCGAGACCCTTGAAGCGCTGGATCGAGTCCTCCCTGATCCGCTTGCCGGCCTGCTTGCCCAGCTCGACCAGGGCGTCGCGCTCGCGGTCCGAGTAGGCGTACTCGAAGTCGTCGCGGCCCCACTTGATCTTGTAGAGCGGCGGGCGGGACAGGAAGACATGGCCGGCCTCGACCAGCGGCCGCATGAAGCGGAAGAGGAAGGTCAGCAGCAGGGTGTTGATGTGCTGGCCGTCGACGTCGGCGTCCGCCATCAGGATGATCTTGTGATAGCGCAGCTTCTCGATGTCGAAGTCCTCGTGGACACCGGTGCCGAAGGCGGAGATCAGCGCCTGGACCTCGGTGTTCTGGAGGATCTTGTCGATCCGGGCCTTCTCGACGTTCAGGATCTTGCCGCGGATGGGCAGGATGGCCTGGTACATCGGGTTCCGGCCGGACTTGGCGGAGCCGCCGGCGGAGTCACCCTCGACGATGAAGATCTCGCACTTGGTGGGGTCGTTCGACTGGCAGTCGCTCAGCTTGCCCGGCAGGGAGGCCGACTCCAGCAGCCCCTTGCGGCGGGTCAGGTCCCGGGCCTTGCGGGCGGCGACCCGGGCGGTGGCCGCCTGGATGCCCTTGCGGATGATGTCCGCGGCCTCGTTCGGGTTCCGGTCGAACCAGTCGGTCAGGTGCTCGTGGACGACCTTCTGGACGAAGGTCTTCGCCTCGGTGTTGCCCAGCTTGGTCTTGGTCTGGCCCTCGAACTGCGGCTCGCCCAGCTTGACCGAGATGATCGCGGTCAGACCCTCGCGGATGTCCTCACCGGTGAGGTTGTCGTCCTTCTCGCGGAGCAGCTTCTTGTCCCGGGCGTAGCGGTTGACCAGGCCGGTGAGCGCCGCGCGGAAGCCCTCCTCGTGGGTGCCGCCCTCGTGCGTGTGGATCGTGTTGGCGAAGGAGTACACGCCCTCGCTGTACTGCGAGTTCCACTGCATCGCGATCTCGACCGAGATCATGCGCTCCTTGTCCTCGGCCTCCACGTCGATCACGGTCGGGTGGATCAGCTCTCCCTTGCGGGAGTTGAGGTACTTCACGAAGTCGACGATGCCGCCCTCGTAGTGGTACGTGACCGTGCGCGCCGGCTGCTCCTCGGCCGTCTCGGCGGCGTCGGGGTCGTCGGCGTTCATCGTCGCCTTGGCCGACTCGCGCTCGTCGGTGAGGGTCAGGGTGAGGCCCTTGTTGAGGAAGGCCATCTCCTGGAAGCGGCGGGCGAGCGTCTCGAAGGAGTACTCGGTGGTCTCGAAGACGTCCGGGTCGGCCCAGAACGTGACCGTGGTGCCGGAGTCCTCGACCCGCTCGTGCTGGGCGAGCGGGGCGGTCGGCACACCGAGCTTGTAGTCCTGGGTCCAGCGGTAGCCGTCCCGCTTGACCTCGACCGACACCTTGCTCGACAGGGCGTTCACGACGGACACACCCACACCGTGCAGACCGCCGGAGACGGCGTAGCCGCCGCCGCCGAACTTGCCGCCCGCGTGCAGCACGGTCAGCACGACCTCGACCGCGGGCTTCTTCTCCACGGGGTGCATGTCCACCGGGATGCCGCGGCCGTTGTCGACGACGCGCACGCCGCCGTCGGCCAGGATCGTGACGTCGATCGTGTCCGCATGGCCGGCGAGCGCCTCGTCGACGGAGTTGTCGACGACCTCTTGCACCAGGTGGTGGAGTCCGCGCTCACCGGTCGAGCCGATGTACATGCCGGGGCGCTTGCGGACCGCGTCCAGACCCTCGAGGACGGTGATCGCGCTGGCGTCGTACGAGGCGGGTGCCTCGCCGATCCCCTCGGCGGCGGCGGACGGGGTGTTCTCGTTGGGGTTGCCGGAATCGGCCACGAAGCGCCCTTTCTGGCACAGCACAGGCCGTTCTCCGGGCTAGCGGGACCGGCTGCGTCGTTCGGCATCTAATCGACGAATCCCGCGAGCGAGCGGGATTCGCTCTCAGTCTACCGGTACCGCTGACACGAATGGGGGTTTGCCGGTGGCTGAGTCCGCATGTGCCGCCCTGAACCTCCTCCGTCCGACTCCCCATATCCGGGCAGGGGGCCCAAGAGGCTCACACGGGCTTTGAGCGCTTCGGGCTGTCAACCCCCCGCTACCGAGAGGGACGCCTCATGCGCACCGGGCGTTCCCGGGCACCCCGGCAGGGATCCACAGGGGGCTACTCGGCGGTACGCGGTTGGGTGGGAGACGGGCCCGCACGGGGTGGACGGGGCGCGCCCGCATACGCCGGGGCACCGGTGGCGGGCGGTCCGCGCCGGGCGCGAGCGGGCCGGGCCGGCGTCACCCGTACGTGTCACCGGGGCCGGTGCTGCCCGGAGCCCGCAACGGGCCGAACCGGCGCTGCGGGCCGCCCGGGCCCAGGACCTTGATCGCGCGGACGGTCCCGTGCCCCAGGTCCTCGTTGAGGCGGGCGACCAGCCGCGGCGCCAGCAGCCGGAGCTGGGTCGCCCAGGCCGTGGAGTCGCACTGCACGGTGAGCAGGCGCTCCTCGGGTGACTCGTCGTAGCGCAGGGGCACGCAGTGCTTGGCCAGGTCCTCGCCGACGATCTGCGGCCAGCGGCCCATGACGCCGCCGACCGCGGCCGGGGTCTCCCAGCCGCGCTCGGTGATCAGCCGGTTGATCGCCGAGCCCAGCGGGAGCGGGTCTCGCCCGTCGGCCCGGGCCCCGGAGCGGAGTCCGCCGCCGCGCCGAGCCTGCTTCTTCTGCCGGGCCGCCTCACCGCGGGCCCTGGCCTGCTCCTTGGCGGCGCGCAGGGCGACCCGGGCGAGGTCCACGCCGGAGGGCTCGGGGGCGGTGCCGGCCTGCGGGCGCTCGTCCCCGGACAGGGGCGCGGCGCCGGGCAGCGGGGGGCCGCCGAGGGGGGCTCGGTTCGGCGGGCCGTCGGGCAGGGGTGCGGCGCCGCCGAAGGGGCCGCGGTCAGGGGGAGCGTCGTTCATGCGCGGGCCACCTCCCCGTCCGCCACGGTGTACCGGGTGCCCGCGAGAACGCCGGGGACGTCGTCGTCGACCGCCGCCGTCACCAGCACCTGCTCGCCCGGCGCGACCAGCTCCGCGAGGCGCTCGCGGCGGCGCGCGTCCAGCTCGGCGAAGACGTCGTCCAGGACGAGCACCGGCTCGTTCCCCTCGGAGCGCAGCAGGTCGTACGAGGCGAGGCGGAGCGCCAGCGCGTAGGACCAGGACTCACCGTGGCTCGCGTAGCCCTTGGCGGGGAGTCGGCCCAGCTTCAGCAGGAGGTCGTCGCGGTGCGGGCCGACCAGGGTCACGCCCCGTTCGATCTCCTGCTTGCGGACGGCGGCGAGCGCGCCGACGATCTGCTCGTAGTACTCGTCCCTGCTCTGCGCCGGACCGGGCTCGGCCGTCTCCCCGGCCTCCCCGGCGGAGGAACGGTACTCCAACGCGACCGGGCCGCCCCCCGGCGCCAGCGCCTCGTACGCCTTGTCCGCGAGCGGCTGGAGCGCGGCGATCAGTTCGGTGCGGCGGGCGAGCACCTCGGCGCCGGCCCGGGCCAGGTGCTGGTCCCAGACGTCGAGTGTGGACATGTCCATGGAGCGCCCGCCGTGCCGGCGGGCCATGGCGGCGGACTTGAGCAGGGTGTTGCGCTGCTTGAGCACCCGCTCGTAGTCGGAGCGGACCCCGGCCATCCGCGGGGAGCGTGCGGTGACCAGCTCGTCGAGGAAGCGGCGGCGCTCCCCGGGATCCCCCTTGACCAGCGCCAGGTCCTCCGGGGCGAACAGCACCGTGCGCACGATCCCCAGCACATCACGCGGCCTGACCTGCGAGGACCGGTTGATCCGGGCGCGGTTGGCCCGCCCCGGGTTGAGCTCCAGCTCGACCAGCTGGGACCGCTCCCCCTGGGTGACGGCGGCCCGGATCACGGCCCGGTCCGCGCCCATGCGCACCAGCGGCGCGTCCGAGGACACCCGGTGGCTGGCGAGGGTCGCGAGATAGCCGACGGCCTCGACCAGGTTGGTCTTGCCCTGCCCGTTCGCCCCCACGAAAGCGGTGACGCCCGGGTCGAGCGGGACCTCGACCCGGGCGTAGGAGCGGAAGTCGGCCAGCGACAGGTGCGTGACGTGCATGGTGTGGCGCCGACCTTCCCCCGGCGGGCTGTGCACCGGGGTGCACAGCCTGTGGACTACTTCTTGCTCTCCACCGCGTGGCCGCCGAACTGGTTGCGCAGCGCGGCGATCATCTTCATCTGCGGGGAGTCGTCCTGGCGGGACGCGAACCGCGCGAACAGCGAGGCGGTGATCGCGGGCAGCGGGACCGCGTTGTCGATGGCGGCCTCGACCGTCCACCGGCCCTCGCCGGAGTCCTGGGCGTAGCCGCGCAGCTGGTCGAGGTGCTCGTCCTCGTCCAGGGCGTTGACGGCCAGGTCCAGCAGCCAGGAGCGGATGACCGTGCCCTGCTGCCAGGAGCGGAAGACCTCGCGCACATCGGTGACGGAGTCGACCTTCTCCAGCAGCTCCCAGCCCTCGGCGTACGCCTGCATCATCGCGTACTCGATGCCGTTGTGGACCATCTTGGCGAAGTGGCCGGCGCCGACCTTGCCGGCGTGCACCGAGCCGAACTCGCCCTCGGGCTTGAGGGCGTCGAAGACCGGCTGGACCTTCGCGACGTTGGCCTCGTCGCCGCCGTACATCAGGGCGTAGCCGTTCTCCAGGCCCCAGACGCCGCCGGAGACACCGCAGTCGACGAAGCCGATGCCCTTGATGCCCAGTTCGACGGCGTGCTTCTCGTCGTCCGTCCAGCGGGAGTTGCCGCCGTCGACGACCACGTCACCGGGGGAGAGGAGCTCGGCGAGCTCGTCGATCGTGGACTGGGTCGCGGCGCCGGCCGGGACCATGACCCAGATGACACGCGGGCCCTTGAGCTTGCCCACAAGCTCTTCCAGGCTGTGGACGTCCGCGAGGTCCGGGTTGCGGTCGTAGCCGATGACGGTGTGACCTGCGCGGCGAATGCGCTCGCGCATGTTGCCGCCCATCTTGCCGAGGCCGACGAGACCGAGCTCCATCTGATGTTCCTCAATCGTTGTGTGCCGTGTTCCTGCCCGCCTCCGAGCCTA
The DNA here is from genome assembly GCF_040630445.1 of Streptomyces sp. NPDC005805. Classification (NCBI taxonomy): domain Bacteria; kingdom Bacillati; phylum Actinomycetota; class Actinomycetes; order Kitasatosporales; family Streptomycetaceae; genus Streptomyces; species Streptomyces sp. NPDC005805. Next base: position 200,156 of record NZ_JBEXXN010000001.1, read on the forward strand.
CGCCGGGAGGCGGGTGCACACCTGTGGGGTCAGGCGCTCATAAGCCCCTGATCAGCCGCTCGGCCGCACCGGTGGGCGCGGCGCCGGGCGCGGCCGTCGCACCCGGCCGACGGGGCGGGCGCGACGGCGGGCACGCGTCAGCCGCTGAGGCGCACCGGCATGATCAGGTACTTGTACGCCTCGTCCGCCTCGGCGTCCATCGCGGGACGGCCGCTGAGCAGGGCCGGCTTGGTGGACGTGGTGAACGAGAGCTGGGCGACCGGGGAGTCGATCGCGCTCAGGCCGTCGAGCAGGAAGGTCGGGTTGAACGCGATCGAGATGTCGTCGCCGTCGAGCTGGGCGTCGACGCGCTCCACAGCCTGTGCGTCGTCGCTGGAGCCGGCCTCCAGGATCAGCACGCCCTGCTCGAAGCTGAGGCGCACCGGGGTGTTCCGCTCGGCGACCAGGGCGACGCGCTTGACGGCCTCGACGAACGGGGCGGTCTCGATCACCGCGACCGAGTTGAACTCGGTGGGGAAGAGGGTGCGGTACTTCGGCAGGTCGCCTTCGAGCAGCCGGGTGGTGGTGCGGCGGCCCGCGCCCTCGAAGCCGATCAGGCCCTCGCCCGCGCCGGAGCCGGAGAGCGCCAGGGTGACCGTGTCACCGCTGGTCAGCGCCTTGGCCGTGTCCAGCAGCGTCTTGGCGGGGACCAGGGCGACGGCGGAGGCGTCGGGGCTCTCGGGCTTCCACAGGAACTCGCGCACGGCGAAGCGGTAGCGGTCGGTGGAGGCGAGGGTGACCGTGTCGCCCTCGATCTCGATGCGCACACCGGTGAGGACGGGGAGGGTGTCGTCACGGCCGGCGGCGATGGCCACCTGGGCGGCGGCGGAGGCGAAGACCTCGCCGGGCACGGTGCCGGTCGCGGTCGGCATCTGCGGCAGCGCCGGGTACTCCTCCACGGGCAGGGTGTGGAGGGTGAAGCGGCTGGAGCCGCAGACCACCGTCGCCCGTACACCGTCTGTGGAGATCTCCACCGGGCGGTTGGGCAGGGCGCGGCAGATGTCGGCGAGCAGGCGGCCGGAGACGAGGACCGTGCCGTCCTCCTCGATCTCGGCCTCGACCGAGGCGCGGGCCGAGACCTCGTAGTCGAAGCTGGAGAAGCTGAGGGCGCCGTCCTCCGCCTTCAGCAGAAGGCCCGCGAGAACGGGCGCCGGCGGACGGGCCGGAAGGCTCCGGGCCACCCAGGCCACCGCCTCCGCGAGTACATCGCGCTCCACCCGGATCTTCACCGGAACCGCCTCCTGCTGTTGCTGGCTCGCCCTGCTGGCCTTCGTCGTCGGCTTGATGCCGGAGACCAGTCTGACGTACCGCACCGACACTCGGTGCGGGTCGGGGTCAAGTCGTGACGAGGGGCGGGTGGGCTCCGGCGTCGAGTTGTGCACAGGGCCCCCTTCCAAGCCAATTTCCCGGTAACTCTGAGTGGGAGTAGTAGTAGGGGCTGTGGAAACCGTGGATAACGTCGTCTGCGCAGGTCAGAGGCGGTTTTTTGTCCACGGGGCCTGTGGGCCGCACTCGTGGACAACCGGGCTTCTCTGTGGACACGCGAAAGTTCTGCACACCCGATGCACAGCTCGGTGGGACTTCTCCCCAGCGCTGTCCCCAGCTTTACCCACGTTCCCCACAGGCCAATCGGCCTCGTTGGTGTGACGCCTTTCACTCGCGCCGGTGAGGGACGGTGTTGCGTTGCCGAACAGTGGACAGGGGTGGGGAAAAGCTGTGGGCAATCGCCCCTCGCCTGTGGGCCGCCGGTGGACAACGTCGATCAAGGTTCCGGGCGGGGTTCTCCCTCCACAGGCTGTGGAGATCGTTCGGCCACAAATCCACAAGCGGCTGACCAGCCGGGATGCCTCTCGGGGTCACCGCCCTGTGGACGGAATCGGGACAACTTCCCGGTCCCCAGGCTGTGGACGGAAGATCGTCCACGGATCTGTGGGTAACCGCCGTGCCCGGCAGGTATTCGAACACAGCGGGGCCGGCCGCCGGGGCCGTTCACGGGCTTCCGGGCCGGCTCACGGCGCTCTCGACGGCGGTCGCACGGCGGCCTCCAGCGGCCGCACGGCGGATTCGGCGGCCCTCGACGCAGGCTTCTGCTGTGCCCGGCGGCGCCTTCCGCGCCCCCGCACAGCGAAGGGCGCCCCGGGACATCAGATGTCCCGGGGCGCCCTCGGTGCCGTCTGCGGCGGGCCGCTCAGCCGTTCTTGATGCGGTTGGTCAGCTCGGTGACCTGGTTGTAGATGGACCGGCGCTCGGCCATCAGCGCCCGGATCTTCCGGTCCGCGTGCATCACCGTGGTGTGGTCGCGGCCGCCGAACTGCGCGCCGATCTTCGGCAGCGACAGGTCCGTCAGCTCCCGGCAGAGGTACATCGCGATCTGGCGCGCCGTCACCAGCACCCGGCTGCGCGAGGATCCGCACAGGTCCTCGACCGTGAGCCCGAAGTAGTCGGCCGTGGCCGCCATGATCGCGCCCGCGGTGATCTCGGGCGCCGCGTCCTCGCCGCCGGGGATGAGGTCCTTGAGGACGATCTCGGTCAGCCCGAGGTCCACGGGCTGGCGGTTGAGGGAGGCGAACGCCGTCACCCGGATCAGCGCGCCCTCCAGCTCCCTGATGTTCCGCGAGATCCGGGAGGCGATGAACTCCAGTACCTCCGGTGGGGCGTTGAGCTGCTCCTGCACCGCCTTCTTGCGGAGGATCGCGATCCGGGTCTCCAGCTCGGGCGGCTGGACATCCGTCGTCAGGCCCCACTCGAAGCGGTTGCGCAGCCGGTCCTCCAGGGTCATCAGCTGCTTGGGCGGCCGGTCCGAGGAGAGCACGATCTGCTTGTTGGCGTTGTGCAGGGTGTTGAAGGTGTGGAAGAACTCCTCCTGCGTCGACTCCTTGCTCGCGAGGAACTGGATGTCGTCGACGAGCAGGATGTCCACGTCGCGGTACCGCTTGCGGAAGGTGTCGCCCTTGCCGTCGCGGATGGAGTTGATGAACTCGTTGGTGAACTCCTCGGAGCTCACGTACCGCACCCGGGTCCCCGGATAGAGGCTGCGCGCGTAGTGCCCGATCGCGTGCAGCAGGTGCGTCTTGCCGAGCCCCGACTCCCCGTAGATGAAGAGGGGGTTGTACGCCTTCGCCGGCGCCTCGGCGACCGCGACGGCCGCCGCGTGCGCGAACCGGTTGGACGCGCCGATGACGAAGGTGTCGAAGAGGTACTTGGGGTTCAGCCGGGCGTGCGGTTCACCCGGGCCGGGTGCCGGCGCGGGCTTCGCCCCGAGCGGACCGGGCGCACCCGGGGAGGCGCCGCGGTGTCCGGGCCCCGGCTCGGGGAGGTCGCGCCGGTCGCCGCCGCGCGGGTCGTACTGCTGGTGCTCGGGCTGCGGCGGCCGACGGTAGTCGTGCGGGGCGCGGTTCTGGGGCGGCGAGGCATAGGGGTCGCGCTCCTGGAAGCCGCCGAGGCGGGGCTGCTGCCAGGAGAGGTCCTCCTGCGTCCGGGGCCAGGCGCCCGGCTCGGGGCGCTGCTGGTACTCGGGGTAGGTGGGGCGGACGTTCGGCAGGCCGTCGTCGGCCTCCGGGCGGCGGCCGTAGTCGTCGTACCGGTCGGTCTGGCGGGGGGCGTCGTACCCCTCACCCGGGCGCGGGGGCTCGTAGCCGTCGTTCTGGCGGGAGCCGTTGTCGTAGCCGTCGCCGCCGGTGCGCCCGCCGTCGTAGCCGTCGGGGCCCGGGCGGCCGCCGTCGTACGCCTCGTTCTGCCGGCCCCCGTCGTAGCCGTCGCCGGAGCGGGGCTCGTCGTGCGGGGCGGCCGGGTAGCGCGGCGCCTGCTGCTGGTGGCCGCGCACGGGACCGGGGGCCGGGGCCTCGCCCACCGAGTCGTCCACGGTGATCGCGATCCGGATCGGGCGCCCGCACTCACGGCTGAGCGTCTCGCTGATCAGCGGCGCGAGGCGGCCTTCCAGCACTCGCTTGCCCCACTCGTTGGGGACGGCGAGCAGTGCCGTGTCCGCGACCAGCGCCAGGGGCTGGCACCGCTCGATCCACTGCTTGTCCTTGGGCTCGACGCCCTGCTGGCCCTCGTCGAGGAGGTGATCCAGCACCCGTGGCCACACTGCGGCAAGATCGGCAGGTACGTCAGCCACAAAGCACGCTCTCTCGCAGGTCCCACGAATGTGTGGTTCTCGGGACGGGATAGGAAGACAGGCAGGAAAAGAATCCGAGTTCAGTCACGGTAGTCAGGCCGACCCGTGCGGTTCAAGTTGTTGTCCACAGCCTGTGCACAGTGGACCCCGACCCCGACGTGGTTTGACCGGATGGCGTAGCCGCGCGTACCGTAACCAGGTCGAGTTGTCGATGGCTGCTGCCGCCTGCCTCCGATGGGCAAAGATCACGGTCTGTGATTGTGAAGCGGTGCACTCGGGCGTAATCGCGAGCTACTCGTGGGCGCACGGTGACAGCCAGGCGATGTCCCGCCATCAACGAATTATTTCTGGAGCCCCCGAGTGAGCAAGCGCACCTTCCAGCCGAACAACCGTCGTCGTGCGAAGACCCACGGTTTCCGCCTGCGCATGCGTACCCGTGCCGGCCGCGCCATCCTGGCGAACCGCCGCAGCAAGGGTCGCGCGAACCTGTCCGCCTGATCGCTTTTAACAGGTCATGACGTGCTGCCTACCGAGAATCGGCTGAGGCGGCGCGAGGACTTCGCGACTGCGGTACGCCGAGGACGCCGGGCCGGACGCCCGCTACTCGTCGTCCACCTTCGAAGCGGTGCCACGGACCCGCACGCGCCTGGGGAGAGCGCTTCCCCGACGTGTGCGGGTTTCGTCGTGAGCAAGGCCGTCGGTGGGGCCGTCGTCCGGAACAAGGTGAAGCGGAGACTGCGCCATCTCATGCGGGATCGGCTCACCCTGCTGCCCCCCGGTAGCCTGGTGGTGGTACGGGCGCTGCCCGGTGCGGGCGACGCCGACCACGCACAGCTGGCCCGAGACCTGGACGCCGCTCTCCAGCGGCTGCTGGGAGGGGGCGCGCGATGAAGTACCCGCTGCTGGCACTGATCAAGCTCTACCAGTGGACGATCAGCCCGCTGCTGGGGCCTGTGTGCCGGTACTACCCATCGTGTTCCCACTACGGATTCACGGCCATCGACCGGCACGGTGCGGTGAAGGGAACGGCCCTGACCGCCTGGCGGATCCTGCGGTGCAACCCGTGGTCGCCCGGCGGTGTGGATCACGTTCCTCCGCGTAAACGCCCTCGATGGCACGAGATGCTGCGCGACGCCTTGCGCGGCAACAAGGGCGGGCACTCCGCCACTGACGTGCCTGCCCCGGGATCGGCGGCCACGGCCCCGGGCCCGGCCGCAGAGACCTCGCCCAATGCTCAAGGAGCCTGATTAGTGGACACGATTGCCAGTCTCTTCAGTTTTATCACCACACCTGTCTCGTGGATCATCGTCCAGTTCCACAAGCTCTACGGGGCGATGTTCGGCCCGGACACGGGCTGGGCCTGGGGACTGTCCATCGTGTCGCTGGTGATCCTCATCCGGATCTGCCTGATCCCGCTCTTCGTGAAGCAGATCAAGTCGACCCGGAACATGCAGGCGCTCCAGCCGAAGATGAAGGCCATCCAGGAGCGCTACAAGAGCGACAAGCAGCGTCAGTCCGAAGAGATGATGAAGCTGTACAAGGAGACCGGGACCAACCCGCTCTCCTCGTGCCTTCCCATCCTGGCGCAGTCGCCGTTCTTCTTCGCCCTCTACCACGTGCTCAGCAAGATCGCCTCGGGTGACGAGATCGGTGTGCTGAACCAGAGCCTCGTGGACAGCGCCCGGCAGGCGCACATCTTCGGCGCCCCGATCGCCGCCAAGTTCACCGACTCCCCGGAGAAGGTCGAGGCCCTCAACGCCTCCCTCACGGACGTCCGCATCGTCACCGCGGTGATGATCGTCCTGATGTCGGCCTCGCAGTTCTTCACCCAGCGCCAGCTGATGATGAAGAACGTCGACCTCACGGTGAAGACGCCGTTCATGCAGCAGCAGAAGATGCTGATGTACATCTTCCCGGTGATCTTCGCCGTGATGGGCATCAACTTCCCGGTCGGTGTCCTCGTCTACTGGCTGACCACCAACGTGTGGACCATGGGCCAGCAGATGTACGTGATCAACCAGAACCCCACCCCGGGCAGCAAGGCCCAGGACGCCTACCTCCAGCGCATGCTGAAGAGCGTCACCTCGCACGGCCAGGTCCGTTCCCGCCGTCACCGCAACGTCCTCCAGGTGATCGCGGCCAAGAGCACCAGCGACCGGAACGAGAACGAGCGCCGCCTCATCAGCGGTCTCGCCAAGGCCGGCCTCGCCGCCCAGGCCGACGGCACGGTGGCCAAGAGCGACACCGCCCTCGCCGAGGCCGAAGGCGGCGCCGCGCACCGCCGGCAGCAGCCCAAGCGCCAGAGCAAGTCCCAGCGGCAGTCCGCTGCCGCGAAGGGCTCCGAGGGCGGCGACACGGCCCCCAAGACGTCCCTCGACAAGGGCGACGCCGAGGGGTCCAAGCCCAAGTCCGCCGGCGGTGGCAAGGCCGCCGGCGCCCCCCGCCAGCCCAAGTCCGGGCAGCGCAAGGGCCAGCAGCGCCCCAAGCACCCGTCCTCGAAGAAGTAACGAAGGAGTCCATCCGTGACGGAAGGCACCATCTCCGCCGCCGCCGAGGGTGGCGACACCCTGACCCGCCTGGAGCAGGAAGGGGAGATCGCGGCCGACTACCTCGAGGGTCTGCTGGACATCGCCGACCTCGACGGTGACATCGACATGGATGTCGAGGCGGACCGTGCGGCTGTCTCCATCATCAGCGACAGCGGCAGCCGGGATCTGCAGAAGCTCGTGGGGCGCGACGGCGAGGTCCTGGAGGCTCTGCAGGAGCTGACGCGGCTGGCCGTGCTCCGGGAGACCGGGGACCGCAGCCGTCTGATGCTGGACATCGCCGGTTTCCGGGCGCAGAAGCGTGCCGAGCTCGCCGAGATCGGTGCCAAGGCGGCCGGCGAGGTCAAGTCCACGGGTGAGCCGGTGAAGCTCGACCCGATGACCCCGTTCGAACGCAAGGTCGTGCACGACGCGGTGGCCGCCGCGGGCCTGCGCAGCGAGTCCGAGGGCGAGGAGCCCCAGCGCTTCGTCGTTGTCCTCCCTGCCTGACCCCCGTTGTTCTGTCGGCCCCGTCTGTTCGCAGGCGGGGCCGATCTTTGTCAGCCTGAATGTCAGCCCACCACAGCCCGCTGGGGCAGTGCGGTACGGAAGGACGGTTTCCCGTGACGGAAGCAGAGGAGCTTCCTCAGGCGCCCGAGGCGGCGCGGACGGTTTTCGGTGAGTTCTTCCCGGAGGCCGTGAGGTACGCCGAGCTGTTGGCGGACGCGGGAGTGAAGCGCGGCCTCATCGGTCCCCGTGAGGTGCCGAGGCTCTGGGAGAGGCATCTCCTGAACTGCGCCGTGCTCTCCGAAGTGGTGCCGCAAGGGGTGACGGTCTGCGATGTCGGGTCGGGGGCGGGGCTGCCCGGTATTCCGCTCGCCCTGGCCCGCCGCGACCTGAAGATCACCCTGCTGGAGCCCCTGCTGCGCCGGACGAACTTCCTCCAGGAGGTTGTCGAGCTGCTGGGCCTGGACCATGTGACCGTGGTCCGGGGCCGGGCGGAGGAGATGCTCGGCAAGGTGCAGCCCGTCCATGTGGTGACGGCCCGCGCGGTGGCGCCCCTGGACCGTCTCGCCGGGTGGGGTGTCCCGCTGCTGCGGCCCTACGGAGAGATGCTCGCTCTCAAGGGAGACACGGCCGAGGAGGAGCTGCACGGCGCCCGGGCCGCTCTGGGGAAGCTGGGTGTCGTGGAGACCTCGGTGCTCCAGGTGGGAGAGGGGATCGTGGATCCGCTCTCCACGGTGGTGCGCGTCGAGGTGGGCGAGAGCCCAGGCGGGGTGCGGTTCGCGGCGAAGCGGGCCAAGGCGGCACGTACCAGTCGGTCCCGTCGGCGTAGGTAGCTACTGCGAGAGTCCGCACCATATGTGCTGTGTGTGGGCATTTCGGAGTGTCGTCCCCGTGTGACTTCGCCTGTCCGGGCATCGTGTTTCACGTGAAACGTCGCTCACTGCTGCAGGGAATCATCAGCCGTGGCCGTGCGGCCGCCCCGACCAGGGGGCGAAAGCCCCTCGTGCGGGCTACCGAGTTGTCCACAGAGGTGGATTCCTCCACAGAACCACGGGGCTCGCTGGTTCACGACCCCGAAAGCATGGCAGGCTCTGTTCATTGCGAGCCTGATGTCGAGGAGAGTGAATCCTTGCGGTCCGACGCCAACATTGCGGGACCGATGACCGATCCGGTCCCCGGTCCCCGTACCGAGTTCACGGCGGAGGATGTTTCACGTGAAACACCGCCGCCGATGGACGGCACCCCCATTGGTCGGGCTGCTCAGCTCGCCGTGGCGGCGCTGGGGCGTGCCGGAGAGGGGCTGCCCCGACCCGAACAGACCCGTGTCATGGTGGTCGCCAACCAGAAGGGCGGCGTGGGGAAGACCACCACGACGGTCAACCTGGCGGCGTCACTCGCCCTGCACGGCGCACGCGTGCTGGTGGTGGACCTCGACCCGCAGGGCAACGCCTCCACGGCACTGGGGATCGACCATCACGCGGAAGTCCCCTCCATCTACGACGTCCTGGTGGACAGCCGGCCCCTCTCCGAAGTGGTCCAGCCCGTTCCCGACGTCGAAGGTCTCTTCTGCGCCCCCGCCACCATCGATCTCGCCGGTGCGGAGATCGAGCTGGTGTCGCTGGTGGCGCGGGAGAGCAGGCTGCAGCGCGCCATCCAGGCGTACGAGCAGCCGCTGGACTACATCCTCATCGACTGCCCGCCGTCGCTCGGACTGCTGACCGTGAACGCCCTGGTCGCCGGTGCCGAGGTCCTCATCCCCATCCAGTGCGAGTACTACGCTCTGGAAGGGCTGGGCCAGCTGCTGCGGAACGTCGACCTGGTGCGGGGGCACCTCAACCCCGCGCTCCATGTCTCCACGATCCTCCTCACGATGTACGACGGCCGGACACGGCTCGCCTCGCAGGTGGCGGAGGAAGTGCGAAGCCACTTCGGTGAAGAGGTTCTGCGCACGAGTATCCCGCGCTCCGTCCGTATCTCGGAGGCCCCGAGCTATGGGCAGACGGTCCTCACCTACGATCCGGGTTCCAGTGGTTCCCTGTCGTATCTTGAGGCGGCCAGGGAGATCGCACTGCGTGGCGTCGGTCTGCACTACGACCCGCAGCATGCCCACACAGTGCAGAACGCGCAGCAGAACATGTCGGAGGGGATCCAGTGAGTGAGCGACGTAGAGGACTCGGGCGCGGGCTCGGCGCACTGATTCCCGCAGCTCCGCAGGAGAAGCAGGTCTCCCCGTCGAACCTGTCGAGCACGAGCCCGGCTCCGTCGTCCGGGTCTCCCCTGCTGACCGCGGACCGAGGGGTTGCGGCGGCCAAGGTGACGACTCTCCCCGCGGCGGCCCCGGCCCCTGACGCGGGCACCGTCCCGGTCGCGGAGCAGCAGCCCGACTCCCGGGCGGCGGAGCCGGCGGGCGCGCACTTCGCCGAGGTGCCGCTCGACGCCATCACACCGAATCCCCGGCAGCCTCGCGAGGTCTTCGACGAGGACGCCCTCGCCGAGCTGATCACCTCGATCAAGGAAGTCGGACTGCTCCAGCCCGTGGTGGTCCGGCAGCTCGGGCCGGACCGCTATGAGCTCATCATGGGTGAGCGCCGCTGGCGTGCCTGCCGTGAGGCGGGCCTCGAACGGATTCCGGCGATCGTCCGGCACACCGAGGACGAGAAGCTTCTCCTGGACGCCCTCCTGGAGAACCTGCACCGGGCGCAGCTGAACCCGCTGGAGGAGGCGGCCGCCTACGACCAGCTCCTCAAGGACTTCAACTGCACTCATGACCAGCTCGCGGACCGCATCGGGCGTTCGCGTCCGCAGGTGTCCAACACCCTCCGCCTGCTGAAGCTCTCCCCTCCGGTCCAGCGCCGGGTGGCGGCGGGTGTGCTGTCCGCCGGTCACGCCCGGGCTCTGCTCTCCGTCGACGACTCGGACGAGCAGGACCGGCTGGCCCACCGGATCGTGGCCGAGGGGCTCTCGGTGCGTGCGGTGGAGGAGATCGTCTCCGTCCTCAACTCCTCCGTCGCCAAGAGCTCGCCCAAGCCCAAGGGGCCGCGTGCGGGCGCCCGTCTCTCTCCCGCGCTCAGCGACCTCGCCTCGCGTCTCTCCGACCGCTTCGAGACCAGGGTCAAGGTCGACCTCGGTCAGAAGAAGGGGAAGATCGTCGTGGAGTTCGCGTCGATGGAGGACCTGGAGCGCATTCTCGGAACCCTGGCACCCGGCGAGGGCCGCGTTCTGGACGCGGGCCCCGGTGAGGAGCCGGCCGAGGAAGACGCCTCCTAGAAGGCGTCCTGGGCGTTCCGGCAGACAGGGGCGGGCCGTGTTCCTTTACGGAACACGGCCCGCCCCTTTGCCGTTTGCGCGGTACCCGCGCCGGTCCTGGGTGGATACGATGCGTTCTGGTAGGGCGCATCCACCTTGAGCCACCTCAGAGGAGGGCGGGGGCCGTGCGAGCCGTGAGCCGCAGCCGACTGGTCACAGTGGGCCTGGGACTGGGAACAGTGGGCGGATTCGTCAGCAGTCTGCTTCGGGAGAGGAACGTGCTGGCCGCAGCACTCGGTGCGGCAGATCAGAGAGGTGAGGAACAGCCTTCATGGGGCGTCGGCTCGTACCACTCACACTGGACAACCTCGCGGACCTTCCCGCGCGCTGTCGTTCGTGTGTCTTCTGGGAGCTCGACCCGGTCAGCGGGGAAGCCGCGGTAAAGGCCGGAACTCCCCAGCTCGAGAAGGAGGCATGGATCTCGGCGGTTCTTCTCGAGTGGGGCTCCTGCGGCCGCGTCGTCTATGTCGACGACACCCCGGTCGGCTTCGTTCTCTATGCGCCGCCCGCGTACGTTCCCCGTTCGACGGCCTTTCCGACGAGCCCGGTCTCTCCCGACGCCGTTCAGCTGATGACCGCCTGGGTCCTGCCCGGCTCTCAGGGCCAGGGGCTGGGGAGGGTGATCGTGCAGACCGTGGCCAAGGATCTGCTCCGTCGGGGATTCCGCGCGATCGAGGCGTTCGGTGATGCGCGCTGGAAGGAGCCCGGATGCCTGCTGCCGGCGGATCATCTGCTGGCAGTGGGCTTCAAGACGGTGCGCCCCCATCCGGTGCATCCGCGTCTGCGGCTGGAGCTGCGGACCACGCTCTCCTGGAAGGAAGACGTGGAGATGGCGCTGGACCGCTTGCTCGGAGCGGTCCAGAAGGAGCCGGCGCTGCGTCCCCTGTGACGGGAGCGCCGCTGGGCCCGACACCCCGGAGGGTGTCGGGCCCAGCGATGTTTCATGTGAAACAGTCGGCTACTCGCTGATGAAGCTCTCCAGGTCGCGGACGATCGCGGCCTTCGGCTTGGCACCGACGATGGTCTTGGCGACCTCGCCGTTCTGGTAGACGTTGAGGGTCGGAATGGACATCACGCCGTACTTGGCGGCAGTGGCCGGGTTCTCGTCGATGTTGAGCTTGACGACCTGGATCTTGTCCCCGTGCTCGGCGGCGATGGCCTCCAGCGAGGGCGCGATCTGACGGCACGGGCCGCACCAGGCCGCCCAGAAGTCCACGAGCACGGGCTTGTCGCTCTTCAGGACATCTTCTTCGAAGGTGTCGTCGGTAACGTTCTTCAGGGCGCCGGCCACGGCGGCCTCCTTCACTTCTCTGCGGGGTGTGGGAGTGCGGTACGGGGGTCAGACGGCGGGCGTCTTCTCCGGCTCGGGGGCCTTCTCGCTGTCGGCGAGGGCGGCCAGGAAGCGCTCCGCGTCCAGGGCGGCGGAGCAGCCGGTGCCCGCGGCCGTGATCGCCTGACGGTAGGTGTGGTCGACGACATCGCCCGCGGCGAAGACGCCCGTGAGGTTGGTGCGCGTCGACGGCGCGTCGACCTTGAGGTAGCCCTCGGCGTCCAGGTCGAGCTGGCCCTTGAAGAGCTCCGTGCGCGGGTCGTGGCCCACGGCGATGAACAGGCCCGTGACGGCGAGCGGGGAGGTCTCGCCGGTCTTGGTGTTGCGCAGGGTCAGTCCGGTGAGCTTCTGGTCCCCGTGGATCTCGGCGACCTCGCTGTCCCAGGCGAAGGAGATCTTGGGGTCGGCGAAGGCCCGCTCCTGCATCGCCTTGGAGGCGCGCAGGGTGTCACGGCGGTGGACGATGGTCACGGACTTGGCGAAGCGCGAGAGGAAGGTGGCCTCCTCCATCGCGGTGTCGCCGCCGCCGATCACGGCGATGTCCTGGTCCTTGAAGAAGAAGCCGTCACAGGTCGCGCACCAGGAGACGCCACGGCCGGAGAGCACGTCCTCGTTGGGCAGTCCGAGCTTCCGGTGCTGGGAGCCGGTGGTCACGATGACGGCCTTGGCGCGGTGCACCGTGCCGGCGGTGTCCGTGACGGTCTTGATCTCGCCCGTGAGGTCGACCGCGACGACGTCGTCGGGGACCAGCTCGGCACCGAAGCGCTCGGCCTGGGCGCGCATGTTGTCCATCAGGTCCGGGCCCATGATGCCGTCGCGGAAACCGGGGAAGTTCTCCACATCGGTCGTGTTCATCAGTGCGCCACCGGCGGTGACGGCACCTTCGAACACCAGCGGCTTGAGAGAAGCACGTGCGGTGTAGAGGGCGGCCGTATAGCCCGCGGGCCCGGAGCCGATGATGATCACGTTACGGACGTCGCTCACGGATGTGTTCCTCGTCTCTGGGGACTGCCTACTGCCTACGGGGCGGTTCATCGCTCTCACCCCACCCAACGGATCCTACGGGGCGGGCATTCCCGAGACGCCGCAGCGGCACAGGCGGTGGCTCACTGCCGAGGGTAGGTCCTGGTCAGCAGGAGGGAACCGGTCGGGGTGTCCGAGCTGCCGACGCAGTCGGCGTCCACGACATAGGCCGTGACCCGGGTGTCGTCACCGCGGTCGGGGAGGACGACGAGATAGGCGTCCTCTCCCGCGTAGTCGCCGCGTTCGAAGGCGATCGGCTGGTCCGTGCGGCCGGTGCCGCGCTGTACGCACTCGGGGAGGGTGTCGCCGGGGGAGCTCCTGGGCGAGACGCCCTCGGCCTCGGCGGAGGGCATCTTCTCGATGCGCGGTTCCGCGGTCTCGACGCCGGCCGCCAGGAGCGAGTCCACTCGCTCCTGAACCGGTGCGCCGGCGAAGTCCTCGGCGGTCGTGGCGGCGCCCGCGTCGCTCGCCGTGCCCGATTCGCCGGACGTGGTGGTGGAGAGCGTCTGGGTGAGGAGGACGCTCACACCGACGGCCGCGACACCGAGGACGGCACTCAGCACGACGGCGCGCCGCCGGCGCCGGGGCTTGCTCCGGCCCGGGCCGGAAGCGGCACGGGGGTGACCCGCCGGCCGGTCCGGAGTCGCGCCGGTGCTGTCGGAGGCCGTGGAACCGCTCCGTGTTTCACGTGAAACATCGTCCGAGTCCACCGGAGCGGTGGCGCCGAGCAGAGCTTCGGCCGCGAGGGCCGCGTCGATACGGCCCGCGATGTCCGAGGGCATACGACTGGGGCCGGGCAGGGTTCCGAGGAGTCCTCTGATCTCTTCGAGAGAGGTGTGCACATCCGCACAGAGCTCGCACTCGGCGAGGTGCCGGCGCAGATCGGCGGACTGGGACGGAGTGAGCAGTCCTTCGGTGAGATCGGAGATCTCGGAGACATCGGGGTGCCGATTCGTATCGGTCGAGGAAGTCACGCGCGTCCACCTCCACCCTTCATTGCCGCCGGACCGTTCGGCCCCTGCTCATTCGCTCCCGATGCCGGTGGGACGGATGTCCCTGCCGTCCGGTTCCCTCCCCCGGAGAGATCGGCGTTATCCCCGCCGGAGCCGCGCAGATGGCTGACCATCGGCAGAAGCCGGGCCCGCCCCCGCGCGCACCGGCTCTTGACGGTCCCGGTCGGCACCCCGAGGATCTCGGCCGCCTCGGCCACGGGATACCCCTGCATGTCCACCAGGACCAGTGCGGCTCGCTGGTCACCGGGGAGTCTGCCCAGCGCGGCCAGCAGTTCCCGGTGCAGGTCCTGCCGCTCCGCCGGTGCCTCCGCGGACTCCTGCGGTTCCAGCAGCTCTTCCAGGCGCTCCGGGTCGTCCACCGGGGAGGTCTTGCGGGATGCGGCCTTGCGGACCCGGTCCAGGCAGGCGTTCACCGTGATGCGATGCAGCCAGGTGGTGACCGCCGACCGCCCCTGGAAGGTGTGGGCCGCGCGGAAGGCCGAGACAAGCGCGTCCTGGACGGCGTCCGCCGCCTCCTCCCTGTCCCCCAGGGTGCGCAGCGCCACCGCCCAGAGCCGGTCGCGGTGGCGCCGTACGAGTTCACCGAAGGCGTCGGGGTCCCCGGCGACATGGCGGGCCAGGAGATCCTGGTCGTCGGCGTCGCCGAGTGTCGGGTCGTTCAACGGTGAGCCCCTCCCCTCGTCACGCCGTCAGCCGGTGAGGGAGACGTCCGCGATCCCCTGCTTGTGCCCGGGATCGCTGAATCCATCCTGGGGCGAGTAGGGCATCGCCGTCATCCAGAGCAGCACGTACCGGGTGTTCACCGGCTTGTCGGCGGTCAGCGTGAGTGCCGTGTCACTGGTCTGCCCCGTGGCGATCCGCTCCATCGAGGAGACGGGACCCGGGGGGGACAGGGAGTCCACGGCGTAGAGGCCGATCTTCGTGTGATTGCCCCCGAAACGCAACGCTATGGAGCCGCCGGACACCGGCTTCTCCGTGCCGAGGTCATAGACGATGCCCACACCCTGCTTGATGGAGGGAGCGAACTCCGGGCCGTCCAGGAAGCTCTTGGTGCGCCAGAACGTCGAGTTGTCGCCGTCGTGGGTGGCGCCCACCGCGTCCGTGTTCTGCGGCTTGCCGTCGGGTGCGTACTCCTGTGCGCCCTGGATCGCGAAGGACTGCGGAGCCTTCGGCTTCTCGTTCCCCTCCTCGTTGGTGGTCTCCGAGGCCGGCGGGTTGCGGTCCGACCCGCCCCGTTCGATGAGCCTGTCGGCGATCTGCCAGCTCCCCAGGCCCAGAGCCGCGATGAGCAGGGCGGAGACGGTCCACTTCAGTGCCTTCCCCGTCCGGCTCTGGAGGGGCGGGGGCGGGGTGGCGACGGACTGGGCCACGTTGGGCGCCGTGGTGCCCGGGCGGCCGTAGGCACCCGGCTGGTAGCCCGTCCGCTGGTACTCGGGAGGCGCGGCGAAGACCGGCTCCGGCGGGCGGATGCGGGGCATCGCCGCCACGGCCTTGGCCAGCTCGTCGGGCGTGGTGCACGGCGGCTCCTGACGGGAGGCCGTGGCACCGTCGTTGACGAGGGCGCGCATGGCGAGCTCGGACAGCCCGCGGTGGACGCCCGCGCGCACCTGGTCGGGGGCGACCAGGCCGACCCCCTTGGGCAGGCCCGTGAGGCCGTAGGCGTCGTTCTCGTAGGGCCAGCGCTGGGTGAGTGCCGCGTAGAGGAGGGCGCCGATGGCTTCGGTGTCGGTGCGCTGCGGGCGGTCGTCGGTGATGCCGCGCAGGGCGGCGTTCACCGCGAGGCCGCGGATCCGGTACTGGCCGGTGGAGGTGCGCAGCACCGCGCCGGGAGTCAGGCGCAGATGGGAGAGACCTTCGCGGTGCGCCGCGGTCATCGCCAACGACACCTGCTCGACGAGCTGGTAGGCGTCGTGCGCCTCCAGCGGGCCGGCGGCGAGGAGGGCGGTCAGCTCCACCGCGTCCGGGAGCCACTCATGGACGACGTAGACGAGGTCGTTCTCCTCGACCGCGTCCAGGACCTGGACGAAGCGCGGGTCGCCCAGCAGGGCGGAGGAGCGGGCGGCCGCGAGGACGGACCGTGCCCGCGGGTGCTCCGCGGGCAGGAGGTGGACCCCCACGGCCCGGCGCAGCTTCTCGTCGACCGCGCGCCAACTGCTGAAACCGTCCAGCCGGGTGACGCACTCTTCGAGGCGGTAGCGGTTGGCGAGCTTGTGCCCGCTGTGCAGTTCGGGCGCCGCGACCGGGGAAGCCGTTCCCCCGCCCTCGTCGCCTCCTTCCGGTGCGGTCCTGTCCGCAGACTCCTGGGATTCAGCCGCCCCGTCGGTCGTGGCCTTGCGCTTCCGCGCGGTCAGCGGGTCGTCCCCGCCGTTGTCGGCCACGTCGACGGCAGCCGTGCTACGTTCCGCCACCGTCGTTCCTGCCTCCCCATCCATTGCGCCATAGTCGAACGCCAAGCCAATTGTGCCCACAGTCCGGCGCTATGCACGACACACGGCGTCGGACGATGGTTGTGCCCGGAGAGCTCCGTCCTACCGTCCGAGACGCCCGCGCACCATGCCGACCAGCGCGTTGAGCTCCGCGATCCGCATCTTCCTGGCCGCCACGAAGAAGACGCCCAGGAGGACGATTCCACCGGCCACGAGAGCGACGAGCGAACCTCCGGCACCGCTCCCGAGTGCCGTCACCACACCGAAGGCCACCGCGCCGGCGGCGACCGCGGCGGGCACCGAGGCCAGGCACAGCCGTGCGTAGGTCCGCAGCACATGGGTGCCGTCCAGGTCCCCGCCGAGGCGCTTACTGAGCCGCCGCCAGGCCACGCCCACACCGACCGCGTAGGCGAGGCCGTAGGAGGCGGCCATGCCCACGACCGCCCAGCGGGCCGGGAGCAGCGCGTAACACAGGGCGGAGGCCGCCGCGTTGACCGCGGCCACGATGACGGTGTTGTAGAAGGGCGTCCTGGTGTCCTCGTAGGCGTAGAAACCGCGGAGGACGACGTACTGCACCGAGTAGGGGATCAGGCCGAGGCCGAAGGCCATCAGGATGAAGCCCATGCCCTGCGCGGCCTCCTGACCGCTGGAGGCGAAGAGCAGCATGGACATCGGGACACCGAGGGCGAGGAACGCGAACGCGACGGGCACGATGGCCACCGCGGAGTTGCGCAGGCCCTGCGAGATGTCGTCCCGGACGGCGCCCGGGTCGCCGTCGTGCGCGGCACGGGAGAGCCGGGGCAGCAGGGCGGCCATGACGGAGACCGTGATGATGGCCTGTGGCATGCCCCAGATGAGCTGGGCGTTGGTGTAGGCGATGAAGCCCGCGCCCTGGCGTCCGGACGCCTCACCGGCCGCGGTGGCCAGCTGGGTCACCACCAGGACGCCGGCCTGGTTGGCGAGGACGAAGAGCACCGTCCACTTCGCCAGCTTCACCGTCCTGCCGAGGCCGTGGCCCTTCCAGTCGAAGCGGGGACGGAAGCGGAAGCCGGTCTCGCGGAGGTACGGGATCATCGCCAGCGCCTGGACCACCAGGCCGAGCAGGGTGCCGATGCCCAGCAGCCGGACACCGTCCGCCGGGATCGTCTGCACGCCCATCTGGGACTCGGCCGAGGTGCCGTACACCCAGATGAAGAGCCCGAAAGTGGTGATCATGACGATGTTGTTCAGGACCGGGGTCCACATCATCGCGCCGAACTTGCCACGGGCGTTGAGGATCTGGCCCATCACCACATGGATGCCCATGAAGAAGATCGTCGGCAGGCAGTAGCGGGCGAAGGTGACCGCGACGCTGTTGGCCGCCGGATCGCCGGCGATGGTGTCCGACATCAGCTGGATCAGGAGCGGCGCCGCGAACACGGCCAGCAGGACGATGGTGCCCAGCGCGACCATCACCAGTGTCAGCAGGCGGTTGGCGAAGGCCTCGCCGCCGTCCTCGTCGTCCTTCATCGCCCGGACGAGCTGGGGGACGAAGACCGAGTTGAGGCCGCCGCCGACGGTGAGGATGTAGATCATCGTCGGCAGGGTGTAGGCGATGGTGAAGGTGTCGCCGAGGAGCGCGGCGCCGAGCGCCGCCGTGATCACCAGGCTCCGGACGAATCCGGTCAGGCGTGAGACGAGCGTGCCGGCGGCCATCACGGCGCTGGACTTCAGCAGCCCGGAGGCGCGCCCGGCCGGCTTCTTCGGCGGCGCCGGGGCCGGCACGGGCTCGGGGGCGGGCGTGGGCTGTCCGGAGGACTGCTGGTCGCGGAAGAGGTGCGCGAAGGCGTCCGGCTCCGGCTTGTCCTCGGAGGCCCGGGTGACGAGGTCGTCCACGCCGGTGAACTGGGTCGTCCGGGCGTCGTCCCCGTACGGGAGATGACGGGAGGGGCCGTCCGGCTCCGGTGGCGGGGTCTGGGCCCAGACCCGGGGGTCGGGGGCGTACGGGGGCGCCGCGGGCTGCTGGTAGAGCGCCTGGGGGTCCTGGTACGTGCCCGGCGGCGGTGGCGGGTGCGCCGAGCGGTCGTAGAGCGCCTCGGTCACCGGGTCCTGCGCCGACAGGTCCCGGGCCTGGAACGGATCCGGTGTGTAGGCGTCCTGGACATAGGGGTCCTGCGCGTACGGGTCCGTGGCGGGGTGCTGCGGCGCCGGGTCGCGTCCGGCGGAGTCTCCGCCCGCGCCCTGGCCGCGGTCACCGTCGTACGGCGCGTTCATGACTACCCCACCTCATCGTCCCCGGCCGACCGGCCACGACATCGCTCAACGGTCCACTTTCTCACCAGCGCCCGACGGGTCGCCGCTTTCGGGTCGGGTGTCCGGCTGCGGGTCACTCGGCTGCTCGGGTTCCGGGCCCGGGACGCCGGGCTCGGCGTCCGCGCCGGCCGGTTCCGCCGCCGGCTCCCCGGTCGCCTTCTCCGTTTCGGTGTCCGCCTCGGCGGCCGCCGCTTCGACGGCGGCGCGCTTGCGCTGGGTGTACATCCTGATGCCCGCGAGGACAAGAAGCAGCACGCCGCCCGCGATGACCAGCATCACCTGGGGGGTGATCTCCGAGACCTTCACCGTGAAGGTCATGGCCTCGCCGTAGGGCTTGCCGTCCTTGGTGAACAACTGCGCGGTCATCTGGACCTGGCCGTTCGCCTTGGCCGCGGCCGGGAACTTCACCGTCTGGCTGTGGCCGCCGCCGACCCGGACGGGCTGCTCGGTGACCGCCCGGCCGTCCAGCCCGAGGCGGGTCGGACTCTGGGACTGGAGCCGCAGCACGAGGTCGTCGACGTCCTGGACGAGCTGGTTCTGCACGGTGACCGGGATCATCGCGCTGCGGCCCGACAGGGTCACATCCGACTTCTGGATGAGCTGGACCTCTTCCGTGAGGTCCTTCAGATAGGTCCGCACACCCTGCCGGTACTGGGCCGCGCCCACGGGGTTGCCCCGCCAGGACGTGGAGAGCTCACGGTCGACGGCCCGGCCGAACGGCGTCTTCACCCGGTCGGCCTGGGTCAGGATCCCCTCGAACATGTCGAGGGTCCGCTGGGTGCCCCGGATGTCCTCGAACGCCTCGACCGGCAGCTCCTGCTTCCGTAGTTTCGCCGGGTACGCGGATCCCCGGGGCACCGCCGTGTTGGCGTCGGCGTCCGGCTTGGCCTCCGCCGCGCGCGGCAGGTCGAGCGGCTGGCTCCACCGCTTGGCCTCCAGCGCCTGGAGCGCACGGGCCATCGACTGCGCCTGGGTCGCCGTGGGAACGCGCTGCGGGGCGACCACGATGCTCCGCTGCTTCTCCGGATCCTGCAGTGTCACGGCGAGGGACTGGGCGAGGAACTTCTGCACGGCCAGGGTGGAGGCGCCGGCGCCCGTCATATCGCCCTCGAAGGCCCGGGAGAGCCGGGAATCGGCCACCACCGCGGTCGTGCCGCCTCCGACGGGCCTGGCGGCCGTCGGGGTGTAGTCCAGGTTGTCCCGGAGGCTGTCGCTCCGTGCGATGACGTTGTGGGCGCCCGCGGAGGTCGCGACATCGACGATCGAGGAGTCGATCGCCCCGTCGACCGGCCAGGCGAAGTCCACCGAGGGCTTCACATGGAGGATGGTCTCCACGGTCGTCGCGGCGACTTCGGTGGCCGGCTGGAGGTGGCTGAGGGAGCCGGAGACGGCCTTTCCGCGGTGGGCGAGCGAGGCGAGGTCGGGATCCGCGAACGGCAGGGCGACCACCTTGTCGTCCTGTACGGCGGCCTCCAGCGACCTCAGCCAGCGCTTGGCCACGTCCCGGTTGGTGCCGGGCACGGTGGTGTCGCCCTGCTTGACCTCGTACTTCTCGGCCATGGCGTCCACGGTGGCCAGCAGGTCCGGGTCGATGACCCAGGTCACCGGCAGTGTGCTGCCGAGGGTCACCATCTGCTCCAGGCGCCCGCCCGGGGACAGCTCCTTGACCAGGGACTCGTCCTCGAAGACCGGGGTCTGCTGCTCGTCGGAGCCGGTCTCTGAGGTGAGGTGCGTCGACGAGATCAGCGGCCAGAGATACGTGAGCTGGGTCTTCTTCTTGGTGGCTTCCGGCTGCCAGGGAAGGAAGGTCCGCTCGATGCCGAGGACCTGGTCGTAGGCGAAGTCCGGCGTCCGGCCGGAGAGGGAGACCCCCAGGGGGTAGACCCCGCCGTCCTCGCCGAGGTCGAGCTTGTCGAGGGGGACGGAGACGGTGAAGTCGTGGCTGATGCCCGACGCCAGCCGCGGGATGTCCACCGCGAATGTGTCGTCGATCTTCGGTCCGTCGAGCACCGGGTCGAATCCGGTCCGCTCGGACGCCTGGTCGATGGCGGTCCGGCCGGCCAGCTTCGGGCCGACGCGGAGATCGACATGGGCGTCGGTGATCGTGCGCTTGCTGCGGTTGATCACGGTGCCGGACACGGTGAGGGTGTCCTTCTCGCCGGGAGCGGCGGGCGTCATCGCGTCCAGGGACACGTCGACGGTCCGGGTGCCTATGGCGTCCTCCGCGGCCGCCGCGGGAGTCGCGGTCGGTCCGTACAGCAGTCCGGCCATGAGTGGTACGCCGGCGATCACGGAGGCTGTGCGTCGCAGCCACCGGCGTGCAGGAGAAAGGTGCATCTCCTGGAAGTCTGCCGCCTCGGCCACGCGCTCGCCCGTCCCTCGTCGTCGTGCCTACTGGTGGTCGTTCTGTGGGTCTCTCGTTCGTGCGTCCACGCATGGTAACGAGACCCGCTGTGCCGAAGTGCCGCGGAGGGACCCACAAGATCGCGTGAGAAGCGGGACGGGGCCCCCGGGAAACCGAGGCGCCCCGGGGCGGCGCGGGCACGTACCCTTTTCTGCTGTGCCGAACGCCAATGAAGACAGCCCCACTGCCCTGAGCCAGGTGCAACACCGCGCGGTGAGCGAACTGCTGCGGGTTTCTCCCGTCGCCGACGATCTGGCCCGCCGTTTCGAGGAGGCCGGCCACCGGCTCGCTCTCGTCGGCGGCTCGGTACGCGACGCGCTCCTCGGGCGGCTCGGTAACGATCTCGACTTCACCACGGACGCCCGGCCCGAGGACGTGCTCAAAATCATGCGCCCCTGGGCCGACTCCGTGTGGGACGTCGGTATCGCCTTCGGCACGGTCGGGGCGCAGAAGGAGGGCGGTGCCGGGGAGCAGGCGCAGCGCTTCCAGATCGAGGTCACGACCTACCGTTCGGAGGCGTACGACAGGACCTCGCGGAAGCCCGAGGTCTCCTACGGCCACTCCATCGAGGAAGACCTCGTCCGCCGTGACTTCACCGTGAACGCCATGGCCGTGGCCCTTCCGGAGAAGGAGTTCATCGACCCCCACAAGGGACTGGAGGACCTTGCCGCCCGGGTCCTGCGCACTCCCGGCACCCCCGAGGACTCGTTCTCCGACGACCCGCTGCGGATGCTGCGCGCCGCCCGTTTCGCCGCCCAGCTGGACTTCGAGGTGGCCCCCGAGGTCGTGGCCGCGATGACCGCCATGGCCGAGCGCATCGAGATCGTGTCGGCCGAGCGGGTGCGGGACGAGCTGAACAAGCTGCTGCTGTCGGCGCACCCCCGCAAGGGCCTGGCACTGCTGGTCGAGACCGGCCTCGCCGCGCATGTCCTCCCGGAGTTGCCGGCGCTGCGTCTGGAGAGCGACGAGCACCACCGCCACAAGGATGTGTACGAGCACTCACTCACCGTGTTGGAGCAGGCGATCGACCTGGAGGAGGACGGGCCCGACCTGGTGCTGCGCCTGGCCGCACTGCTCCATGACATCGGGAAGCCCCGGACGCGGCGGTTCGAGAAGGACGGGCGGGTCTCCTTCCACCACCACGAGGTCGTCGGCGCGAAGATGACCAAGAAGCGGATGGTCGCGCTGAAGTACTCGAACGAGCTGGTCAAGGACGTCTCGCGGCTGGTCGAGCTGCATCTGCGGTTCCACGGCTACGGCACCGGCGAGTGGACCGACTCCGCGGTGCGCCGGTATGTGCGGGACGCGGGACCGCTGCTGACGCGGCTCCACAAGCTCACCCGCTCCGACTGCACGACCCGGAACAGGAAGAAGGCGGCGGCGCTCTCCCGGGCCTACGACGGCCTGGAGGAGCGCATCGCCCAGCTCCAGGAGCAGGAGGAGCTGGACGCGATCCGGCCGGACCTCGACGGCAATCAGATCCAGGAGGTGCTGGGAGTCGGGCCCGGCCCGGTCATCGGCAAGGCGTACGCCTTCCTCCTCGACCTGCGGCTGGAGAACGGCCCGATGGAGTACGACGCGGCGGTCGCGGCGCTCAAGGAGTGGTGGGCGACGCAGGACTGAGCACCGTACGGGGGGTGTGTTTCACGTGAAACACACCCCCCGTACGGAAGTCAGGTGTCAGCGAAGGGGCGGTGTTTCACGTGAAACACCGCCCCTTCGCGTTTCTGGCCTCACCCCGGAGCGGGGCGGCGTCTCAGGAGAGCTGTCGCCACCGCCGCGTAGAGGACCGCCACGGCGGCGATCAGGGCGGCGGACCGGCCGTCCGGCGGCAGCATCAGTGCGGCCACCCCGGCCGCTCCCACGAACGCCACATTGAAGAGCATGTCGTAGAGGGAGAAGACCCGGCCGCGGAAGGCGTCGTCCACCGAGGTCTGCACCACGGTGTCCGTCGCGATCTTCGCGCCCTGGGTGACGAGACCGAGCACAAAGGCCGCGGCCAGCATCGGAGCGGGAGCGAAGGGCAGCCCGAGGGCCGGCACCAGGACGGCCGCCGCGCCCGAGCACGCCGCCATCCAGCCGTACTGCCCGAGCCTCCCGATGGCCCAGGGGGAGATCACCGCGGCGGCGAAGAAGCCCGCGCCCGAGATGCCCACGGCCAGCCCGAGGAGCGCGAGCCCGTCCGCCTCGGAGTCGGACCAGGCGTAGCGGCAGAGCATCAGGACCGTCACGGTGAGCGCGCCGTAGCAGAAGCGGAGCAGGGCCATCGCGGCCAGCGCGTCCGCCGCGACGCGCCGTCGGCGCAGATGCCGCAGGCCGTCCAGCAGACCGTGGGCGGTGGAGGCGAGAGCCTTGAGCAGGTGCGGCTGGAGCAGATCCGGGTCGGGCCCCAGAAGCTCACGTCCCATGCGCAGGGAGGCGGCGGCAGCGCAGAGGTAGAGGGCCGCGCCCAGCAGGACCACGACGGCGTCGGAGTCCGAGACGGCGAACCGCACGAGGAAGGCCAGGCCGCCGCCGGCTGTGGCGGCGAGGGTCCCCGCCGTCGGTGAGAGCGAGTTCGCCACCACCAGGCGCTCCTCGTCGACCACGCGGGGGAGGGCGGCGGAGAGCCCGGCCAGCACGAAGCGGTTGACGGCGGTGACGGAGAGGGCGGAGGCGTAGAAGAGCCAGTCCGGGGCGGCCGCCAGAACGAGCAGGGCCGTCCCGCAGGCGAGGACGGCGCGCAGCGCGTTGCCGTAGAAGAGCACCTGCCGGCGGCGCCAGCGGTCGAGCAGAACGCCGGCGAAGGGGCCCACGAGGGAGTAGGGCAGCAGCAGGACGGCCATGGCGGACGCGATCGCCGCGGGCGAGGTCTGCCGTTCCGGGGAGAACACCACGTAGGTCGCCAGGGCCACCTGGTAGACGCCGTCGGCCGACTGCGACAGCAGCCGCACCGCCAGGAGGCGGCGGAAGCCGCTCAGGCGCAGGAGTACGCGCAGATCACGTACGGCAGACATGCGAGCTAGCGTCACATACGAGGAGGGTCCCCGGGGCAGCGACCCGGGGACCCTCCTCGATGGCAGGGGGAGCGATCAGCGCTCGACCTCGCCCTTGATGAACTTCTCGACGTTCTCACGAGCCTCGTCGTCGAAGTACTGCACCGGCGGGGACTTCATGAAGTACGAGGAGGCCGAGAGGATCGGGCCGCCGATGCCGCGGTCCTTGGCGATCTTCGCGGCGCGCACGGCGTCGATGATGACACCCGCCGAGTTCGGGGAGTCCCACACCTCGAGCTTGTACTCCAGGTTCAGCGGGACGTCACCGAAGGCGCGGCCCTCAAGGCGCACATACGCCCACTTGCGGTCGTCGAGCCAGGCGACGTAGTCCGAGGGGCCGATGTGGACGTTCTTCTCGCCCAGCTCACGGTCGGGGATCTGCGAGGTGACGGCCTGCGTCTTCGAGATCTTCTTGGACTCCAGGCGCTCGCGCTCGAGCATGTTCTTGAAGTCCATGTTGCCGCCGACGTTGAGCTGCATCGTGCGGTCCAGGATGACACCGCGGTCCTCGAACAGCTTGGCCATCACGCGGTGCGTGATGGTGGCGCCGACCTGGGACTTGATGTCGTCACCGACGATCGGGACACCGGCCTCGGTGAACTTGTCCGCCCACTCCTTGGTGCCGGCGATGAAGACCGGGAGGGCGTTGACGAAGCCGACCTTGGCGTCGATGGCGCACTGCGCGTAGAACTTCGCAGCGTCCTCGGAGCCGACCGGGAGGTAGCAGACCAGGACGTCGACCTGCTTGTCCTTGAGGATCTGGACGATGTCGACCGGCTCCTCGGCGGACTCCTCGATGGTCTGGCGGTAGTACTTACCCAGGCCGTCCAGGGTGTGCCCGCGCTGCACGGTGACGCCGGTGGACGGCACGTCGCAGATCTTGATGGTGTTGTTCTCGCTGGCGCCGATGGCGTCCGCCAGGTCGAGGCCGACCTTCTTGGCGTCCACGTCGAAGGCGGCGACGAACTCGACGTCACGGACGTGGTAGTCGCCGAACTGGACGTGCATCAGACCCGGCACCTTGCCGGCCGGGTCGGCGTCCTTGTAGTACTCGACGCCCTGCACCAGCGAGGCGGCGCAGTTGCCCACGCCGACGATGGCTACGCGAACCGAACCCATTCCGGTTGCTCCCTGTGTGATCTCGGTGTTCCGGATGAAACCCTGCGGTGCGCAGGGCCTCACTTGGCGGTGTCGTCGGACGGATCCGGCGGAGTCGGGCCGCCGGGGGAGGTCCCCCCGGGAGGTCCGGGCTCCGTGTGCCGGGGCAGGCCGTCCGTCGCTCCAGATGTGTTGTCGTGCTGAGCGGTGCTCTCGGAAGAGGGTCGTCGCTGATCCCGCCCCGCCCGCTCGCTCTCGATGAGCTCGTTCAGCCAGCGCACTTCGCGCTCCACGGACTCCATGCCGTGGCGCTGAAGTTCGAGCGTGTAGTCGTCGAGGCGCTCGCGGGTGCGGGCGAGAGAGGCCCGCATCTTCTCCAGGCGCTCCTCCAGCCGGCTGCGGCGCCCTTCCAGGACCCGCATCCGCACCTCGCGCTCCGTCTGGCCGAAGAAGGCGAAACGGGCCGCGAAGTGCTCGTCCTCCCAGGTGTCGGGGCCGGTGTGGGAGAGCAGCTCCTCGAAGTGCTCCTTACCGTCGGCCGTCAACCGGTAGACGATCTTCGCGCGGCGCCCCGCCAGGGAGGCGGCGAGGGCGTCCTCGGGCGCGCTTCCCGGCTCCTCGATCAACCAGCCGTTGGCGACCAGCGTCTTGAGGCAGGGATAGAGGGTGCCGTAGCTGAAGGCCCGGAAGATCCCCAGCGAGGTGTTGAGCCGCTTGCGCAGCTCGTACCCGTGCATCGGTGCTTCGCGGAGCAGGCCGAGCACGGCGAATTCGAGGATGCCCGAGCGCCTGCTCATTGCCGCCTCCTTCGCTGTGCCGTGCCGTTGTCTCGCCGCGATGTGTCGTGCTGATGTATCGACTCGATACATCAGCACGATAGAGCCGCGTGCCTGTTGCGACAAGAGGGGCCATCGTGAACGGCGTCACATCGTCAATTCACAGCCCCTGAGTTGCCGGAAATGGGGTGAACTTCGGCCCTAGGCGGGTTTTGACCGTGCGTAGTCTGTGCGGCATGCAGACCACCGGGAACCATGTGACGCCCCCGAGCGTCATCGCCGTGGACGCGCAGCGGATGAGTTCTGCCCAGAGCTCGTCCGTATCCATTTCGGGGGGACCGGAACTCACCTGCCGCTTCCAGGCGTCTCGCCTGCCCGAGGAGTAGTCGTTCGATGAGCGAGCACCGTCGCAAACCGCCGCAGTCGCAGGGTGGCGGACGTGCCGCGGCCCGTCGCGCCGCCCAGCAGCCGGGCCGTCGCGGAGCATCAGGCCGGGATGCCGCACCGGCCTCCCCCGCCGCCTCGCACGGCGAGGAGCGCCCCTACGGAGGCCGCGCCGAGGCGCGCCGCGCCGCCCAGCGCGGCGGCCGCCGGCACACCGAGGAGGCGCCGGGCGCGGGCCGCGCCGCCAGGCGGGCCGGAGCCGCCGGGGCGGCGGCACGCCGTCCGGGCAAGAAGCGGATCATCGACTATCCGCGCCACGACAAGTACGGGTGGCGCCGGTGGGTGCCGTCCTGGAAGCTCGTGACGGGCCTGTTCATCGCCCTCTTCGGCAGCATGATGACCGCGGCGACGATCGCCTACGCGATGGTCGGCGTACCCGATCCCGCCAAGACCGCGACCGCCCAGAACAACGTCTACTACTGGAAAGACGGCTCTCAGATGGCCGCGACCGGTGGGGAGACGAACCGGCAGATCATCCCCATCGACCAGATTCCGCTGGTGATGCAGAACGCGGTGATCTCGGCCGAGAACAAGACCTTCAAGGACGACTCCGGCATCGACCCGATGGGCATCGGCCGGGCCCTGTTCAACATGGCCCGCGGCCAGCAGACCCAGGGCGGATCGACGATCACCCAGCAGTACGTGAAGAACGCGCGGCTCGACAACCAGGACCAGACCCTGAGCCGCAAGTTCAAGGAGCTCTTCATCTCCGTAAAGATCGACAACGAGATGGAGAAGGACGAGATCATGGAGGGCTACCTCAACACCTCCTACTACGGACGGGGCGCCTACGGCATCCAGGCAGCCGCCCGCACGTACTACGGCAAGGACGCCAACAAGCTCAACGCCAGTGAGTCCGCTGTGCTCGCCTCTCTCCTCAAGGGCGCGACGTACTTCGACCCGGCGGGCAACCCGTCGATCGACCCCGAGGCATCCCCTGCCAAGAACCGCGAGCGGGCGGAGGAGCGCTGGCGGTGGATCCTCGACGAGATGGTCAAGGACAAGCACCTCACCGCCGAGGAGCGGGCTACCTACACAAAGTTCCCCATGCCGGATGCGCCGAAGAAGAACGCGCAGCTCAGCGGTCAGATCGGTTACCTCGTGGACCTGGCCAAGGCGAACTTCGTCAACAACGCCCAGGGCTACACGGCCGAGGACCTCGCCCAGGGCGGCTTCGAGATCCACACGACCTTCGACAAGAAGAAGGTCGAGCTTCTCGAGAAGACCATCAAGAAGATCCAGGACAAGCACATCGACCCCAAGAAGCGCCCCGACACGGACACCCACGTCCAGTTCGGCGGCGCCTCGGTCGAGCCCGAGACCGGCAAGATCGTCGCGATCTACGGCGGCACCGACGCCACCAAGCACTTCACCAACAACGCCGACGCGACGGGTGCCCAGGTCGGATCGACCTTCAAGCCCTTCGTGCTCGCCGCGGCCATGCGCGACGGTGTGCGCGACCCCGAGGGCGCGGAGGAGCAGAGCCAGGCCGACCGCCGCATCGTCGACCCGGACAAGAGCCGCTACAGCGGCAAGAACAAGCTCAAGGTCAAGAACTACGACGGCAGCGTCTGGCACAACGAGGAGGGGAAGGAGTGGGAGCAGGTCAACGACGACGACGCCAGCTACGGTGACATCAGCCTGCGCAAGGCCATGATCCACTCCGCCAACTCGCCCTATGTGCAGCTCGGTATGGACGTCGGCATCCCGCAGGTGCGTGAGGCCGCGATCGACGCGGGTCTGCTGAAGACGAGCCTCGTGGAGGGCAACGTCCCGTCGTTCTCCCTCGGTATCTCCACCCCCAGCGCCATCCGGATGGCGGGCGCCTACGGCACCTTCGCCGCCGAGGGCGAGCAGCGCGACCCCTACTCGGTGACCAAGGTCCTCCAAGGGGGCAAGACGATCTACGAGCACGAGGACACCGGCAAGCGCGCCTTCAGCCGTGCCGTCGCCACCAATGTGACCGATGTGCTCACGGACGTCGTCGAGAAGGGCACCGGTAAGAACGCCCGGCTCCCGGGCCGCCCCGTCGCCGGCAAGACCGGTACCACCGACGGCAACAAGCAGGCGTGGTTCGTGGGTTACACCCCGCAGCTCTCGACCGCGATCGACATGTTCCGCCTCGACGACAACGAGAAGAACAAGAACCGCAAGTTCGAGGACATGTTCGGCACGGGTGCCCAGCCCAAGATCCACGGTTCGTCGTTCCCCTCCGAGATCTGGCACGACTACATGTCCGCCGCCCTCAAGGGCGAGAAGGTCATCGAGTTCCCCGAGCCGGAGGACCTGGGCGGCGAGGCCGTCTGGGGCGGCGGCGCGGTCAGCCCGGCGCCGTCGCCGAGCATCACGCCCTCCGAGACGCCGTCCGAGACGCCCTCGGAGAAGCCGTCCGAGACGCCGTCGACGTCGCCTTCCCCGTCCGAGTCCTGCAACCCGTGGGAGGACTGGACCTGCGACCCGACCGCCGGCACCGGCAACAACGGTGGCGGGAACAACGGCGGGAACGACGGCGGGGTCAGCAACGGCGGCACCGACGAGGGAGCGAGCAACGGCGGTCCGACGGTGAGTCCCCCGCCCGGTACGGACAGCGGCGGCACCGGCAACAACGGTGGCGGCGGCAACGGCGGGAACAACGGCGGTGGCGGCTTCATCGGGGGCTCCGACGGAACCTAGCGCCTGACCAGGTACCCACCGCGCGGCTCACGGGCCGCCGCATCCGGACCCCACGGCACCCGCCGGCCGGATGCGGCGGCCCGCGCCGTGTCCGCCGGCCCTTACGGCAGGATGTGCACCATGCCCAGCCCAGAAGAGACGAGCGCCTACCAGGACCGCCCCGCCGGCCGGCCCGCGCGCCGCGACCGCACGGACGTCGTCGCCCCCACCCGGCGCGACAGGATCGCCGCGGCGGGCAGCGAACTGATCGGCGGCCCCATCGGCCGCAGGGCGCTGGGCGGGCAGGGCGGCCGGCTCACCCCGGTGGCCGTCGTCGCGCTCACCGCGATCGGCATGTTCGCGCTGGGCATGGTGCAGAAGCTGCCCTGCTACAACTGGGCCTGGTTCCGGGGCACCAGCTCCCAGTACACCCACGCCTGCTACTCGGACATCCCCCACCTCTACCTGGGGAGGGGCTTCTCCGAGGGCCTGATCCCCTACTTCGACCGGCTGCCCGGCGATATGCAGTACCTGGAGTACCCGGTGCTGACCGGGCTCTTCATGCAGGTCGCGTCCTGGTTCAGCGAGGTCGGCTTCTGGCTGGGCGTCTCCGACGGCGACCTGGTGCAGCAGGAGCAGCTCTACTGGCTGGTGAACGCCGGCATGCTGCTGGCCTGCACGGCGGTGATCGCCGTCTGCGTCGCCCGCACCCAGCGGCACCGCCCCTGGGACGGCCTGCTCCTCGCCCTCGCGCCCGCCTTCGCGCTCACGGCCACCATCAACTGGGACCTGTTCGCCGTGGCGCTCGCCGCCGCCGCGCTGCTGATGTGGTCCCGTGGCCGGCCGCTCGCGTTCGGCATCCTGATCGGCCTGGCGACGGCGGCCAAGCTCTACCCGGTCTTCCTGCTGGCCCCGCTGCTGCCGCTCTGCTGGCGCACCGGGAAGTGGCGGGAGTTCATCACGGCGAGCCTGGCCGCGGCCGGTGCGTGGCTGGTCGTGAACCTGCCCGTGATGGTGTTCGCCCCGGAGGGCTGGAAGAAGTTCTACACCTTCAGCCAGGAGCGTCAGATCGACTTCGGGTCGTTCTGGCTGATCATCACCCAGCGCACCGGCGAGGGCATCGCCGTCGAGACCGTCAACGACACGGCCCTGGTGCTGGTGGCCCTGGCCTTCGTCGCCCTCTGCGTGCTGACCCTGCGGGCGCCGCGCCGTCCCCGGTACGCGCAGCTCGCCTTCCTGCTGGTCGCCGCGTTCATCCTGACCAACAAGGTCTACTCGCCGCAGTACGTGCTCTGGCTGATCCCGCTGGCGGTGCTGGCGCGGCCGCGCTGGCGGGACTTCCTGATCTGGCAGGCGTGCGAGGTCATGTACTTCCTGGGGATCTGGATGTACCTCGCGTACACGACCAGCGAGAAGCAGCAGGGGCTGCCGGTCGAGGGCTATCAGCTCGCGATCGCCCTGCACCTCCTCGGCACGCTGTACCTGTGCGCCGTGATCGTGCGGGACATCCTGAGGCCCGAGCGGGACGTGGTCCGCCAGGACGGCTCGGACGATCCGGCGGGCGGGGTCCTCGACGGCGCCCCGGACGTGTTCGTCCTCGGGGGCGAGCGGCGTCCGGACGAGGCGGCCGGGGCCGCGGAGGAGCCGCGGGCGGGCCGGGGCGCGGAGCCGGGCAGAGGGGCGGAGAAGGCGCCGCAGCCGGCCGGCTGAACGGGCCGGCCCCCGGCGGACGCGCGATGCGTCCGCCGGGGGCCGGAAAGTCCCGCGGTGCCGTCGGCGCCGGTCAGTGGTCCACTAGGCGGTCGAACTGCGTGGTGGTGTGCCGCAGATGGGCGACGAGTTCGTCCCCGACCTTCGGCTCCTGCGCGTCGGAGGGCACGAAGAGGATCGACACCTGCATGTGCGGCGGCTCGGCGAACCACCGCTGCTTTCCAGCCCACACGAACGGGGACAGATTGCGGTTCACCGTGGCCAGCCCGGCCCGGGCCACGCCCTTGGCGCGCGGCATCACACCGTGCAGGGCCTTCGGCGCCTCCAGGCCCACACCGTGCGAGGTGCCGCCCGCCACGACGACCAGCCAGCCGTCCGAGGCGGCCTTCTGCTGGCGGTAGCCGAACCGGTCGCCCTTGGACACATGGGTCACGTCCAGCACGGCGCCCCGGTACTCCGTGGCCTCGTGGTCGCCCAGCCAGAGGCGGGTGCCGATGCGGGCGCGGAACCGGGTCTGCGGGAACTGCTGCTGCAGCCGCGCCTGTTCGTCCGCGCGCAGATGGCTCACGAACATGGTGTGCAGCGGGAGCCGGGCGGCCCGCAGCCGGTCCATCCAGGCGATGACCTCCTCGACCGCGTCCGAACCGTCGGTGCGGTCCAGCGGCAGGTGCAGGGCGAAGCCCTCCAGCCGGACGTCCTCTATGGCGGCGTGCAGCTGGCCGAGCTCGTGCTCGCCGACGCCGTGGCGCTTCATCGAGCTCATGCACTCGATGACCACCCGGGCGCCGACGAGGGCGTGCACACCGTCGACGGAGGAGACGGAGCGGATGACGCGGTCCGGCAGCGGCACCGGCTCCTCGCCCCGCCGGAACGGGGTGAGGACGAGCAGGTCGCCGCCGAACCAGTCCTTGATCCGCGCGGCTTCGTACGTCGTGCCGACGGCCAGCATGTCGGATCCGAAGCGGGCCGCCTCCTCGGACAGCCGCTCGTGGCCGAAGCCGTATCCGTTGCCCTTGCAGACGGGGACGAGGCCGGGGAACTGGTCGATCACCGACTTCTGGTGTGCCCGCCAGCGCGCGGTGTCTACGTAGAGGGAGAGCGCCATGGCAGGCCCGGACCCTTTCTGGTGGCTGCGGAGTTCGGATGGTTTCGGATGGTGGTGCGTGGTGCGTGGTGCGGGTGATGCGTGGTGTCCGCGGGGAGTCCCCCGGGACGACGGTCAGCGCCGCGACATGTAGATGTCGAGCGCCTTGTGCAGCAGCTTGTTGAGCGGGAAGTCCCACTCGCCGACGTACTCGACGGCCTCGCCGCCCGTGCCGACCTTGAACTGGATCAGGCCGAACAGGTGGTCCGTCTCGTCGAGGGAGTCGCTGATGCCCCGGAGGTCGTAGACCGTGGCGCCCATCGCGTACGCGTCGCGCAGCATCCGCCACTGCATGGCGTTCGACGGGCGGACCTCGCGGCCGATGTTGTCCGAGGCGCCGTAGGAGTACCAGACGTGGCCGCCGACGACGAGCATGGTGGCCGCCGACAGGTTCACGCCGTTGTGGCGGGCGAAGTAGAGCCGCATGCGGTTGGGGTCCTCCTTGTTGAGGACGGTCCACATGCGCTGGAAGTACGAGAGCGGGCGGGGGCGGAAGCGGTCGCGCTCGGCGGTGATCTCGTAGAGCCGCTGCCACTCCTCCAGGTCCTCGTAACGGCCCTGGACGACCTCGACGCCGGCCTTCTCCGCCTTCTTGATGTTCCGGCGCCACAACTGGTTGAAGCCCTTGAGGACGTCGTCGAGCGACCGGTTGGCCAGCGGGACCTGGTAGACGTAGCGCGGCTGCACGTCACCGAAGCCGGCGCCGCCGTCCTCGCCCTGCTGCCAGCCCATCTTCCGCAGGCGGTCGGCCACTTCGAAGGCGCGCGGCTCGATGTGCGTCGCCTCGACGTCCCGCAGCCGCTTCACGTCCGGGTCCTGGATGCCCGCCTTGATCGCGGGGGCGTCCCACCGGCGGATGACGACCGGGGGGCCCATCTTGACGGAGAACGCGCCCTGCTTCTTGAGGTGGGCCAGCATCGGCTGGAGCCACTCGTCCAGGTTGGGGGCGTACCAGTTGATGACCGGGCCCTCGGGGAGGTACGCGAGGTAGCGCTTGACCTTGGGGAGCTGGCGGTACAGGACCAGGCCCGCGCCGACGAGTTCACCGTTCTTGTCGAACCAGCCGAGGTTCTCCGAGCGCCACTCGGTCTTCACATCCGCCCACGCCGGGACCTGGCAGTGGCTCGCCGAGGGCAGGGTCTGGATGTACGCCAGATGCTGCTCACGGCTGATGGTCCTCAGGGTCAGGCTCATGCGGGGCGCTCCTCGGCAGGTGTGTCCCCATGGGTTCAGGGGCTCCGGCTCTCGCGCCGAAGCCTACTGCGCCCGGACGGCCCTCCGAATGTCTGTGCACAGGTGCAGCGCGGCCCTCGCCCCCACTCGGGTGGGGGCGAGGGCCGCGCCGGGACGGAGCGGGTGTCCCTCAGCCCAGTACGCCGCCGAAGAGTCCGCCGTGGGCCATGCCGAGGAAGAAGCCGACGGCGGAGGCTCCCAGGCCGATGATCAGCAGGAACCGCTCGCGCGTGGTGACCGAGATGAACTGCCCGTACCCGCCGGTGAGGATGCCGATGAGGCCCGCCCAGGAACTCAGCAGGTGGAGGTGGTGCCACATCGCCGTGATGAACGCGACGGCGCCGAGCACCAGCGTCGCGGCCATCAGGGAGTCCTGGAGGGGGTGGGGCTTGCCGTCCGAGGCGAGGAGCGAACCGGAGGACGGCCGCCGCGTCGCGGTGGTGGGGGACTGGCGTCGCATTGCATGTGCCATGAGGCACCTCCTGGCTGAGCCGGAAGGCGGCGCATCGTAGCGCCGCGCGCACCCGATGTGTACAGGTTGCGGCCATTCGCACCCGGATTTCAACCGGAAGCCGGTTGCCGGTACGCTGGTCCGTCTGCACCGGTGTCTGCTCCGGGCCAGGCGCAGTCCCCCACGATCCGAAGGATCCGCACGGGACTGTCAGTGGCCCCGGATACCGTTGCGCACGCATCACGACCCTCCTGCCACGGAACGACCGTGGCCGCTGAGTCCAAAGGAGGTGGGTTCCACATGCGTCACTACGAGGTGATGGTCATCCTCGACCCCGATCTCGAGGAGCGCGCTGTCTCCCCGCTGATCGAGAACTTCCTCTCCGTCGTCCGTGAGGGCAACGGAAAGGTGGAGAAGGTCGACACCTGGGGCCGTCGTCGTCTCGCTTACGAGATCAAGAAGAAGCCCGAGGGCATCTACTCGGTCATCGACCTGCAGGCCGAGCCTGCGGTCGTCAAGGAGCTCGACCGCCAGATGAACCTGAACGAGTCGGTCCTCCGGACCAAGGTCCTCCGTCCCGAGACCCACTGAGCGTCTAGCTCAGAGGTCATCGGGTCCGAGTAGCAGCAAGCAGCCAGAAGCAATCCCCGCCGAGAGGTTCCCCCATGGCAGGCGAGACCGTCATCACGGTCGTCGGCAATCTCGTCGACGACCCCGAGCTGCGCTTCACCCCGTCCGGTGCGGCGGTCGCGAAGTTCCGCGTCGCGTCCACTCCCCGCACCTTCGACCGGCAGACCAATGAGTGGAAGGACGGCGAGAGCCTGTTCCTGACCTGCTCGGTCTGGCGGCAGGCGGCGGAGAACGTCGCCGAGTCGCTCCAGCGCGGCATGCGCGTCGTCGTGCAGGGCCGTCTGAAGCAGCGGTCCTACGAGGACCGCGAGGGCGTCAAGCGCACGGTCTTCGAGCTGGACGTCGAGGAAGTCGGCCCCAGCCTCAAGAACGCCACCGCCAAGGTCACCAAGACCACCGGTCGTGGCGGCCAGGGTGGGTACGGCGGCGGCCAGCAGCAGGGCGGCGGTGGCTGGGGCGGCGGCCCCGGCGGTGGCGGCCAGCAGGGCGGCGGCGGTGCTCCCGCCGACGACCCGTGGGCCACCAGCGCGCCGGCCGGCGGCGGCCAGCAGCAGGGTGGCGGCGGAGGCTGGGGCGGAAGCTCCGGCGGTTCCGGCGGCGGCTACTCGGACGAGCCCCCCTTCTAAGGGGCGGGGCTCGTACTCCCCTTCTTGATCACACAGGAGAAACACCATGGCGAAGCCGCCTGTGCGCAAGCCTAAGAAGAAGGTCTGCGCGTTCTGCAAGGACAAGACCGCTTACGTGGACTACAAGGACACGAACATGCTGCGGAAGTTCATTTCCGACCGCGGCAAGATCCGTGCCCGCCGCGTGACCGGCAACTGCACGCAGCACCAGCGTGACGTCGCCACGGCCGTCAAGAACAGCCGTGAGATGGCGCTGCTGCCCTACACGTCCACCGCGCGATAAGGGGAGGGTGACCAGAACATGAAGATCATCCTCACCCAGGAGGTCTCTGGCCTCGGTGCCGCCGGCGACGTCGTCGACGTCAAGGACGGTTACGCTCGCAACTACCTGGTCCCGCGTGGTTTCGCGATCCGCTGGACCAAGGGTGGCGAGAAGGACGTGGCGCAGATCCGCCGCGCCCGCAAGATCCACGAGATCGCGACCATCGAGCAGGCCAACTCCGTCAAGGGCCAGCTCGAGGCCGTGAAGGTGCGCCTGGCCGTTCGCTCCGGCGACGCCGGCCGCCTGTTCGGCTCCGTCACCCCGGCCGACATCGCCTCGGCGATCAAGGACGCGGGTGGCCCGGAGGTCGACAAGCGTCGTGTCGAGCTCGGTGCGCCGATCAAGACCCTGGGCTCGCACCAGGTGTCCGTGCGTCTGCACCCCGAGGTCGCCGCGCAGCTCGGCGTCGAGGTCGTCGCCGCCTGAGCAGCGTTCTCGACTGAGCAGTAGGAAGGGCCGCATCCTCCGGGATGCGGCCCTTCTGTTTCACGTGAAACAGGCTCCCTGGTTTCCGGACGGACGGTCCTGCGATGCCGGCCTTCGGTCCTGCGATGCCGGCCTTCTCGGGGTCAGCGGGCGGCGCCCGTCACAAGCCACTTGCCGGACCGGGCCCGCCACCAGAGGGTGAGCAGGCGGACGAACATCATCAGGGTCATCGCCCACCACAGGGCCGTCAGACCGCCGCCGAGCGCCGGTACGAGGAGGGCCACGGGCGCGAAGACGGCGAGAGTGACGATCATGGCCCAGGCCAGGTAGGGCCCGTCCCCCGCTCCCATCAGCACGCCGTCCAGGACGAACACCACACCGGCGAGGGGCTGGGAGACCGCCACCACCAGGAGGGCGGGGAGCAGGGTGTCCTGGACCGTCCGGTCGCTGGTGAACAGGGGGACGAAGAGGGGGCGCGCGGCCACGACGAGCACCCCCAGGACGACACCGGTGGCGATCCCCCACTGCACCATGCGCCGGCAGACCTGGCGGGCTCCCTCCGCGTCCCCGGCGCCGAGATAGCGGCCGATGATGGCCTGCCCGGCGATGGCGATGGCGTCCAGAGCGAAGGCCAGCAGGCTCCAGAGGGAGAGGACGACCTGGTGGGCGGCGATCTCGGCGTCCCCGAGGCGGGCGGCGACCGCGGTGGCGATCAGCAGAACGGCCCGGAGCGAGAGGGTACGGACGAGGAGGGGGACTCCCGCCTGGGCGCTGGCACGGATACCGGCGGCGTCCGGCCGAAGGGTCGCGCCGTGCCGTCGTGCTCCTCTGACCACCACGATCAGATAGGCGACGGCCATACCGCACTGGGCGATCACCGTGCCCCAGGCGGATCCCGCGATACCGAGACCGGCTCCGTAGACCAGGCCGACATTGAGCGCGGCGTTGGCCGTGAAGCCGCCGACGGCCACGTACAGGGGGGTGCGGGTGTCCTGGAGCCCGCGGAGGACACCGGTGGCGGCGAGGACGATCAGCATGGCCGGGATACCGAAGCTGGAGATCCGCAGATAGGTGATCGCGTACGGTGCGGCGGTCTCCGAGGTGCCGAAGAGGCCGATGAGCCAGGGCGCGGCCGGGACGGTCACGGCGACGACCGCGAGGCCGAGGACGAGCGCGAGCCAGATCCCGTCCATGCCCTGGCGGATGGCGGCGCGGAGATCTCCGGCGCCGACCCGGCGGGCCACGGCGGCGGTGGTGGCGTAGGCGAGGAAGACGAACACGCTTACCGCGGTCATGAGGAGGGCGGCGGCGACTCCGAGGCCGGCCAGTTGCGGGGTGCCGAGATGGCCGACGACCGCACTGTCGACCATGACGAAAAGGGGCTCGGCCACGAGTGCGCCGAAGGCGGGGACGGCGAGGGCGACGATCTCTCGGTCGTGCCGACGACGGGGTGCCCGGGCGGGCGCGGGGGCCGGTGTCATGGCATCAATGTAATCTTCCACAGGTAAGAGATGCAATGCGATGGGGACCCTTACGGTCGGCTCCGGTCGAGCGCCTCGCCGGGGGTGTTCGACCGGATCGTGATCTGCCCGCGAAAGTTTTTCTCCCCCACAGTCAGTGGATGGAAAGTTCCCAGCTCAGAGTGTAGTTCGGTACAGAGGTGTGGCTTTGTCCACAGTGCTGTCCCCCGGTTCGTGCACAGGTTCCGGAGACTTCTCCACAGCATCTGATCCTTCGT
Source organism: Streptomyces sp. NPDC005805 (assembly GCF_040630445.1). Classification (NCBI taxonomy): domain Bacteria; kingdom Bacillati; phylum Actinomycetota; class Actinomycetes; order Kitasatosporales; family Streptomycetaceae; genus Streptomyces; species Streptomyces sp. NPDC005805. Next base: position 237,426 of record NZ_JBEXXN010000001.1, read on the forward strand.
CCACACCGCCTGTGGATAACCAGATTGGCTGACGGTGCCGCCGGGCCTACCGTGGACCGTCGCCCGACGCGCCGAAAGCGGAGTCCAGCGACTCGATTTGTCGGTGCCGTGGCGTAGAAAGAATGCCACGGCAGAGGTCCGCGAGGCGGACGGGAGGAGGTGGCCGCGGGTGAGCATTTCCGAACCCCTGGACGACCCGTGGGCGGCCGACACCCCGGGGGACCGCCTCCCCGCGTCCCGCCGCCGTGGCGACGGCGGCGGGAGCCGCGGCAGCCGGGAGGACCGCCACGACCGGGGCAGCGACGGCGGCAGCTGGGACAGCGGGCCCGGCTTCGAGCGGGTCCCACCCCAGGACCTGGACGCGGAGCAGTCGGTCCTCGGCGGCATGCTGCTCTCCAAGGACGCCATCGCCGACGTCGTCGAGATCATCAAGGGCCACGACTTCTACCGGCCCGCCCACGAGACGGTCTACCAGGCCATCCTGGACCTGTACGCCAAGGGCGAGCCGGCGGACCCGATCACCGTGGCCGCCGAGCTGGTGAAGCGGGGCGAGATCACCCGGGTCGGCGGGGCCCCCTATCTCCACACCCTGGTCCAGTCGGTGCCGACCGCGGCCAACGCCTCGTACTACGCGGAGATCGTCCATGAGCGCGCGGTGCTCCGCCGGCTGGTGGAGGCCGGCACCAAGATCACGCAGATGGGATACGCGGCCGACGGCGACGTCGACGAGATCGTGAACTCGGCCCAGGCCGAGATCTACGCCGTCACGGAGCAGCGGACCAGCGAGGACTACCTCCCGCTCGGCGACATCATGGAGGGCGCCCTCGACGAGATCGAGGCGATCGGCTCCCGCAGCGGCGAGATGACCGGTGTGCCGACCGGGTTCACCGACTTCGACTCCCTGACGAACGGCCTCCACCCGGGCCAGATGATCGTCATCGCGGCCCGTCCCGCGATGGGCAAGTCCACCCTGGCGCTGGACTTCGCCCGGGCCTGCTCGATCAAGAACAACCTGCCGAGCGTCATCTTCTCCCTGGAGATGGGCCGCAACGAGATCGCGATGCGTCTGCTCTCCGCCGAGGCGCGGGTCGCCCTGCACCATATGCGCTCGGGCACGATGACCGACGAGGACTGGACCCGGCTCGCCCGCCGGATGCCGGACGTCTCCCAGGCCCCGCTCTATATCGACGACTCGCCGAACCTCTCGATGATGGAGATCCGGGCCAAGTGCCGCCGCCTGAAGCAGCGGAACGACCTGAAGCTCGTGGTCATCGACTACCTCCAGCTGATGCAGTCGGGCGGCTCCAAGCGCGCCGAGAGCCGCCAGCAGGAGGTCTCGGACATGTCCCGGAACCTGAAGCTGCTGGCCAAGGAGCTGGAGATCCCGGTCATCGCGCTCTCCCAGCTGAACCGAGGCCCCGAGCAGCGGACGGACAAGAAGCCCATGGTCTCCGACCTGCGTGAGTCGGGATCGATCGAGCAGGACGCCGACATGGTCATCCTGCTCCACCGCGAGGACGCCTACGAGAAGGAGTCCCCCCGCGCGGGCGAGGCGGACCTGATCGTCGCCAAGCACCGAAACGGCCCGACGGCGACGATCACGGTCGCCTTCCAGGGCCACTACTCCCGCTTCGTGGACATGGCGCAGACCTGATCCAGGCGTGCGGCATCCCGAGGCGTAAAGAAGTCGACTGCCTCGGGTCGGCCGGATAGACCTGGGGCATGACGTCATCAGTCGAAGAACTTCTCCCCGGCACGCGCCGTGCGCTGCTGTACCGTCTTGCTGTCGCCCAGGTCGAGGGGCGCACGCCGTCGTATGTCGGGGCGGTGCTGCGGGACGGGCACCTGGTGTGGACGGGCGCGCGCAGTGGGGTGGAGGGGCTCGCCCCCGACGCGGACACGCAGTACCGGGTCGGCTCGATCACCAAGACCTTCACGGCCGTGCTGGTCATGCGCCTGCGCGACGAAGGGCTCCTGGATCTCGGTGATCCCCTGGAGAAGCACCTGCCCGGGACCGGGGTGGGCGAGGTGACGATCGCTCAACTCCTCGGTCACAGCGCCGGGCTGAGCGCGGAGTCCCCCGCTCCGTGGTGGGAGCGGACGCCCGGCTCGCTGCGCCCCGAACTGGCGGACGTGATCGGCGAGGGTGGGCGGATGCATCCGCCGGGGCGCCGGCACCACTACTCCAACCCCGGGTACACCCTGCTCGGCGCCCTGGTCGCGGCGGTCCGCGGGGTGCCGTGGGAGGAGGTCCTGCGGCGGGAGGTCCTGGAGCCGCTGGGGCTCACCCGCACGAGTACGAAACCGGTCGCGCCGCACGCCGGCGGCTGGGCCGTGCACCCCTGGGCGGATGTGCTGCTGCCGGAGCCGGCCGAGGACCTTGGACTGATGGCGCCCGCCGGGCAGTTGTGGTCCACCGCGGCCGACCTGTGCCGCTTCGCCTGGTTCCTCGCGGAGGGGGACGACCGGGTGCTCGGGGCGGCCTCCGTACGGGAGATGCGGACGCCGTCCGTGGCCCCGGAGGCCGGTGACTGGACGAGCGCCTACGGCCTCGGCATGCAGATCGTGCGGGCCGGGGAACGCACCCTGGTGGGCCACTGCGGGTCGCTGCCGGGCTTCCTCGCCGGCCTGTGGGTGAGCGTGGCGGACGGCGTCGCCGCGGTGGCGCTCACCAACGCCACCTCCGGGCCGCTGGCCGGGACGACCGCCGCCGAGCTGCTGGCCATCGTCGCGGAGGCGGAGCCGCGCATCCCGGAGCCCTGGCGTCCCCTTCCGGAGGCCGATCCCCGGCTGCTGGAGCTCACCGGCCCCTGGTACTGGGGGACATACGCGTACGGTCTGCGTCTCGCCGAGGGCGGCGGGGTGGATCTGGAGCCGCTGCGCGGCGGCGGTCGCCGGTCGCGCTTCGCCGCGGCGGGGGACGGGGTGTGGACCGGCCTAGACGGCTACTACGCGGGGGAGACCCTGACGGTGGCGCGCCGGAGCGACGGCTCGGTGAGCCATCTGGATCTGGGGTCCTTCGTGTTCACACGGGAGCCCTACGGACCTGCCGACGCGGTGCCCGGCGGAGTGGACGAGGAGGGCTGGCGCGGGCGCTGAGCCCCCGTCGACCAGGGCGCCGACAGAGACAGCCGAACAGGGTCGGTCGTACACGACCGGCCCTGTTCCACGTTCCACGTGAAACATCCGGCTGGACCGGCACCGGGGCCGGCAACCGAGGTCGGCAGCCGTCGGAGGCGGCCGTCAGAGGGGCAGCTTGAACCCGACATGGGACGCGGTGAAGCCCAGGCGCTCGTAGAAGCGGTGGGCGTCCGTGCGCTGTACATCGGAGGTGAGCTGGACCAGCTGGCAGCCGAGGCGCCGAGACTCCTCGACGGCCCACTCGACCAGTTGTGTCCCGAGTCCGCTGCCCCGTTCGTCCCGGTGGACCCGGACGGCCTCGATGACCGAGCGGGTGGCCCCCTGCCGGGACAGGCCCGGGATCACGGTGAGCTGGAGGGTGCCGACCACCCGGCCGTCCCGTACGGCGACCGTCTGGTGCTGGTGGGGGTCGCCGTCCAGACGTGCGAACGCGGCCCGGTACGGCGTGAGGTCGTCGGGGGACTCGCGCTGGGCGCCGAGGGGGTCGTCGGCGAGCATGGCGACGATCGCCGGGAGGTCGTCCTCGGTGGCCGCCCGTATCTGAAGATCACTCATGACCGGCAGACTACGCGGGGACCCTCAGCTCCTCGACGGCCCTGACGAGGGGGGCGAGCTCGGGGTTCTTCGCGGCTTCGTCGAGGGCTTCGCGCAGGGCGGTGTCGTTGGTGGGCCGGGCCTGGCCGAGCAGGGCGAGGCCGTCCTCCGTGACGTCGGTGTAGATCCCGCGGCGGTCCGTGTCGCAGAGGTAGCGGGTCAGCAGCCCGCGGTCCTCGAGCCGGGTGACCAGGCGGGTGGTGGCGCTCTGGCTGAGGACGACGGCGTCGGCGACCTGCTTCATCTGGAGGTGGCCGCCGGGGCCGCTGTGCTGCCTGCTGAGGACGTCGAGCAGGGAGAACTCGCGCATGCTCAGGCCGTGCCGGGCTTCCAGGGCCTTCTCGATGTGGGACTCGATCCGCCCGTGCAGGAGCGAGAGAGCGCACCAGCCCTGAGCGAGGGCGGTGAGCGCGGGATCGGTCGCAGTCATGGGTCTCCTCCTCGGTGGCAGGCGGCTCAAAGCCCAGGATAGACGACTATCGCAATAGTCGGCTTTTGCAATTAGCCCGCGTATGCAATTATTGTGGACGCTTGTAAGGCGCTACAGCAATCCATGGAAGGGTCTCTCCCATGCCTCTCGCGCTTCTGGCTCTGGCGATCGGGGCCTTCGGCATCGGCACCACCGAGTTCGTGATCATGGGCCTTCTGCCCCAGGTCGCGGCTGACTTCGGGGTGTCGATCCCCACCTCCGGTCTGCTGGTGACCGGCTACGCACTCGGCGTCGTGGTCGGGGCTCCGCTGATGACCGCACTGGGCACCAGGATCTCCCGGAAGCGGATGCTGATGCTGCTGATGGTCCTGTTCACGGTCGGCAACCTCCTCTCCGCCCTGGCTCCCACCTTCGGCACGATGCTCGCCGGACGGATCGTCGCCTCGCTGGCCCACGGCGCGTTCTTCGGCATCGGCGCCGTCGTGGCCGCCGACCTCGTCGCCCCGCACAAGAAGGCGGGCGCGATCGCGATGATGTTCACCGGTCTCACCGTGGCCAATGTCGTCGGCGTTCCCGGCGGCACCCTGATCGGCCAGTCCATCGGGTGGCGCACCACCTTCGCCGTGGTCGCCGCGCTCGGTGTCGTGGGCCTCGCCGGCATCGCGAAGCTCGTCCCCGAGGTGCCCACCCCGCAGGGCGTCCGGCTCCGCGACGAGGTGGCCGCCTTCAAGAACGCCCAGGTACTGCTCGCCATGGCGATGACCGTGCTCGGCTTCGGCGGTGTCTTCGCGGCCATCACCTACATCGCGCCGATGATGACCGAGGTGGCCGGCTTCGCCGACTCCTCCGTGACCTGGCTGCTGGTCCTCTTCGGGCTGGGTATGGTCGGCGGCAATCTGCTCGGCGGGCGTTTCGCCGACCGGCATCTGATGCCGCTGCTCTACCTCACGCTCGGCGCCCTGGCGCTGGTCATCGCGCTGTTCACCGTGACCGCGCACCACAAGGCCCTCGCCGCGGTCTCCGTCGCCCTCATCGGCGCCCTCGGCTTCGCCACCGTGCCACCGCTGCAGAAGCGTGTCCTGGACCAGGCCCACGGGGCGCCCACCCTGGCCTCCGCGGTCAACATCGGCGCCTTCAACCTCGGCAACGCCCTGGCCGCCTGGCTCGGCGGCATGGTGATCGCCTCCGGTCTGGGGCTGACCGCGCCCAACTGGGTGGGCGCGCTGCTCGCCGCGTCGGCCCTGGTTCTCGCCGTCCTCTCCTCGGCGCTGGAACGCCGTGACCGCGGGGCCGCGCCTGCTGTGGAGGCCGTGCGGGAGGCGGAGCTGGTGAGTCGCTGACCACGCCCGGCACCGAAGCCCCGCGCTGCGGTCCCTGACCGACGCCACGGCCCCGCACCGGAATCCGGTGCGGGGCCGTGGTGCTGGGTCGTGTCCGCAAAGTCTCGCTTGGTCCACGACGCCCGGCACACACCCGAGGGACGGGGCGGTCAGCCGGCGGCGACCGTGAGCGGGGCGAAGCGGCGGGTCCAGTCCCCCGGCAGACCCGAAATCCCGCGGGTCATCACGGCGTTGAACGCGATCGTCTCCAGGCCGCGGGCGCGGACCCACTCCAGCAGTTCCTCGTGCCGGACGTCGATGTCCGTGCGCAGCGGCCGGTCCGAGTGCGCGGCGAGCGAGGCGATCAGCGCCTTCGCGGTCTCCGTGTCCTCGGCGATGAGCGGGCCCACGACTTGCGTCGCCATGTTCGGCCAGGCGGCCGCGTATCCGGTCAGCTCGCCGTCGCGCACGGCCACCCGGATCTGGTCGGCGAAGGCCGGCAGGCGCGTGATCATATGGGTGCGGTCCACGCCGAACACCTCGGCGTCCAGGCGCACCAGGGCCGCCAGGTCCTCGGCGGTCGCGGGGCGGGTGGTGACCTCGGACGCCTCGCCGTCCGCCCGGAAGTGGCCGCGGACCATTTCCGCCCGGCCGGTCGTCGTGAACCCCAGCTCCTCGTAGAGGGGACGGCCGTTGGGGGTGGCGTGCAGGGTGAGGGGGGTGGTCCCGGTCTCGGTCAGGACGTGGTGCATCAGCCGCCTTCCGACACCGCGGCGGGCGAAGCGTTCGGCCACGAGAACCATGCCGATCGCCGAGAGGTCACCGCCGTACTCGGTCACCACGCAGGCGGCGACCAGGCCCTTGCCCTCGGGGTCGTCGATGCCGTACCCGGTGCCCGCCGTCAGCAGCAGTCCCCATTTGTGTTCCTCGCGTGGCCAGCCGCGATCCTCGGACAGGTCGGCGCACGCGACGAGGTCGTCATGGGTCAGGTGCCTGATGGGCAGCTCGGAGAGCGAAGTCGACATGGTGTCAGGCTGTCGGACGCGGTGATCGTCCGTCCAGCCCTTTGTGGGATTCGGCATCCTTGCCGGGGGTGTCGGCGGGAGGCCGCCGGCCAGCCGTACGCAGTCGCCGGCCGCGACGGGTGAGGCCCCACGGTTTGAGCACCGAGACGGCGGTCATGAAGAGATAGGCGGAGAGGGAGACCGCGGGGCCGGTCACCAGGCCCGCCGGGTCGCCGGCCGGGGAGCCCTCCGCCACCGCCGCGGCGGCCTCGCCGACCCTCGGGCGCAGCAGGAGGACCGAGGCGACGGTCGTGGCCAGGGTGAGCCAGAACTTCAGGAACACCCAGCGGTGCCGGGCGAGACCCCAGTGTGTGCCCAGGGACAGCACCAGGCCGCTGAGGAGCGTGAGCAGGGCGACCGGCAGGACCAGCCAGTCCGTGAAGACCGCCATCGACCGGTACGACGCCTCCACGGCCCCCGGCGACCGGGTGGTGGCCGCGGTGAGCGCCAGCGCGAGCAGCCCGAGGGTCAGCCCGAGCCAGCCCCCGGAGGCGGTGACATGGACGACGAGAACCGTGCGGCGAACGGAGCGCTTGAGTGGTTTCACGTGAAACACACTGCCGAGCCGGAGAGGCCAGCGCGTCCCACACGGGGAGCAGGCGCCTCTGCTCGCCCCGGCGTACACCGGGCCCCGGAAGTGGGTACGGGCGGACATCCACCGGCGGTACGGGAGCGTGAAGATCGCGGACCGGCGCTGTGCAGAGTTGGCGGTGAAGCTGGACGGCTGTGTTCCGAGGGGTGGTTCGATGTGGCGCGGAGATCCGTGCGAGCCCTGTGTGCCGGTTCGAACGGCGTGATCGTCCGGCGCTGCGGACGGGCATGTGCACGGCGGCATGGGGGCAATGAGCTTAGAGGGGATGGGATGCGGCTGCCCGGACTTTCCGGACTCTGTCCCGCTCCCGGGAGCCGCCTGGCATGCTGCGTCAGCGGGCGAAGCGGACAGAGCAGGCAAGGCACGGCGTTCCGTGCCCACGGACGCGCGTGCACCCGACCCAGAGATGTTCGAGGCGAGGCAGACACATGGATGCTCGTGCCACCACGTCGGCAGAGAACGGGATGTCGGGCGGCAACGGCGAGTGGTTCACTCCACGACGGCAGCCCGCCACGGAGGAACGGCAGTCCGGTGAGGCAGGACAGTCCGGTACGGACGGCGGCGACGCCGAGCGGACCGCGGACCCGGAAGGCGGCCGCGCGGAGACGGGCGGAAGACCCGGCGCCGTGCCGTCCCGGCAGGTGAGCGCGGTACGGCCGGTGGGCTCCGGCGCCGCGCGCCGCACCCGCCCCCAGCTGTCGATCGTCCGCGACGAGCCGCCCGCGCCCGCCGAGGAGACGCCGCCGGCCGGCGGCCCCGCCGAGCCCCCCGTGCCGACCGGGCGCCCCGCGGCAACCGCGCCGACCGAGCACCCCGCCCATCGCACCCCGGCCGGTGATCCCGTGCCGGCCGAGCACCACCGCGCCCCGGCCGCCGATCCCGGCCCGCCCGCCTCTCCCGACGCGATCCTGGTCCGCCGGACCCTCCAGGAGATCGCCCCGGTCGCCGACCAGGTCACCTCGTACTTCTACGCCCTGCTCTTCGTGCGGCACCCCGCCCTGCGCCCGATGTTCCCCGTGGCCATGGACACCCAGCGCGACCGGCTCCTCAAGGCGCTGCTCACGGCCGCGGAGCACATGGACAACGCGGCCGTCCTCACCGACTACCTCCGCCATCTGGGCCGTGGCCACCGCAAGTACGGCACCCAGCCCGCGCACTACCCCGCCGTGGGCGAGGCCCTGGTCGGCGCCCTCAGCCGCTATGCCACCAGCACCTGGGACGCGGCGACGGAGGCGGCCTGGGTCCGGACGTACACCACGATCTCGCAGATCATGATCGACGCGGCCGCCGAGGACGAGCGGCACGCCCCCGCCTGGTGGCAGGCCGAGGTGGTCTCCCACGACCTGCGCACCCCGGACGTCGCGGTGGTCACGGTCCGCCCGGACCAGCCGTACGCCTTCCTGGCCGGGCAGTACACCACGCTGGAGACCCCCTGGTGGCCCCGCGTCTGGCGGCACTACTCCTTCGCCGGCGCGCCCCGCTCCGACGGCCTGCTGACCTTCCACGTCAAGGCCGTTCCCGCCGGATGGGTCTCCAACGCGCTGGTGCACCGGGCCCGTCCGGGAGACGTGCTGCGACTGGGGCCCCCGGCCGGGTCGATGACGGTCGACCACACCACCGACAGCGGTCTCCTCTGCCTCGGCGGCGGCACGGGGATCGCCCCCATCAAGGCCCTCGTCGAGGACGTGGCCGAACACGGCGAGCGGCGCACGGTGGAGGTCTTCTACGGCGCGCGCACCGACTACGACCTCTACGACATCGACACCATGCTGCGCCTCCAGCAGGCGCACCCCTGGCTCTCCGTGCGGCCCGTGGTGGACGACCGCGCCCAGTTCCCGGCGGTTCTGCGCGACTACGGCCGGCACGGGCCCTGGCACGGCTTCGACGCCTATCTGTCCGGGCCGCCCGGGATGATCCGCAGCGGGATCGACGCGCTGCGCCGTATCGGCATCCCGGGCGAGCGGATCCGGCACGACTCGCTGGAGGACCTGGTCGCCGTCGGCGGCTGAGCCGGTGCCGGAGGGCCCGGCGGTTCAGCCGAGGTCGTGGGCGTGCATCGCCCGTACGCCCTCGATGTTGCCGTCCAGGTAGTGGCGCAGGGAGAGCGGGACCAGGTGCACGGCGGCGATGCCGACCCGGCTGAACGGCACCCGGACGATCTCGTACTCGCCGCAGGGTTCGTCGACCTCGGGGCCGTGGCGCAGGGAGGGGTCCATGGACTCCAGCCGGCAGACGAAGAAGTGCTGCACCTTCACCCCGGTCACCCCGCCGTCCGCGATGTGCTCCACGGTGTCGACGAAGCAGGGCACCACATCGGTGATCTTGGCGCCCAGTTCCTCGTGGACCTCGCGGTGCAGGGCGTCCACGACGGTGGCGTCCTCCGGCTCGACCCCGCCGCCGGGCGTGAGCCAGTAGGGATCGACTCCCGGCTTGGTGCGCTTGATCAGGACGAGGTCCGGCCCGTCGAGCAGAACGGCGCGTGCGGTGCGCTTGACCACTGGTCGTTCGGTCATGGCAAGAGAGTGGCCCAGCCGGGGGCGTCTGAAACCGACCCCGGGCCACGGGCCCGCCTTCACCAGCCGGCGGCGGCCGTGAGCAGGCACTCATGGGCCCGCGCGATGTGCGGATGGGCCAGGGTTCCGGTGCGTACGACGAGGAAGTAGGTCCGCAGCGGGGGAACGGCGGGTTCGTGGAGGGCGACGACCCGGCCGCGCCGCAGCGCCTCCTCGCACAGATAGCGGGGCAGGACCGCCAGCCCGGCGCCCGCCGCCGTGGCCTCCAGCACCGCGCGGAGATCGGGGGCGATCACGGTGCCCGCGGCCGCCGGGGGCGAGTCGAAGACCGCGTGCCAGTAGCGGGAGACCAGCGGCAGCGACTCGTGTACCTCCACCACCGGGAGCTGTTCCAGGACCACATGCCCCTTGCGGAGGCCGTCGGGACCGAGGCGGGCCGCCCAGCGCGGAGCGGCGACCAGGACGTGTTCCTCGTCGCAGAGGGCGGTCGGGCTGAGCAGCCGGCCCCGGGGGCGGGCGGTGGTGATCGCCAGATCGTGGTGGCCCGCGGCGAGCCCGTCGAGGGTCTCCTCGGCGTTGCCGAAGGAGGTGCGCAGGGCCAGGCCCTGCCCGGTCAGGGGCGTGAGGGCGGGCAGCGCGCGCAGGGTGGTGAACTCGGGCGGCCCGGCGAGGTGCAGGGTGCGGACCGGGGACTCCTCGTCGAGCCCGGCCTCGGTGATCTCCAGCAGGGCGTCCAGGTGCGGGGCCGCCCGGTGGGCCAGCTCGTCACCGATGGTGGTGGGGGTGACCCCACGGGCCTGGCGCAGGAAGAGGGGGCGGCCGAGCTGGCGTTCCAGGGTGCGTATCTGGCCGGTCACGGCCGGCTGGGAGAGACCGAGGAGGGCCGCGGCGCGGGTGAAGGAGCCGGCCCGGTGCACCGTGACGAATGTGCGCAACAGGGCCAGATCCATGTCATGCCCCTCCCGACCCGCCGACGGCCTCGAACCCGCCCAACTATAAATAAGTCGATAGGTCGCTGTCGCTACCGTGATTGGACACTGACGCAGAGTCAACTAGCCTTGTCCGCACGGTTCTTCGTACGGCGGGGGACCGGGGCGGTCCGAGCCACGAGGGGGGAGGCTCGGACCGTCCGGCATGTACGCGTACCGTCCGGCGGGCCCGGAGGTGCAGCCCGGAGGTACGGCCGATCAGCCCGTGGCGGCCTCGTCCAGGGCCCGTTCCACGTCGGCGAGGAGGTCCTCGGCGTCCTCCACCCCGACGGAGAAGCGGATGAAGCCCTCCGGGACCGCGTCCCCGCCCCAGCGCCCCCGGCGCTCCGCCGTCGAACGCACTCCCCCGAAGCTGGTGGCGTCCTCCACCAGGTGCAGCGCGGCGAGGAAGCGCTCCGCGTGGGCCCGGTCGGGCAGGACGAAGGAGACCACCGAGCCGAAGCGGCTCATCTGCCGCGAGGCCACCGCGTGCGAGGGGTCCTCCGGCAGGCCGGGGTGGCGCAGCCCGGTGATCTCGGGGCGCTTCCCGAGGGCCCGGGCGAGGGTGAGGGCGCTGGCGCACTGCCGCTCGGCCCGGAGCTGAAGGGTCGCGAGAGAGCGGTGGGCGAGCCACGCCTCCATCGGCCCGGGGATGGCGCCGGCGATCTTCCGCCAGCGCCGCACCCCCTCCGCCAGACCCGCGTCCCGGCAGCTGACATGACCGAGCAGGATGTCGCCGTGGCCGATCAGCCCCTTGGTGTCGCTGGCCACCGAGAAGTCCGCGCCCAGCTCCAGGGGCCGCTGCCCGAGCGGTGTGGCCAGGGTGTTGTCGACGGCGACGAGCGCGCCCGCCGCGTGCGCCGCCTCGGTCAGCCGGCGCACGTCACAGACGTCCAGGCCGGGGTTGGACGGGGTCTCGATCCACAGCAGCCGCGCCCCGTCGAGGACGGCGAGCTGGGCGTCGCCCGCGGTCGGCGCGGTGCGCACCTCGACGCCGTAGGCCGCCAGCTGCTCGCGCACGAGGGGGAGCGCCTGGTAGCCGTCGTCGGGCAGGACCACGGCGTCGCCGGCGCGGAGCTGGGAGAAGAGGACGGCGGAGACGGCGGCCATCCCGGAGGCGAAGGCGACGGTCTCCACGCTCCCGCCCGGTGCCTCCAGCTCGCCGATGGCCTGCTCCAGGCGGGTCCAGGTGGGGTTGCCGTCGCGGCCGTAGGTATAGGGGCCCGTCGGGTCACCGGAGAGGTGGAAGTGGGCGGCGAACACCGGTCCCGGGAGGGTCGGTTCATGGTTCACCGGCTCCGGGAGGCCCGCCCGTACCGCTCGTGTGCCCTCCCCCAGGGGTGTACTGGTCATGTCGTTCCCTCCTCGGCGGTCAGTCCTTGTCCGGCAGGACGACGTTCAGTGCCCACGACACGATGGAGATGATCAGGCCGCCGAGGACCGCGGTCCAGAAGCCCTCGACATGGAAGTTCAGGTTGAACTGGTCCGCCAGCCAGGAGGTCAGCAGCAGCATCAGCGCGTTGATCACCAGGGTGATCAGGCCGAGTGTGAGGATGAACAGGGGCAGGGTGAGCACCTGGACCAGGGGCTTCACGAAGAAGTTCACCAGGCCGAAGATCAGGGCGACCAGGACGAGGCTGAGCGCCTTCTTCCCGGTGCTGTCACCGGTGAGCGTGATGTCCTGCACGAGCCAGATGGCGACGAGCAGGGCTCCCGCGTTCGCGAGCGTCTTGACGAGGAAATTCATCATGTGTCTGATCGTGGCAGACACGATCGGACCAAGGCAGGGGCGGGGCGGCGATGAAGGCATTCCGGCTGGACGAACTGGAGGCGGAGCGCGCGGCCAACGACGGCGCGTATCTGCAGTTCCTCCGGGAGCGGAACATGTCGGTGGGGCTGTACGCGCTGGACGCGGGGCAGCTCGACCCGCAGCTGCCGCACCAGCAGGACGAGGTGTACTTCGTCGTCAGCGGCCGGGCGGCGATCACGGTCGGCATGGAGACGACCCAGGTCGGGCGCGGCAGCGTGGTCTACGTACCGGCCGGGGTGCCGCACAAGTTCCACCACATCAGCGAGGACCTCCGGGTGATGGTCGTCTTCTCGCCCCCGGAGGGCTGAACCGGTCGGACGGCCCCAGGGCGAAACCGCCCGGCTCGGGGGAGACGGCCCCGGATTCCCTAGGGGTCCGCTCAGGGGTCTTCAAGGGCTCGCGGGCGTCCGGCGGCCCACCCCGGGCGCCTAGCATCGGAAGCACGCACTCGGAGAAAGAGGTAGGGACGATGGCTGTGCGGGAGATCTTCGCGGGGATGCCGTGGTGGGTGAAGTGGATCGCGGTGCCCGTCCTCGCCCTCGTGGTGTTCGGCGGGCTCATCACGAGCCTCGTCACCTTCGTCGTCGGAGTGCTGTTCAAGGTGCTGCTGTTCGTCGCGCTGGTGGCGGGTCTCGTCTTCGTCGTACGGAAGTTCATGAGCTCCTCGGAGTCCTCGCGCGGCGACTGGTGACCGCGGGCGGACGGCGACCGGTGGCCCGCTGTGGCGCGTGCCGTTAGCCCGGCCGGGGGAACGGTCCCGAGAGGGCCCGTCCCGGCCGGGCCCTGCCGTTAGAGTGGCAGCCCTCTGCCCTGGGGGTGACCTGTGGCCGGAGCCGCGAACTCCGCCGTCCCTACCCTGATCGGCTCGGTGCAGCGCGCGTTGAGGCTGCTGGAGGCGGCCGGGGCGCACCGCGACGGCGCCCCCGCGAAACAGCTCGCGCGCGAGGCCGGGCTCCCCCTGCCCACCGCCTACCATCTGCTCCGCACCCTGACGTACGAGGACTATCTGCGCCGGGACAACGGGGTGTTCACCCTCGGGTCCGCCGTGGACCGGCTGGCGCAGGGGGCCGCGGCGCAGAATCGTCGCGGCACGATCGAGGAGTCCCTGTCCCACTGGCGGGACGCGATCGGTGTCGCCGTCTACTTCGCCGTGTACCGCGAGGGCGAGATCGAACTCGTGTCGATCTCGGACACCCCGTACGCGCCGGCGGTCGCCGAGTGGGCCGACTTCCGTGAGACCGGGCACGCCCACGCGATCGGCCAGTGCCTGCTCGGGCAGCTCGACGAGGCGGCCCGCCTCGACCATCTCGACCGGCACCCCGTGCAGCCGGTGACGCCCCACTCCGTGCGCGACCGCCCGGCCCTGCTGCGCCGGATCGCGCGCACCGGCCCCGGCCAGCCCTGCTTCGAGCGCCAGGAGTACGCGCTCGGGACCGTTTGCGCGGCGATACCGATCACTCTGGGTGACCTGCCCGCAACGGTGGCCATTTCGCTGCCCGTTCATCAAGAAGCGCGACTTCACCCGGCAGTTGAGCAGTTGCGGGCGGGAGTAAGTGGTCTGATGGGGTCACGCTGGTTCTCTATCAGTATCTGAAATATCACTCCTTGTGATCTGCTAGCGCTTCCAGCACGATGGCGTCAAGAGGGTCAAGAGGGTCGTTCCCGGCCATATTCCTGCGCCTCATCAGCACGCCAGCACGTCCGCACGTTCATGCAAGGCTTCATCTACTGCGAGGTATGTGATGCGCGAGTCGGTTCAGGCCGAGGTCCTGATGAGCTTCCTCGTCTCCGAGGAGCTCTCCTTCCGGATCCCGGTGGAGCTGCGCTATGAGACGTCCGATCCGTACGCGGTCCGGATGACGTTCCACCTGCCCGGCGACGCCCCGGTGACCTGGGCCTTCGGCCGGGAGCTGCTGCTCGACGGGATCAACGCGCCCAGCGGCGACGGCGATGTGCACATCGCGCCGACCGGGCCCGAGGCCCTCTCGGACGTGCACATCCGCCTCCGGGTGGGCGAGGACTCGGCGCTGTTCAGAGTCGGCGCACCGCCGCTGGTCGCCTTCCTCGACCGCACGGACAAGCTGGTGCCGCTCGGCGAGGAACTCGCCCTCGGCGACTTCGAGACCAGCCTGGAGGACGCGCTGGGGCGGATCCTCGCGGAGAACGCCGGCTGAGGCCGCCCCGGTCGCCGCTCCCCTCGGACGGCGGAACCCGCCGGCCGGACCGGCTACTTCTTGCGGCGGCGCCCACGGCCGCCCCGGGAGGCCGCCGCCGGGCGTCCACCGGAACCGGCCGTGTCCCCCGGCCGGTCCGCCGAGACGACCAGGGCGGCGAGCGCGGTGGTCACCGGCACCGAGGCGACGAGGCCGATCGAGCCGACCAGGGTCCGCACGATCTCCTCCGCCACCAGCTCGCTGGTCGCGACCGTGCCCACGCTCGACTGCGCGATCGAGAAGAGCAGCAGCAGCGGGAGGGCGGCGCCCGCGTACGCCAGCACCAGGGTGTTGACCACCGAGGCGATGTGGTCGCGGCCGATACGGATCGCCGCGCGGTAGAGGGCACGCGGCCCCTGGGACGGGTCGGCTTGGTGCAGCTCCCAGACGGCCGAGGTCTGGGTCACCGTCACATCGTCGAGCACACCGAGCGAACCGATGATCACACCGGCCAGCAGGAGGCCGCTCATGTCGATCTCCGGGTAGAGCCCCTTGATCAGACCGGTGTTGTCGTCCGTGTTGCCGCTGAGGCTGGCCCAGCCGATGAACAGGGAGCCGAGCAGGCCGATCAGCAGCAGCGAGATCAGGGTGCCCAGGACCGCCACCGAGGTACGGGCGTTGACACCGTGGCACATGTAGAGCGCGATCAGCATGATCGCGCTGGCCCCGACCACCGCGACGATCAGCGGATTCGACCCCTCCAGGATCGCCGGCAGGATGAACAGGGTCAGCAGCGCGAACGAGGCGGCGAGCGCGATCAGCGCCATCACCCCCCGCATCCGCCCCACCAGCACCACCACCACGGCGAAGATGCCGGCCAGCAGGGCCATCGGAACCCCGCGGTCCACATCGGTGACCGAGTACTGGAGGTCGCGGGGCGCGTCCGGCGCGTACGCCACCCGGACGCCCTGGCCCTCCGCCAACTGCCGTGGCGCGTCCGGCTGGACGATCTCCGTGAACTGACGGCCCTTGTCCTTGCCGCTGGTGACCTCGACGGTGGCCCGGCCGCACTCCCCCTGCTGGGCCCGCTCCGCCTCGCGGCCCTCGGGCGCGGTCGGGTTCTCGGTCGGCGGCACCTGCCCGGCGTTGACGTCGGCGCAGTCGACCCGCTCGACGCTCACCACCCTGCCCTGCTCGATCTGCCGGTCGAAGCCGACACCGGTCCGCTCGTGGCCGGGGGTGCTGCCCGGCCAGAGCACGGCCAGTCCGACGAGGACCGCCGTCGCGAAGGGGATCAGCACCGCGGCGATGACCTTGCGGAGGTGCTGGGAGACGGGCGCGACGGGCCCGTGCGCGTGGACATGGCCGACGGCGGCGTGGTGGTCGTGAGCGGCTCCCCGGGCGGGGGGAGCGCCGTCGTCGTGGCCGTGCGGATCGGGTGGCTGCGGCGAAGAGGTCACCGGCAGATCATCGCAAGAACGGGAGGGGCCCTCTGTTCAGCGCGCCAGACATGGCGTTAGCGTGGTGGCACCTTTGCACACGCGGGAGCTCGGAGCACCGGGCTGAGAGGGCGCTGACCTCCGTCGATCGGGACGGGAAGCTGCGCCGACCGCCGAACCTGTTACCGGGTAATGCCGGCGTAGGGAGTAGGTCTCATGACCGTATCGGACGCACGCACGCCTGCCTCCAACCAGAACGACGAGGCCGGGAAGTCCATCGGCTGGCACAAGGGTTACGTCGAGGGCTCCCGCCCCGACATCCGGGTGCCGGTGCGCACAGTGCATCTCACCAACGGCAAGGACGTCACGCTCTACGACACGTCCGGGCCCTATACCGATCCCCAGGTGGAGACCGACGTCCGCCGCGGGCTGCCTCCGCTGCGCGACAACTGGATCATCGCGCGCGGCGACACCGAGGAGTACGCGGGCCGCCCCGTGCGCCCCGAGGACGACGGCATCAAGCACACCTCCCCGCGCGGCGGGCTGCGGAACCTGGACGCGGTCTTCCCCGGCCGTCCGCGCCAGCCCCGGCGCGGCCGCGGCGGGGCCGCGGTGACCCAGCTCGCGTACGCACGCCGGGGCGAGATCACGCCCGAGATGGAGTACGTGGCCGTCCGGGAGAACGTGGCGCCCGAGGTGGTGCGGGAGGAGATCGCGGCCGGCCGGGCCGTGCTGCCCGCCAACGTCAACCACCCGGAGATCGAGCCGATGATCATCGGCAAGCGGTTCCTGGTGAAGGTCAACGCCAACATCGGCAACTCCGCCGTCACCTCCTCCATCGAGGAGGAGGTCGAGAAGATGACCTGGGCGACCCGCTGGGGCGCCGACACGGTCATGGACCTGTCCACCGGCCGCAATATCCACACCACCCGCGAGTGGGTGCTGCGCAACTCCCCGGTGCCCATCGGCACCGTGCCGCTGTACCAGGCCCTGGAGAAGGTGGACGGCCGGGCCGAGGACCTGACCTGGGACATCTACAAGGACACGGTCATCGAGCAGGCGGAGCAGGGCGTCGACTACATGACGGTGCACGCCGGTGTGCTGCTGCGCTATGTCCCGCTCACCGCGCGCCGCAAGACGGGCATCGTCTCCCGCGGCGGCTCGATCATGGCCGCGTGGTGCCTGGCGCACCACAAGGAGTCCTTCCTGTACGAGAACTTCGAGGAGCTCTGCGAGATCCTCGCCGCGTACGACGTGACGTACTCCCTCGGCGACGGCCTGCGGCCCGGCTCGATCGCGGACGCCAACGACGAGGCGCAGTTCGCCGAGTTGAGGACGCTCGGCGAGCTGAACACCATCGCCAAGCGGCACAACGTGCAGACCATGATCGAGGGCCCGGGCCATGTCCCGATGCACAAGATCAAGGAGAACATCGACCTCCAGCAGGAGATCTGCGAGGAGGCGCCGTTCTACACCCTGGGCCCGCTGACCACCGATGTCGCCCCGGCGTACGACCACATCACCTCGGGCATCGGCGCGGCCATGATCGCCTGGTGGGGCACCGCGATGCTCTGCTACGTCACCCCCAAGGAGCACCTGGGGCTGCCGGACCGCGACGACGTGAAGACCGGTGTGATCACCTACAAGATCGCGGCGCACGCGGCGGACCTGGCGAAGGGGCACCCGGGCGCCCAGGAGTGGGACGACGCGCTCTCCGACGCCCGCTTCGAGTTCCGCTGGGAGGACCAGTTCAACCTGGCCCTCGACCCGGACACGGCGCGGGAGTTCCACGACGAGACGCTGCCCGCGGAGCCGGCGAAGACCGCGCACTTCTGCTCGATGTGCGGGCCGAAGTTCTGCTCGATGAAGATCTCCCAGGACATCCGGCGCAAGCACGGCGGCAGCCAGGAGGAGATCGAGGCGGGGATGGCGGAGAAGTCCGCGGAGTTCGCCGCGGCGGGCAACCGGGTCTATCTGCCGCTGGCGGACTGACCGGCGCACCGGGCCCCGGGGGAGCCGCCGCCTCCGGCCCCGTCTCCGGCCCCGGCACCGGCCGCCGCCCCGCCGCGACCTGGGCGGGGCGCGGGCGGTCAGTCCGGCTGGTGTTCCGGGCCGCCGAAGTCGGGGCTGGAGAAGTCCGGGCTGCTGAAGGTCGGCCGGCGGTCCGTGCTCCGGCCCTCGGCGGGGCTGGAGAAGTCCGGACCGCTGTAGCCGATCTTCGGTATCCGGCTCGTGGAACGCGGCGGGTCCACGGCCGTCTTCGCGGGCCGCTGCTCCGCGAGGGCCGCGCGCAGGAAGGGCAGCATGCCCCGGTGCAGCAGCGCTTCGCACCAGGCGTCCCGGGCGAGGGCCACCTCCTCGGGCACCCGGTCCGGCCCGCCGCCGTCGGCGACATGGCTGGCGTCGTTGCGCAGCGCCGTGAGCAGCAGGGCGACGGCGGCCACCAGGATCGCGGCGGCGGTGAGCGCGCCGAACACCCAGCCGGTCGACAGCAGGGTGTCGGCGAAGGGCGGCGGCGGGCTGAGCATCTTCAGCAGATAGCCGACGATCAGCAGGATCGCCGCCGCGGTGCCGGCCAGTAGCGGGGCGAGGACGGCGGCCACCGCCGCCACGCCCGCGCCCGCCTCCCCGGCCCCGCCGACGGCGGGCGCGAGGACGCCCGCGGCCGTGGCGGAGCGGCTCTCGGCGCGCAGCTTCACGTACTGGTCGTACTCGGCCGCCGCGGCGGCCGTGATCAGGGCCGTCGCGTTCAGGGCCGTGGCGCGCAGCTGTTCACTGGTCAGGCGCGCTCCCACGGTGGCCGGATCCCGGTCCTCGTGGGCGGTGCGCAGTGCCTCGGCGAGGACCCGCTCATAGTCGGCGCGGTCCTCGTTCAGCAGGTGCGGAGCGCTGTTCATGTGCATCCCCCGATGCTCCGTAGGGCCGGATCGACCGGTGGGGACCGGGCAGTCGGGCGGAAACGGAGGAGAGCCTGCTACGGATGACCCGATGGTAGAGCGGTTCCGGCGCAGGGTGACAGAGGGTTTCCGTAAATCGCCTGTGGGGAAGCGGATCAGTCCTGCAAGGGGAGCTGTTGCACCAGAAGCTTTCCGGCCATGGTCACTCCGCCGTCCATCGCGATGGCGAGACCGTCCGCGTAGACGTGCGGTCCCTCGACCGCCGGGCGCTCGCCGTCCTCGCCGTCCTCGGTGCCCACTTCGCCGAGGAGGTAGGGGATCGGGCTGTGGCCGTGCACCACGCGGCTGCCGCCGTAGGCCGCGAGCAGCTCGCGCACGGCGTCGGGGCCGCCCTCGTCGCGGAAGGCGAAGCGCTTGGTGAACTTGCGGAACAGGTCCCAGCACTGGTCGGCGTCGTTGGCCGTCAGGACCTCGTGTACGGCGTCGTTGACGTCCTCGACGGTGGAGCCGTAGTCCAGGTACGCGGTGGTGTCCGAGTGCAGCAGCAGGTGGCCGTCCTCCTCGACGATGGCGTCGAGGCGGGACATCCACTGGAGATGGACGTCCTGGAGGCGGTCCATGTCGTACTTCTGGCCGCCGTTGAGGAGCCAGGCGGCCTGGAAGGTGGCGGTGCCGGCGCCGGAGTTGACCGGGGTGTCGCCGAAGCGCTTGGCGCCGAGGAGCAGCAGCTCGTGGTTGCCCATGAGGGCCTTGCAGTACCCGCCGGCGGCCGCGGCCTCGGCGGAGAGGCGCATGACCAGGTCGATGACGCCGATGCCGTCGGGGCCCCGGTCGGTGAAGTCGCCGAGGAACCAGAGCCGGGCGTTGCCCGCGGCCCAGTGGAGGTCGGCGTCGATCAGGCCCTTCTCGGCGAGGGCCGCGACGAGTTCCTCCAGGTAGCCGTGGACGTCCCCGACGACGTAGAGGGGGCCGAGGCCGCCGTTCGCGGCGGGCGCGGGCTGCTCCTCGGGGTCGACGACGACCTGGACGGTGTCGCCGGGGCCGCCGCCGCTGCCGATCACCGGGAGGTTGCGCTCGGTGGGGGTGTAGCCCTCGGGGGTCTCGCCGTCGGGGAAGGCGTTGCCCGGGTGGGCGGCGTGTCCGGGGTCCACGGACTGCGACTGCACGGGCACCTGCGCGTACGGGGGTACGCGGAAGTCGCGCAGTGTCGCCGTCCGCACCACGGGTCCTTGACCGGCCCCCTGAGTCATCGACCCCTCCACCACCGTCGCGCCGCCGTTCACCTCTCGGCCCAGCCTGGTCGGGGTGGTCCGCGGTGTCGTTCGCCCATCATAGGAATGAGCCAGGCGGTGTGTGACGCACCAGGGGTGATGAATCGTGCCGCACCCCTGGTTCATCGACTGTTTCATCCCAATTGAGAAGGTCCGGACCTGGGTCGTGTCCGGAACGTCTCGCCTGGTTCGCGGCGTCCGGGCGAACGGCACGACCTTCCGGACACTCCCTGGGGCAGGAGGTGTCCGGCCCTGGTCCGGCGGACAACTCCCGCACACGACTCAGCCCTTCTCCGGGGACCGCGGCGCGCTGACGGTGGTACGCGGAGGGCGGCGCTGGGAGGAGGTCCTGACGATCAGTTCGGTCGGTATCACCTGTTCGATGGGCCCGTCGTGCTCCACGCCCTCGATGGCGTCGATCAGGAGCTGGACCACCGCGGTGCCGATGCGGCGGGGCTTGAGGGACAGGGTGGTGATCGGCGGCTCGGTCGCGGCGTACACGACCGACTCGCTGCAGCACACCAGCAGCAGGTCCTCGGGCACTCGCAGGCCGTAGCGCCGGGCGGCGGCCAGCAGGTCCGTGCCGTTGGGGTCGAAGAGCCCGTAGACCGCGTCCGGGCGGTCGGGCCGGGCGAGCAGCCGGTCGGCCGCGACGGCCCCCGCGCAGGGGTCGTGGGCCGGATAGGACTCGTAGACCGGGTCCTGCCCGACGCGCTCGCACCAGTTGAGGTAGGCGGTCGTCGACAGATGGGTGTACGTGTCCGTGCTGGTGCCGGTGAGCAGGCCGATCCGGCGCGCCCCCGCGTCCGCGAGGTGGTCGAGGAGGTCGATGACGGCCGCCTCGTGGTCGTTGTCCACCCAGGCGGTGACCGGCAGGCTGCCGGCCGGGCGGCCGTCGGAGACGACGGGCAGCCCCTGGCGGACCAGCTCGCTGACGACCGGGTCCTCGTCGGAGGGGTCGATGACCACGGTGCCGTCCAGGGCCACGTTCGACCAGACGTCGTGGCGGGAGGTGGCGGGGAGGATGACGAGGGCGTAGCCGCGGGCCAGGGCGGCCGAGGTCGCCGCTCTGGCCATCTCCGCGAAGTAGGCGAACTCCGTGAAGGTGAAAGGTTCATCCCCGTAGGTGGTCACGGTCAGACCGATTAAGCCCGACTTCCCCGTGCGGAGGGTGCGGGCCGCGGCGGAGGGGCGGTAGCCCAGCCGGTCGGCGACCTCGCGGACGTGCCGACGGGTGGCATCGGGGAGTCTGCCCTTCCCGTTGAGCGCGTCGGAGACCGTTGTGATCGAGACCCCGGCGGCGGTGGCGACGTCCCTGATGCCCGCGCGCGCCTGCCGATTGCCCCCGTGGGATGTGTCCGTCCGGCTCACCTGGTGCTTCCCTGCTGCTGTCATGGCGTGCCGATAGTAGGGCTCGCGCGGTGGGTCTGGCCGGTCGCATATGCACGCGTTGACAGGCACGTTTCTGCATGATCGTTAATGATCAATGTCCTTGCAAATCAAGGGAGTTGAGCCACCTTGACATGATGTTCGGTGTGCAGGGGCGCGTGCGCCTGCCGAGGGTTCCATGTTGCGAAGAGGTCTCAACTCACCACTACGGGGGACGCGCGCCACGGAGTGAGCCACCGGCGCGCGCCAGGGGTTCGCGCTCCCCCCTTCCCCGGCCCTTCCTCGGCTCCGGTCCTGCCTTCCTCGGCTCCGGCCATTCGCACCGGCCGGGAATCCTCATAAGGTGAGCAGTATTGGTGAGCACGAGTCGGCGAGCGGCACCGCGCAGGCGGCGGTACGAGCCGGCCGAACGGTCGAGGAGGACCCGCGGTGAGCGAGAAGAGCCCCAGGCTTCGGGCCGAGCTGGACGGCATTCCCACGTACAAGCCGGGCAAGCCGGCGGCGGCGGGCGGGCCCGTGGCCTTCAAGCTGTCCTCCAACGAGAACCCCTATCCGCCGTTGCCCGGGGTGATGGAGAGTGCCGTCGCGGCCGCGGAGAAGTTCAACCGCTACCCGGACATGGCCTGCACCGCCCTGACCAACGAGCTGGCGGAACGCTTCGGCGTCCCCGCCGAGCACGTGGCGACGGGCACCGGCTCGGTCGGTGTGGCGCAGTCCCTGCTCCAGTCCACCTCCGGGCCGGGCGACGAGGTGATCTACGCCTGGCGCTCCTTCGAGGCGTACCCGATCATCACCCAGATCAGCGGAGCGACCTCGGTGCCCGTGCCCCTGACCGGGGGCGATGTGCACGACCTGGACGCGATGGCGGACGCGGTCACCGAGCGGACCCGGCTGATCTTCGTCTGCAACCCCAACAACCCGACCGGCACCGTGGTGCGCCGGGCCGAGCTGGAACGCTTCCTCGACCGGGTCCCCTCGGACGTGCTG
Organism: Streptomyces sp. NPDC005805; assembly: GCF_040630445.1. Taxonomy (NCBI): domain Bacteria; kingdom Bacillati; phylum Actinomycetota; class Actinomycetes; order Kitasatosporales; family Streptomycetaceae; genus Streptomyces; species Streptomyces sp. NPDC005805. The sequence goes on from NZ_JBEXXN010000001.1 coordinate 259,993, forward strand.
GTGGTGCTGGACGAGGCGTACCGCGAGTTCATCCGGGACCCGGAGGTCCCCGACGGCCTGGAGATCTACCGGGAGCGCCCGAACGTGGCCGTGCTGCGGACCTTCTCCAAGGCGTACGGGCTGGCCGGTCTGCGGGTCGGGTTCGCCGTCGCCCATGAGCCGGTCGCGGCGGCGCTGCGCAAGACGGCGATGCCGTTCGGCGTCTCGCAGCTCGCGCAGGACGCGGCGGTGGCCTCGCTGCGCGCCGAGGACGAGCTGCTGGGCCGGGTGGGTTCGCTGATCGGCGAGCGGACCCGGGTCTACGAGGGGCTGGTGCGCCAGGGCTGGACCGTGCCCGAGACCCAGGCCAACTTCGTCTGGCTGCGGCTCGGCGAGCGCACCCTGGACTTCGCCGCGGCGTGCGAGCAGGCGGGGGTGGTGGTGCGGCCGTTCGCCGGTGAGGGCGTGCGGGTCACCATCGGCGAGTGCGAGGCCAACGACCTCTTCCTGCAGACGGCCGAGACCTTCCGCAAGACCCTCTGAGCTTCAGGACCCGGACCGAAGATCCTCCGGGCCCCGGGCCCAGGAGGCTTCAGGCCCGGACCACCTCCGGGCCCCGCCGCCCCGTGGCGGGCGGTCCCGAACACCCCGCGAGCGCACGGCTCGCGGGGTGTTCGGCTTTCGGCCGGAGCCGGTGTGGCGGGGGTCACCGGACCCCGGTACGACCTTCGGATTTCGTGTGCGCCATAATGCTTGTGAATGTGAACGCGTTCACAAGCGCGCCCGTGTTCCTCCGGTAATGAACCGGTATGCACAGGGGCGGGCTGCCTCGGTCACCACGCCGACGTAAGGAGAGACGACGTGGATCTGAACCTCGCACTGGCGCCGGAGACCCTGTCGCGCTGGCAGTTCGGCATCACCACCGTCTACCACTTCCTCTTCGTCCCGCTGACGATCTCGCTGGCCGCGCTCACGGCCGGGCTGCAGACCGCCTGGGTGCGGACCGGCAAGGAGAAGTACCTCGGAGCGACCAAGTTCTGGGGCAAGCTGTTCCTGATCAACATCGCGATGGGTGTGGTGACGGGCATCGTCCAGGAGTTCCAGTTCGGGATGAACTGGTCGGACTACTCGCGCTTCGTCGGCGACATCTTCGGCGCCCCGCTCGCCTTCGAGGCCCTGATCGCCTTCTTCTTCGAGTCGACCTTCATCGGCCTGTGGATCTTCGGCTGGGACAAGCTGCCCCAGAAGATCCACCTCGCCTGCATATGGATGGTGTCGATCGGCACCATCCTCTCCGCCTACTTCATCCTGGCCGCCAACTCCTGGATGCAGCACCCGGTCGGCTACCGCATCAACGAGGAGCGCGGCCGGGCCGAGCTGACCGACTTCTGGCTGGTGCTCACCCAGAACACCGCCCTCACCCAGTTCTTCCACACCATCACCGCCGCCTTCCTGGTCGGCGGGGCGTTCATGGTCGGCATCGCCGCGTACCACCTCGCCCGCCGCCGGCACATCCCGGTGATGCGCACCTCCCTCCGCCTCGGGCTGGTCACCGTCACGGTCGCTGGTCTGCTGACCGCCGTCAGCGGCGACCTCCTCGGCAAGGTCATGTTCCAGCAGCAGCCGATGAAGATGGCGGCCGCCGAGGCGCTGTGGGACGGGGAGGCGCCCGCCCCCTTCTCCCTCTTCGCCTACGGCGACGTCGACGCCGGCCACAACGAGGTCGCCGTCGAGATCCCCGGCCTGCTGTCCTTCCTGGCCCACGGCGACTTCGACTCCCATGTCCCCGGCATCAACGACATCAACAAGGCCGAGCAGGAGAAGTACGGGCCCGGTGACTACCGGCCCAACATCCCCGTCGCCTACTGGGGCTTCCGCTGGATGATCGGCTTCGGGATGACCTCCCTGACCATCGGCATGATCGGGCTCTGGCTCACCCGCCGGAAGTTCCTGCTGCCGGCGGCGATGCGGACGGGCGAGGACGAGGTGCCGCATCTGGTGCCGTTCCGGAAGAAGGCCCTCGGCCCGAGGCTCACCGGCTGGTACTGGCGGATCGCCCTGCTGACCATGACCTTCCCGCTGATCGCCAGCTCCTGGGGCTGGATCTTCACCGAGATGGGCCGCCAGCCCTGGGTGGTCTACGGCGTGCTGCGCACCGAGGACGCGGTCTCCCCCGGTGTCTCCATGACCGAGGTGCTGATCTCCATGACCGTCTTCACCCTCCTGTACGCGGTGCTCGCCGTGATCGAGGTGAAGCTGCTGGTGAAGTACGCCAAGGCCGGGCCGCCCGAGCTGACCGAGGCCGACCTCAACCCGCCCACCCGGATCGGCGGCGACGACCGCGACCCCGACCGGCCGATGGCCTTCTCGTACTGAGACCGGCTCCCCCTGACACCGCCTCGTCCGAGACCGCTGAGGAGCTGTTGAGGCATGGAACTCCACAACGTCTGGTTCGTACTCATCGCCGTCCTGTGGACCGGCTACTTCTTCCTGGAGGGCTTCGACTTCGGTGTCGGCGTGCTCACCAAGCTGCTCGCCCGTGACCGGGCCGAGCGCCGGGTGCTGATCAACACCATCGGACCGGTCTGGGACGGCAACGAGGTGTGGCTGCTGACCGCCGGCGGCGCCACCTTCGCCGCCTTCCCCGACTGGTACGCCACCCTCTTCTCCGGCTTCTACCTCCCCCTGCTGCTGATCCTCGTCTGCCTGATCGTGCGCGGAGTGGCCTTCGAGTACCGGCACAAGCGCGCCGAGGACCGCTGGCAGACCAACTGGGAACACGCGATCTTCTGGACCTCCCTGCTGCCCGCGTTTCTGTGGGGGGTCGCCTTCGGCAATATCGTCCGAGGGGTCGCGATCGACGCCGAGAAGGAGTACGTCGGCGGACTCCTGGATCTGCTCAACCCCTACGCCCTGCTCGGCGGCCTGGTGACGCTGACCCTGTTCACCTTCCACGGGGCGGTGTTCGCGGCCCTGAAGACCGTGGGCGACATCCGGGCGCGGGCCCGCGCGCTGGCCCTGAAGCTGGGCGCGCTGACCTCGGTGGTGGCCCTGGCCTTCCTTCTCTGGACGCAGGCGATGCGGGGAGACGCCGGCAGCCTGGTCGCGATGGCCGTCGCGGTCGTCGCGCTCCTCGGCGCGATCGGAGCCGTCCGGGCCGGACGGGAGGGCTGGTCCTTCGCCCTCTCCGGCATCACGATCGCGGCCGCCGTGGCGATGCTCTTCCTCACGCTCTTCCCGAACGTCATGCCCTCCACGCTGGACCCGTCCTGGAGCCTCACGGTCACCAATGCCTCGTCGAGCCCCTACACCCTGAAGATCATGACCTGGCTGGCCGCCCTCGCCACCCCCCTGGTGCTGCTCTACCAGGGCTGGACGTACTGGGTGTTCCGGAAGCGGATCGGCACCCAGCACCTGGCCGACTCGCACTAGCGAGGGGATGTTTCACGTGAAACCGATCGATCCGCGTCTGCTGCGGTACGCCCGCGCCACCCGGTTCTTCCTGGTGGCCGTGGTGGCTCTCGGCCTGCTCGGCGCCGCCCTGGTCGTGGCCCAGGCCATGCTGATCGCCGAGATCGTCGTCGGCGGCTTCCAGCGGGGGCTGTCGGCGGACGGCCTTGTGCGGCCCCTGGTCCTGCTGGCGGTCGTCGCGGTGGGCCGGGCCATGGTGGCCTGGCTCACCGAACTCGCGGCCCACCGGGCCAGCGCGGCGGTCAAGTCCGAACTGCGCGGCCGGCTTCTGGAACACGCCTCCGGACTGGGACCGGGCTGGCTCAGCGGCCAGCGCAGCGGCTCCCTGGCGGCCCTCGCCACCCGCGGGATCGACGCCCTGGACGACTACTTCGCCCGCTATCTGCCGCAGCTCGGGCTCGCGGTCGTGGTGCCGGTAGCGGTCCTGGCGCGGATCGTCACGGAGGACTGGGTCTCGGCGGCCATCATCGTGGTGACCCTGCCCCTGATCCCGGTCTTCATGGTCCTCATCGGGTGGGCCACCCAGAACCGGATGGACCGTCAGTGGCGGCTGCTGTCCCGGCTGTCCGGGCACTTCCTGGACGTGGTGGCCGGGCTGCCGACCCTGAAGGTCTTCGGGCGCGCCAAGGCGCAGGCGGAGTCGATCCGGGAGATCACCTCCCAGTACCGACGGGCGACGGTACGCACCCTGCGGATCGCCTTCCTCTCCTCCTTCGCACTGGAACTGCTCTCGACGCTCTCCGTCGCCCTGGTCGCCGTGACCATCGGCATGCGGCTGGTCCACGGCGGTCTCGACCTCTACACCGGGCTGGTCATCCTGATCCTCGCCCCCGAGGCGTACCTCCCCCTGCGCCAGGTGGGCGCGCAGTACCACGCGGCGGCGGAGGGGCTGTCGGCCGCCGAGGAGATCTTCGAGGTCCTGGAGACCGAACGGAGGGCTCCCGGCACCGCACCGGTCCCGGACCACCTCCGGATCGAGGTCGACGGGGTCTCGGTGCGCCACCCGGGCCGCATCGAGGCCGCGCCGGACCACGCCCATCTGGTGGTGGAGCCCGGCGAGACGGTCGCGCTGGTCGGGGAGAGCGGCAGCGGGAAGTCCACCCTCCTCGATGTGCTGCTCGGGTTCACCGCGCCGGACGAGGGCCGGGTCCTGGTCGGCGGGACGGACCTGGCCGGTCTCGACCCGGAGGAGTGGCGGGCCCGGATCGCCTGGGTCCCCCAGCGCCCCTATCTGTTTGCCGGGACGATCGCCGACAATGTGCGCCTCGCCCGCCCGGACGCCGACGACGACACGGTCCGCGAGGCCCTGCGGCAGGCGGGGGCGGAGGAGTTCACCGACGCGCTCCCGCTGGGCGCCGCCACCCTCCTCGGTGAGGACGGCGCCGGACTCTCCGCCGGACAGCGCCAACGGCTCGCCCTCGCCCGGGCGTTCCTCGCCGACCGGCCCGTCGTCCTGCTCGACGAGCCGACGGCCGCGCTGGACGGCGAGACCGAGGCGGGCATCGTCGACGCGGTCGCCCGGCTCGCCCGGGACCGCACGGTCCTCCTCGTCGTCCACCGTCCGGCGCTGCTGGCCGTGGCCGACCGCGTGGTCGCCCTCAGCCGCGCGGAGGTACCGGCCCCGGCCGGGAAGCGGGCGTCCGTCGCGGCCGGGGAGCGCGGGCCCGTCCCGGCTGGGGAACGTGCGCTGGGCGTGGCCGGCGGGCCTGCGCCCGAGGCGGCCGTCCCTCTCGCGCCGCCCGTGGCGGGCCGGGCCGCCGTCGACGCGCTCCCGCTGGGCGCCGTGGCACCGGCGGCCCGGACGGCGCGGTCGCCCCTGCTCCGGGTCCGGGCGGCGGCGCACGGAATGCGCGGCCGACTGGCCCTCGCCCTGCTGCTGGGGTCGCTCGCGCTCGCCTCCGCCGTGGGTCTGATGGCGGTCTCCGGGTGGCTGATCTCCCGGGCCTCCGAACAGCCACCCGTGCTCTATCTGATGATCGCCGTCACGGCGACCCGGGCCTTCGGCATCGGCCGGGCCGTCTTCCGCTACGCCGAACGCCTGGTCTCCCACGACGCGGTGCTGCGGATGCTCGCCGAGACACGGGTCGCGGTCTACCGCCGGCTGGAAGGGATCGCCCCCGCCGGGCTGCGGCGCACCCGCCGGGGCGATCTGCTGTCGCGGCTGGTCGCCGATGTGGATGCCCTCCAGGACTACTGGCTGCGCTGGATGCTGCCCGCCGCGGGGGCGGCCGTGGTCGGCACCGCGGCCGTCGTCTTCACCGGATGGCTGGTGCCGGCCGCGGGCGCGGTCCTCGCGGTGGGGCTGCTCCTCGCCGGCGTCGGCGTCCCGCTGGCCGGCGGAGCCGTGGCCCGGCGGGCGGAGCGTCAACTGGCGCCCGCGCGGGGCGAACTGGCCACCGCGGTGGTCGATCTGCTGCGCGGCACCGCCGAACTCACCGTCGCGGGCGCCCGCGACCGGCGGCTGGCCGTGGTCGGGGCGGCCGACGCCCGGCTCACCTCGATCGCCGCCCGGGGAGCGGCGGCCACCGCCCTCGGCGGCGGCCTGTCGGCCCTTGTCTGCGGACTGACCGTGAGCGCCGCCGCGATCGCCGGAGTGCGGGCGGTGCACGACGGCGGGCTCTCCGGGGTCTGTCTCGCGGTCGTCGTGCTGACCCCGCTGGCCGCCTTCGAGACGGTGGCCGGACTGCCGCTCGCCGTGCAGTACCGCCGCCGGGTCGAGCGCAGCGCCGAGCGGGTGCACGAGATCCTCGACGCCCCCGAGCCGGTGCGCGAGCCCGAGCACCCCGCGACCCCGCCGACGACCGCCTTCCCGCTGGTCCTGCGCGGGCTCGGCGCCCGCCATCCCGGGCAGGAGCCGCCCGCCCTGGACGGGGTCGACCTCACCCTCACCCCCGGGCGCCGGATCGCCGTCGTCGGCCCGTCCGGGTCCGGCAAGACCACCCTGGCCCAGGTGCTGCTGCGGTTCCTGGACGCGGAGTCCGGGACGTACACCCTCGGCGGGACGGCCGCGGACGCCCTGGCGGGCGACGCGGTGCGCCGACTGGTGGGCCTGTGCGCCCAGGACGCCCATCTCTTCGACAGCTCCCTCCGGGAGAACCTGCGCCTCGCGCGTCCCGAAGCGAACGAGGAGGACCTGCGGCGCGCCCTGGCGGCCGCGCGGCTGCTCGACTGGGCGGAGGCGCTGCCCGACGGTCTGGACACCCTGGTCGGAGAGCATGGCGCCCGCCTCTCGGGCGGCCAGCGGCAGCGGCTCGCCCTGGCCCGCGCGCTCCTCGCGGACTTCCCCGTCCTGGTGCTGGACGAGCCGGCCGAGCACCTGGACCAGGCCACGGCGGACGCCCTCACGGCGGATCTGCTGGCCGCGACCCGGGGCCGGACGGGCGCGGGCCGGGCGACCGTGCTGATCACCCACCGGCTGCGCGGGCTGGAGGCGGTGGACGAGATCGTCGTCCTGGACGGCGGACGGGTCGTCCAGCGCGGGACGTACGAGGAACTCGTCCTCGTCGACGGGCCGTTGCGGGCGATGCGGGACCGGGAGCGGGCGGTGGACGCGGTGGAGCCGCGGGGTGTGGAGGAATAACCACTTTCTATGGCGAAAAGTCCTCATTAGGCTCGGCCCATGACCGGGTCGCCGCAGCCGTCACCGTCACTCTCCTCGTCGTCCTCGTCCGCCTCACCGTCTCCGGCACCTCCGTCCGCCGGGTCGCCGGGGGAGCGGGACGAGGTCGCGGGTCTGCCCACCGGACCGGCGGCCCGGGTCCCGCGACTGCTGGAGGCCATGCGGTCGATCGGCGCCGGGCCCGACCTCCGGTCCACCCTGGACCGGGTCTGCCGTGCCGCGGCCGAGCTGACGGACGCCCGCTACGCGGCCCTCGGAGTCGTGGACCCGGACGGCCGGGGGCTGTCCGACTTCGTCACCCATGGCGTGGGCGCCGAGGTCGGGGAGGCGATCGGCCGACGGCCCGACGGGCACCGAGGGCTCCTCGGGGCACTGATCCACGACCCGGCGCCGCTGCGGCTGGCGGATCTGGCGGACGGCCCCCGGGCGGCCGGCTTCCCGCCCGGGCACCCGCCGATGCGGACCTTCCTCGGGGTGCCCGTCCGGGTGCACGGCGAGGTGTTCGGCAACCTCTATCTGACCGAGAAGACGGGCGGCCGGGAGTTCACCGAGGACGATCTGCACATGGTGCGGGTGCTCGCCACGGAGGCGGGCATCGCGGTGCGGAACGCCCGCCTCCGCGAGGCGGCCCGGCAGCGCGAGCACTGGATCGACGGAGCCGTCGCGGTCACGACCGCGCTGCTGTCCGGCGGCGACGCGGACGAGGCGCTCACCGTCGTCGCGGAGCAGGCGCGGCGGCTGGCCGACGCGGCGGCCGGGGTCGTCCTGCTGCCGGCGGACGGCGGCGGGCTGGAGGTCGTCGCGGTGTCCTGGGAGCGCCCGCCGGGGACCGCCGGGGCGCCGGGCGCCGTGCCGGAACTGCTGGGGGTGGTGATCCCCGCGCGGGCCGCCGCCGTTGAACGACTGCTCGCGGGGGAGGCCGTCTTCGTGACGGACTCGGCCACCGATCCGCGGCTGGCCGGCACCGGCCTCGCGGGGACCTTCGGACCGGGCATGCTGCTGCCGCTGAGCAGTGGGGGCCGGGTCCTCGGGGCGCTGGCCCTCCCCCGGCGCCACGGCGGACGCGGCTTCACCGCCGCCGAGCGCACCTTCGCGACCCGGTTCGCGGCGCAGGCCGCGCTCGCGCTCATGACGGCGGAGACCCAGCGGGACCGGCAGCGGCTCGCCGTCCTCCAGGACCGGGACCGGATCGCCCGCGATCTCCACGACCTCGTCATCCAGCGCCTGTTCACCGCCGGGATGCTGCTGGAGCGCGCCCGGCGGACCACCGGCTCCGCGGTGGTCCGGGAGGGCGTGGAGCAGGCCGTCGGCGAACTGGACACGACCATCCGGGAGATCCGCAGCGCCGTCTTCGCCCTGCAACCGGACCCCGGGGACGCGCCGTCGGGGCTGTGCGACCGGGTCCTGAGGGAGATCGGCACGGCAGCGGTGCCGCTCGGCTTCCGGCCGGAACACCGCTTCGTGGGACCGGTCGACGAGGAGGTCGGGGAGCCGGCCGGCAAGAACCTGATCGCCGCCCTGCGGGAGGCCCTGTCCAACGCGTTCCGGCATGCGGCGGCCGGCCGGATCGAGGTGGTCGTCGACGCGACGGCCGAACTTCCGGACGGCACCGGGGGCGTGCGCCTGTCGGTGGCCGACGACGGTGTCGGCGTACCGGACGGCGGCCGCCGCAGCGGGCTGCGCAATCTGGCGCGGCGGGCCGAGTCCCTGGGCGGGTCGAGCCGCGTCGGCCCCGGCATCGGCCCGGGTGGCGCGGGCACCACGGTCGTCTGGGAGGCCCCGCGGTAGCCCGTCCGGGGCGGGCTGTTTGTGGGCGATGCCGGGCGGCCGGCGGCCCGTGGGCGTGGGCGATGCCGGGCGGCCGGCTGCCTGCTTCCGTCGCCCGGGAAGCGGTGCCCGTTGGGCCGGGTGGCCCCAAGGGCGCGGCGTGTCCCCGGGCCCGGTGGCGGTGCCGGGTCACGATCCGTGGATGTGCTTGAGACGCCGAGATCGGATGATCATCCTCCCGGTGGTGCTGTGCACGCTTCTGGGTGCGCCGGCGCCCGCCGCGGCCGCCGCCCGCCAGCGCCCCGCGCACGCCGTGGTGGCTGCCGACGCGACCGTGCCGGTGACCCCGGCCGCCGACCCGGAACCGCCGGCCGAGGGGCCGGGCACCCCGGAGGCGGGCGGCTCCCGGCCGGGCGGTGCGGGGGAGCAGCCGGGCCCCGGAGGTGACGCGCCGTCCGCCTCGGGCGCGGGCGGTGACACCCCGCCCGCGCCCGGCCCCGGCGGCTCCCCGGCCCCGCCCGCCCCCTCGCACGACGGCCCCGAACCGCCCACCGCCGTCGCTGTGGCGCGGCTCTACGAGGAGGCCGCGCGCGCCACCGAGCAGTACGAACGCGGCCGCCGGGCCGCCGACAAGCAGCGCGCCGCGGCGAACCGCCTCCAGGCGCGCCTCACCGTGCAGCGGGACCGGCTCGGCGCCCTGCACGACGCCCTCGGCGGGGTGGCCCGTGAGCAGTACCGCACCGGCGGCTCCCTCGCCCGGGCCGCGCGCCTGCTCCTCGTCGACGACCCGGACACCCTGTTCCGCAGCTACCACGCCGCGGCCCAGGCCGAACGCGCCCTCAACCGGCTGCTGGACGACACCCGGCGCGCGGAGCGGCGGATCGCCGGGGACGAGAAGAAGGCACGGAAGGCGTGGCGGTCCCTCGCGGTGCGCGAGGCCCGGCTCGCGGCCGTGCGGCGGGGCATCGAGACGAAACTGGAGACGGCCCAGTGGCGGCTCCAGGGCGAGGCCGACAGCAGTGTGGCCGCCGGTTCCTGCCGGGGCGCGGTCCGGCTGGAGCAGCCGCCGCTGCCGGAGAACGGCCCCGACTGGGTGGCGCCGGTGGAGCGGTACCGCCTGTCCGCCGGCTTCGACAGCACCGGGGAGCGCTGGGCCCACCGGCACACCGGGCAGGACTTCGCCGTGGGCATCGGCGCGCCGGTGCGTTCGGTGGGGGCGGGCCGGGTGGCGTCGGTGCGCTGCGGCGGCGGCTTCGGCATCGAGATCGTGGTCCAGCACCCGGGCGGCTACTACTCGCAGTACGCGCACCTCGCCGGGGTCACGGTCGACCAGGGGGAGCGGGTGCGGCCCGGGCAGTGGATCGGCCAGGCCGGTACGACCGGCAACTCCACCGGCCCGCATCTGCACTTCGAGGTGCGGCTCACCCCGCACCTCGGCTCCGGAGTGGACCCGGGGCCGTGGCTGCGGGCCCGTGGTGTGCCGCTCTGAGCAGGCGGCCGGGTCCCGCGCCGCCCGGCCTGAGCGTGCCCGGGCCCGCCCCGGCTCAGCGGTGCTGCCGCTGCCGCTCGATGATCTCCTCGATGACGACCGCGACGCCGTCCTCGTTGTTGGCCACCGTGCGCCCGGAGGCCGCCGCGACCACGTCCGGGTGGGCGTTGCCCATCGCATAGGAGGTGCCGGCCCAGGAGAGCATCTCCACGTCGTTGGGCATGTCCCCGAAGGCGACGACCTCGTCGGCGGAGATCCCGCGCTCCGCGCAGCACAGGGCGAGGGTGCTGGCCTTGCTGACGCCGAGGCCGCTCACCTCCAGCAGGGCGGTGGGGCTGGAGCGCGTGATCGAGGCGTGCCCGCCCGCGGCGACCCGGGCGGCCGTGAGGAACCCGTCGGGGGTCAGTTCGGTGTGGTGCGCCAGCAGCTTCAGCACCGGCGCGGCCTCCTCCGGCTTCTCCTCGTAGAGGAGCTTCTCCGCCGTGGCGACGGTGGCGCCGGGGTCGAGGTGGAAGGGCGGGTACTCCGGCTCGTAGTGGATGCCGGTGGAGAGCTCCACGGCGAAGGAGGTGCCGGGCACCGCGTCCCGCAGCGCCTGCACCACGTCGAGCGCGGTGGACCGGGGCAGATCGCGGACCTGGATCAGCCTGCCGCCGTCGTGCAGGTCCACGACGGCCGCGCCGTTTCCGCAGATGGCGAGACCGTGTCCGTGCACATGGTCACTGACCACGTCCATCCAGCGGGCCGGGCGGCCGGTGACGAAGAAGACCTCGATCCCGGCCTCCTCGGCCGCGGCGAGCGCGGCGACGGTCCGGTCCGAGACGGAGTTGTCGTCGCGCAGCAGCGTCCCGTCGAGATCGGTGGCGATCAGCCGGGGGACCGTGGACAGGGGCAGGGGATCGGTAGCTGAGGTCACCCGGTCATTCTTCCGTACGGGGTGCACGGGCGTGCGAGGGGGCGCACATTTGAGTGAGCGCGCGGGCACGGGCTGTGCCGGCGCACCCGGGGACGACCGGCGGAGCGGCGCCCGCCGGTCCGCGCCCCGGCCGACCCCGCCCCCGGGGCCTGCCCGCACCGGCCCGGCGAACCGTCGCCCGCCTGCCCACACCGCTCGGCGAACGCCGGCCTCATGCCTGCCCGCACCTGCCCGGCGGCCCTCGGCGCACGGGACGTACGCTCGGGGCATGCGTCTGAGCACCGTGATCCTCCCCGTCCGTCGCTGGCACGACGGCGGCCGCGCCGAGTGGGTGCGCGCCGAGCAGCTCGGCTTCCACGCGGCCTACACCTACGACCACCTGTCCTGGCGGACCTTCCGGGACGGGCCGTGGTTCGGTGCGGTGCCCACCCTGACGGCGGCTGCCGCGGCCACCGACCGGCTGCGCCTGGGCACCCTCGTCACCTCGCCGAACTTCCGGCACCCCGTGACCCTCGCCAAGGACCTGATCTCGCTGGACGACGTCTCCGACGGGCGGATCGTGCTCGGGATCGGGGCGGGCGGGGTCGGCTTCGACGCGACCGCCCTCGGGCAGGAACCGTGGTCGCCCAGGGAACGGGCGGACCGGTTCGCCGAGTTCACGGCGCTGCTCGACCGGCTGCTCACCGAGGGGGACGTCTCGCAGGAGGGGACGTACTACTCGGCCGTGGAGGCCCGCAACATCCCGGGCTGTGTCCAGCGGCCCCGGCTGCCGTTCGCGGTGGCGGCCACCGGCCCGCGCGGGCTGCGGCTGGCGGCCCGGTACGGGCAGGCGTGGGTGACGACGGGCGACCCCAAGCTCTTCGAGTCGGGGACGCCGGAGGAGTCGCGCGAGGCGCTGCGGCGGCAGGCGGACGCCCTCGCCACGGCGTGCGCGGAGATCGGCCGGGAGCCCGCCGGGATCGAGAAGATCCTGCTCACGGGGTTCACCCCGGACCGGACGCGGCCTCTGGAGTCGGTCGACGCCTTCGTCGACTTCGCGGGCCGGCACCGTGAGCTGGGCTTCACCGAGCTGGTGATCCACGCCCCGATCCCCGACTCGGACTTCGCGGTCGACCCGGACGTGTTCGAGCGGATCGCCACGGAGGGCCTGGCACAGCTCGGGGACTGAGCGGCCACGGCCCGGGCCACAGGCGGCCGCGGGCTACGCCCCGGGGAAGCGGATGTGCTCCGGGGGCACCGACGCCGTCAGCCACACCCCGTTCGCGCTGACCCGGAAGACGTGTCCGGCGCGGTGCAGGGCACCCGCGTGCACGGAGAGGACGACCGGGCGGCCGCGCCGCGCGCCCACCCGGGTCGCGGTCTCGCGGTCGGGGGAGAGATGCACGTCGTGCCTGGCCATCGGGCGCAGCCCCTCGGTACGGATCGCGTCCAGATTGCGGGCGACCGTGCCGTGGTACAGGTACTCGGGTGGCTCGGCGGGCGGCAGGCCGAGGTCCACCTCGACCGTGTGTCCCTGGTTGGCCCGGATCCGGGCGCCGTCGACGGTGAAGCGCCGCTTGTCGTTGACGGCGACGACGCGGTCGAGTTCGGCGCGGGTGAAGCGGAATCCGTGCTCGGCCGCGGCCCGCATCAGCTCGTCGATCGCCACCCAGCCCTGGGCGTCCAGGGTGATGCCGATCCGTTCCGGCTGGTGCCGCAGGTGCTTGGAGAGGTACTTCGAGACCGTCACCGTGCGGCGTGCGTCGGGCGGGGGAGCGTCGGGTCTCGGGTCCTTCGGATTCATCGGTTCCATCGGTTCCATCGGGTCAGAGTGCCGTGACGAGATCGCGGCCGCCACTCGAATTGATTTCGGTCCAAAGGTTTGATCCACAGTCAATTCGCTTTATCCACAGGTTGGTTGAGCATTCTGTGGACAACAGATCTTCCTTTTCAACCCACTTGATCAACTGTGCCGCTTTTGTGGTGCTTTGATGCCAGCCGGTCCATCACCCGTGCCCTGAGCTCCCGTTCGGTCGCGGCGGCGACGAACTCCGCGACCCCTTCGGCCCCAACAAGCCGCTCCACGCCGTCGATCACCTGGGCCGGAAGGGCGACGGAACGGGTGCCGGAAGCTGGTTCGTCCGTCTCCCCCGGAGCGAGGTGCCGGCGCAGGTGCCGTGTCGCGAACAGCTGCATGGCGCGGGCGAGTTCCGCGTCCACGGTCTGCCGTGCCAGCGGCCGGAGCCGTCGCACCACCGAGGCCGCCTCCGCCGCCTCGGCATCGCTCGGCGGCCCGTGTTCCAGATAGCGGGCGAAGACATGCTCGGTGGTGAACTCCAGGAAACGGGAGGCGATGTGCTCGACCTGGAGCCGAAGTTCCCGCAGATGCCCGGAGATCGCCCGCAGCGGCACACCCTCGGCGTGCAACTCCACTGCCACCGCCAGCTCTTGGGGACTCGGCACCAGGAACTCGTCCCGGACGCCCGGGATCCGCTCCAGCACCCCGAGCTCCACCGCCTCGGCCAGGGCCCGTTCGTCCGGTGCGCCCCCGAAGGCCGCGTCCAGTTCGGCGCGGGTGATCCGCGTCGCCTCCTCGTCCGTCCACGGGCCCTGGACCTCGGCGACGAGACCGAGCACACCGCCGAGCCCCCGCCCCGCGTCCCACGCCTCCAGCAACTCCTTGATGGAGGACAGGGTGTAGCCCCGGTCGAGCAGATCCGCGATCTGGCGCAGCCGGGTCAGATGCGCCGCCCCGTACACATTGGCCCGGCCGCGCCGCTCGGGCCTGGGCAGCAGCCCGCGGTCCTGGTAGGCGCGGATGGTGCGGACCGTGGCCCCGCTGCGGTGGGCCAGGTCCTCGATCCGGTACTCGGCGGACGGTCCCCCGGGAGCCGGGCTCTCCGCGACGGCCCCGCTCACAGCGGCGGCTGGAGCCGGGCGAGGCCGCGCAGCGCCTTCGGGGAGAGCCGCGACAGCAGCCGGGCGCCCCGGGCCTCGGGCGTCACCGGCGCCACGGCCCGGTTCCTCGCCACGGCCCGCAGCACCGCCTCCGCGACCTTCTCCGGCGGATAGTTGCGCAGCCCGTAGAGCCGGGCGGACTTCTTCTGCCGGCGCTCCTCCTCCGCCGCGTCGACCCCGGCGAAGCGGGAGGTCGAGGTGATGTTGGTGTTGACGATGCCGGGGCAGATCGCGGACACCCCGATGCCCTGGCCTGCCAGCTCCGCCCGCAGGCACTCGCTGAGCATCAGCACGGCCGCCTTCGAGGTGCTGTACGCGGGCAGGGTGCGGGACGGCAGGAACGCCGCCGCCGAGGCGGTGTTGACGATGTGGCCGCCCTGCCCGCGCTCCGCCATCTGCCGGCCGAAGAGCCGGCAGCCGTGGATCACACCCCACAGATTGACGTCCAGCACCCGCTTCCAGTCGTCCGTGCCCGTGTCCAGGAACGAACCGGCAAGGCCCACACCGGCGTTGTTGACCAGGACGTCCACCACCCCGTGCTCGGCGGCGACCCGGTCGGCGAGCTTCTCCATCGCCTGCTCGTCGCTCACGTCCACCGCCTCGGCCCAGGCCCCCGGGGCGCCTTCGCGCAGGGCCTCCTCGGCCACCCGCGCCGCGCCCTCCGCGTCCCGGTCCACCGCCACGACCCGGGCGCCGACCCGGGCGAAGGCCAGTGCCGTCGCCCGCCCGATGCCGCTGGCCGCGCCCGTGACCAGGACGAGCCGGCCGCCGAAGCGCTGCCCGTACTCCCCCTGCGCGGCCGGGGCCGCGAGCGATGTGCGCTGCTCCACGGCGCCCTCGCCCGCCTCGTGCGCGGTGATGAACTCGGATATCCACAGGGCCAGTTGATCGGGCCGGGTGCGCGGGACCCAGTGCTTCGCGGGGAGAGTGCGCCGGGTCAGCTCCGGCACCCACGCGCCCAGGTCGTCGTAGAGCCGCTCGGAGAGGAAGGCGTCCCCGGTCGGTGTGATCAGCTGCACGGGCGCATGGGCGTGCGCGTCCTCGCGAGGGTGCCGCAGCCGGGCGCGGACGTTGTCCCGGTAGAGCCAGGCGCCGTGCGCCGCGTCCTGCGGCAGGGAGGCGGTCGGGTAGTCCCCGGCGGGCACCCCCTCCAGCCTCTCCAGCATCCGGGGCCAGCGCCTGCCCAGCGGGCCGCGCCAGGCCAGCTCCGGCAGGACCGGGGTGTGGAGCATGTACACATACCAGGACTTGGCGCCCTGGCCGAGGAGTTGGCCGACCCGGCGGGGGGTGGGCCGGGACATCCGGCGTTTGATCCAGTGGCCGAAGTGGTCCAGGGACGGCCCCGACATGGAGGTGAAGGAGGCGATCCGGCCCCGGGTGCGCCCGGTCGTCACGAACTCCCAGCCCTGCACGGAGCCCCAGTCGTGCCCGACCAGATGGACCGGCCGGCCGGGGCTCACCGCGTCGGCGACGGCCAGGAAGTCGTCGGTCAGCTTGGCCAGGGTGAAGCCGCCCCGCAGCGGCTTCGGGGCCGTCGAGCGGCCGTGCCCCCGCACGTCGTAGAGGACCACATGGAAGCGGTCGGCGAGCCGGGAGGCGACCTCGGACCAGACCTCCTTGCTGTCCGGATAGCCGTGCACCAGCAGCACCGTCGGCCGTGCCGCGTCACCCAGCTCCGCGACGCACAGCTCGATGCCGCCGGTCCGGATCCGGCGCTCGCGCGCCCCCTGCAGACCCCTGGTGCCCACTGGACTCTCCCTCTCCCCGGCCCCTGCCACGGTCCGTCCCCGCCGTGCCACGAGCTGTGATCTGACACCGATGAATGTGACAATGTCCGACGGCTGCGTCAAGAGGCCCGTCCCGCCTGTGGAAAACCTCCCCGCGCAGGCCCCGCACGGCCCTCCCCGCGCACGCCCCCGCGGGCCCCGCCGCCCGCCCGCGCACCCCTGAGGTCGCACGGCCCCTACGGGCCCGTACCTCTGGAGTCGGACACGGTTCGGCCCGCGAGGCTGACGTGCGGTGTGGTGCGCGCCACTACCGTCGAAGCGTGACTGTGATCGCGACCGAAAGCCTGAGCAAGCGGTTCCCCCGGGTGACCGCGCTTGACCGGCTCTCGTTGGACATCGGCCCCGGTGTGACCGGCCTGGTGGGCGCCAACGGAGCCGGCAAGTCCACGTTGATCAAGATCCTGCTGGGTCTGTCCCCCGCCACCGAGGGCCGCGCCGCCGTGCTCGGCCTCGACGTGGCCACGAGCGGCGCCGAGATCCGCGAGCGCGTCGGCTACATGCCCGAGCACGACTGCCTGCCGCCCGACGTCTCGGCCACCGAGTTCGTCGTCCACATGGCGCGCATGTCCGGGCTCCCGCCGACCGCCGCCCGCGAGCGGACCGCCGACACCCTGCGCCATGTCGGGCTCTACGAGGAGCGCTACCGCCCCATCGGCGGCTACTCGACCGGTATGAAGCAGCGGGTCAAGCTGGCCCAGGCGCTGGTCCACGACCCGCAGCTGGTGCTGCTGGACGAGCCGACCAACGGCCTCGACCCGGTCGGCCGGGACGACATGCTGGGCCTGATCCGCCGCGTCCACACGGACTTCGGCATCTCGGTCCTCGTCACCTCCCACCTGCTGGGCGAACTGGAGCGCACCTGCGACCACGTCGTCGTGATCGACGGCGGCGCCCTGCTGCGGTCCAGCTCCACCAAGGACTTCACCCGCACCACGACCACCCTCGCGGTCGAGGTCACCGACTCCGACGCCCACCCGGACGGCACCGCCGCCCTGAGCGCGGCCCTGACCGCCGCCGGGGTCCGGCTGGCCACGAGCACCGAGGAGGGACTGCCGGGCGCGGGCCACATCCTGCTCCTGGAGGCCACCGGCGAGGAGACCTACGACGTCGTCCGGGACACGGTCGCGGGCCTCGGCCTGGGCCTGGTCCGGATGGAACAGCGCCGCCACCACATCGCCGAGGTCTTCCGGACCGAGGCGCAGGAGGCGGCCGAGGGGAGCATGGAGGTGCAGTCCCGGTGAGCACGCACACCCCCGGAACACCCACGTCGCGCGCCGGCGGCGCCCCCGACGCGACGCGTATCCACAACATCGGCTACCGCCACTACGACGGCCCCCGGCTGGGCCGCGCCTACGCCCGCCGCTCGCTGTACGCGCAGTCGCTGCGCGGGGCGTTCGGCCTGGGCCGCTCGGCGAAGTCCAAGGTCCTGCCGATGATCCTGATGGGCATCATGATCCTGGTGGCGGCGATCATGGTCGCGGTGGCGGTCGCGGTGCCCAACACCACCGAACTCCCGGTGGAGTACACCCGCTACGCCATCGTGATGCAGGCCCTGATCGCGCTCTTCCTCGCCGCGCAGGCCCCGCAGTCCGTCTCCCGCGACCTGCGCTTCAAGTCGGTTCCGCTGTACTTCTCGCGCCCCATCGAGCGGGTGGACTACGTGGTGGCCAAGTTCGCGGCGATGGCCTCGGCCCTCTTCGTCCTCACCGGCGTGCCGCTGGTGATCCTCTATCTGGGCGCGCTGCTGGCCAAGTTCGACTTCGCCGACCAGACGAAGGGCTTCGCGCAGGGCATGGTCTCCGTGGCGCTGCTCTCCCTCCTCTTCGGCGGGATCGGGCTGGTGCTCGCCGCGCTCACCCCGCGGCGCGGCTTCGGCGTGGCGGCGGTCATCGCCACCATGACGATCACCTACGGCGCCGTCTCCACCGTCCAGGCCATCGCCTTCGAGACCGGCTCGCCGGGTGTGGTGGAGTGGCTGGGCCTGTTCTCGCCGGTGACGCTGATCGACGGCGTGCAGACCGCGTTCCTGGGCGCGACCTCCGCGTTCCCGGGCGGGCAGGGGCCGGGTGCGGGCGTCGGCGCCGTCTATCTGGCGGTCGTCCTCGCGCTGGTCGCCGCCTCGTACGGCGTCCTGATGCGCCGCTACCGAAAGGTCGGACTGTGACCACCATCGAGATCGCGAACACCTCACGGTGGTTCGGCAACGTCGTCGCCGTCAACGACGTCACGATGACGATCGGGCCCGGCGTCACCGGGCTCCTCGGCCCGAACGGCGCCGGGAAGTCCACCCTGATCAACATGATGGGCGGCTTCCTCGCGCCCTCCACCGGCACCGTCAGCCTCGACGGGAAGCCGATCTGGCGCAACGAGTCGGTCTACCGGCACATCGGCGTGGTCCCCGAGCGGGAGGCCATGTACGACTTCCTCACCGGTGAGGAGTTCGTCGTCGCCAACGCCGAACTCCACGGCCTGGACGCCCGGGCCGCGCGGACGGCGCTCGCCACGGTCGAGATGGAGTACGCGCAGGACCGCAAGATCGGTACGTACAGCAAGGGCATGCGGCAGCGCGTGAAGATGGCCTCCGCGCTGGTGCACGACCCCTCGGTGCTGCTGCTGGACGAGCCGTTCAACGGGATGGACCCGCGCCAGCGGATGCAGCTCATGGACCTGCTGCGGCGGATGGGGGCGGACGGCCGGACCGTGCTGTTCTCCTCGCACATCCTGGAGGAGGTCGAGCAACTCGCCTCGCACATCGAGGTGATCGTCGCCGGCCGGCACGCGGCGAGCGGCGACTTCCGGCGGATCCGCCGCCTGATGACGGACCGGCCGCACCGCTATCTGGTGCGCTCCAGCGACGACCGCGCGCTCGCGGCGGCGCTGATCGCGGACCCGTCGACGGCCGGGATCGAGGTCGACGTGACCGAGGGCGCGCTGCGCGTGCAGGCGGTGGACTTCGGCCGGTTCACGGAACTGCTGCCGAGGGTCGCGCGGGAGCACTCCATCCGGCTGCTGACGGTCTCGCCCTCCGACGAGTCCCTCGAATCGGTCTTCTCCTACCTCGTGACGGCCTGAAAGGAGCGGTGACACAGATGTACAACCCCACAGTCGCCCGGCTCACCTACCGGGGCGTCCTCGGCAGGCGGCGGGCCGCGGTGCTGTTCGTCCTCCCGGCCGTGCTCATCATGATCGCGGTCGCGATCCGGACCTTCAACGGGCCGGACGACCAGATCGCCGCCGATGTCCTCGGCGGGTTCGCGCTCGCCACGATGGTGCCGCTGATCGGCGTGATCGCGGGCACCGGCTCGATCGGCCCGGAGATCGACGACGGCTCGATCGTCTACCTCCTCTCCAAGCCGGTGAAGCGCTCGGAGATCATCTTCACCAAGCTGATCGTGGCGACCGCGGTCACGATGGCGTTCTCGGCGGTGCCGACCTTCGTCGCGGGCTTCATCCTGAACGGCAACGGCCAGCAGGTGGTGATCGCCTACACGGTCGCCGCGCTGGTCGCCTCGATCGCGTACAGCGCGCTCTTCCTGCTGCTGGGCACGGTGAGCCGGCACGCGGTGGTGATCGGCCTGGTCTACGCGCTGGTCTGGGAGACCCTCTTCGGCAGCCTGGTCCCGGGCGCGCGGACCCTGAGCGTCCAGCAGTGGTCGCTCTCCCTGGCCGAACGCATCGCGGGTGACGGCCTGATCGGCTCCGACGTCGGCCTCCCGGCCGCGGTCGCCCTCCTGGCCGGCGTCACGATCGCCGCGACCTGGTACGCGGGCCAGAAACTCCGCGGCCTCACCCTCGCGGGCGAGGAGTGACCACCCGCGCCGCCTGAGCCGCGCCCACGCCGCCCGGCCCCGCCTTTCCGGCGCGGGGCCGGGCGTTCGCGTGACTGTGCGCTTATCGGTTCGTTGTCCACCGTGCGTGGAGGCAACTGGAGTGAGCAGCGTCGAGCGTTCGTGAAGTCGGGGATTGCCGGTACCGGGTGCGAGGGATCTCGCCGGGCCGGTCATTGAGTGGATTGCACCGTGAGCCGACCTCCACCCCTGTGCCCGGGGTCAGGGCCGTCCATGAACGGTTTCCGCCAACGGAAGGCACGACCATGCCACCAGAAGGTGTTCTGCTCGAATCGCGCGCGATGCGCGACAGCGTCAACGGGCGGGTCGAGGCGCTCGACAAGGTGAAGGCTCTGCGGCTGCTGCCGGACGGCGTCCATGTGTCCACAGACGGGGTCGCGGCGTACTACGAAGTATCCACAGAGGTCGTGCGACAGATGGCGTCACGGCATCGGGAGGAGCTCGCCGGGAACGGGATGCGGGTGCTGCGAGGCTCTGAGCTGCGCGAATATCAGAGTGACAACATGTCACTCTCATCTGGCGGCCCTGGAAGTTATCCACAGCGCCGGTCCGGGCTCACCCTCTTCACCCGCCGCACCGTGCTCAACGTCGGCATGCTCCTGCGCGACAGCGACATCGCGCGGCGGGTGCGGGCCTATCTGCTCGACGCCGAGGAGGGGTGGCGTGACAGCCATGCCTCACTCGACCGCCGGGTCACCGAGACCGAGCGCGGGCTCGCCGGGGTCGGGGCCGCGCTCCAGGAGCTGGGGCCCGTGCTGCAGCGGATGTCGCTGCGGCTGGACAGTCTGGACCGGCGGCTCGACGCCACCAACCGGGTGGTCGGGGCGATGAGCAGCAGGCTGTGCGAGCTCTCCGACGACATGATCCGGATGGACGCCCGGATGGACGACGCCGTCCGGCAGTTGAGGGAGCTGCGCCGGCGGCGGCGCTGACACCGGCGGGTGGCGCCGCCGCGGGTCGCCGACCCGCGGCGGCGCCACCCGGCACGCCCGCCGGGATATTCGGTGGCGTCGAACTGGTGTGCGCGGCACAGTGGGCGAACCGGTGCACAGTGCCACAGCGCGCGGCGCCGGGCACGGGGCCGGGGCGGCCGCTTCGAGCGCGCGGTTGCGCGGGCCGCCCCCGCCCCGGGTCGGTCGGCGGGCTCAGGCACCGGCGAGCAGGTGTTCCAGGACGACGGCGATGCCGTCGTCGTCGTTGGACGCGGTGACCTCGTGGGCCACGGCCTTGAGTTCGTCGTGTGCGTTCGCCATCGCCACACCGTGCGCCGCCCAGCCGAACATCGGGATGTCGTTGGGCATGTCGCCGAAGGCGATCGTGTCGGCCGCCCGCAGGCCCAGGCGGCGGGCCGCCAGGGAGAGGCCCGTCGCCTTGCTCAGGCCGAGCGGCAGGATCTCCACTATCCCCGCGCCCGCCATCACCACATCCACCAGGCTGCCGACGGTCTCCCGCGCCACCGCGGCGAGTTCGTCGTCGCCGAGGGTGGGGTGCTGGATGTAGACCTTGTTCAGCGGCGCGGCCCACAGGTCGGACGGCTCCCGCATCGGGACGTAGGGCAGCGGGCCCTCCTGGGCGCGGTAGCCGTCGCCGATGAGGACGTCGCCGTCCAGCCCGTCCCGGCTCGCGGCGAGCAGCAGCGGGCCGACCTCCGCCTCGATCTTGGAGAGGGCGAGCCCGGCAAGCTGCCGGTCCAGGGTCACCGAGGTGAGCAGCCGGTGCTCGCCCGCGTGGTAGACCTGCGCGCCCTGTCCGCAGACCGCCAGCCCCTGGTAGCCGAGGTCGTCCAGGATGTGCCGGGTCCACGGCACCGCGCGCCCGGTGACGACGATGTGCGCGGCGCCCGCCGCGGTGGCCGCGGCGAGCGCGTCACGGGTGCGCTGCGAGACGGTGTCGTCCGCCCGGAGCAGCGTGCCGTCGAGATCGGTCGCGACGAGGCGGTACGGGAAGGTGCCGGCGCTCACTTGGCGATCGGCTCCAGCACCTCGCGGCCGCCCAGATACGGGCGCAGCACCTCGGGCACCCGCACCGAACCGTCGGCGAGCTGGTGGTTCTCCAGGATCGCCACGATCGTCCGCGGTACGGCGCACAGGGTGCCGTTGAGCGTCGCCAGCGGCTGCACCTTCTTGCCGTCGCGCATCCGGACCGAGAGCCGGCGGGCCTGGAAGCTGTCGCAGTTCGACGCGGAGGTCAGCTCGCGGTACTTGCCCTGGGTCGGGATCCACGCCTCGCAGTCGAACTTGCGGGAGGCGGACGACCCGAGGTCGCCCGAGGCGACGTCGATCACCTGGAACGGCAGCTCCAGGCCGGTCAGCCACTGCTTCTCCCACTCCAGGAGCCGCTTGTGCTCGGCCTCGGCGTCCTCCGGCGCGACATAGGAGAACATCTCCACCTTGTCGAACTGGTGAACGCGGAAGATGCCCCGGGTGTCCTTGCCGTAGGTACCGGCCTCGCGGCGGAAGCAGGGCGAGAAGCCCGCGTACCGCAGCGGCAGCTTGTCCGCCTCGACGATCTCGTCCATGTGGTACGCGGCGAGCGGGACCTCGGAGGTGCCGACCAGGTAGTAGTCGTCCTTCTCCAGGTGGTACACGTTCTCCGCGGCCTGGCCGAGGAAGCCGGTGCCCTCCATGGCGCGCGGGCGGACCAGCGCGGGGGTGAGCATCGGGACGAAGCCGGCCTCGGTGGCCTGCGCGATCGCCGCGTTGACGAGGGCGAGTTCGAGCAGGGCGCCCACGCCCGTCAGGTAGTAGAAGCGCGAGCCGGAGACCTTGGCGCCGCGCTCGACGTCGATGGCGCCCAGCGCCTCGCCCAGCTCCAGGTGGTCCTTCGGCTCGAAGCCCTCGGCGCCGAAGTCGCGGATGGTGCCGTGCGTCTCCAGGACGACGAAGTCCTCCTCGCCGCCGACCGGGACGTCCTCGTGGACCAGGTTGCCGAGCTTCAGCAGCAGGCTCCGGGTCTCCTCGTCCGCGTCGTTCTGCGCGGCCTCGGCGGCCTTGACGTCGGTCTTGAGCTGCTCGGCCTTCTTGAGCAGCTCGGCCCGCTCCTCGGGGGACGCCTTGGGGATCAGCTTGCCGAGCGACTTCTGCTCGGAGCGCAGCTCGTCGAAGCGCAGGCCCGAGGACCTCCGCTGCTCATCGGCGGAGAGCAGGGCGTCGACGAGGTCGACGTCCTCTCCACGGGCGCGCTGGGAGGCGCGGACACGGTCGGGGTCCTCACGGAGCAGACGAAGGTCAATCACCCCACCAGGCTACCGGTGCCGACTCGGGCCACCCCACCGCATATTGCCACGCGTGTCGCTTTGTCCGAATTGCTCGCATTGATAGAAAAGCCGCGGGGAATCGTCCCTGGCGGCGACCGTGATCGTTTTCCAGGGAAAGGGAACGTTTTCCCGCTTCACGGCCGGTCCGCCGGCCGGCCCCCCGGCGGCGCACGGTTCGCGTCGGCGTCCGTATCCCGGGGCATCCCGGGACTGCTTGTCCACAGGAGGGTCGGCGCTCCGGAAAGTTATCCACAGGCTGTGCGGCGATCCTGTGGACCAAGGAATTGATCATTCCGAGGTCCGGCTTCGAGTGAGGGATTCCTGGTTCAAACCGCGTTCGCGCACTCATTCGGGTGGGAATTCCTCGTCCTAAAGAGTTGATCGCGTGAATTGGGGTGACAAAGTCACCCTCCGACTCCCTGGGCGGACTGGGTGGCGAGGGCCGATTTGTCGACCGTGCGGTGGTCTCCGCCTCAACCCGTGTCGACTTGTCCCCAGGTCGAGAACCGGGCCTGTGGATAAGTTTTGTGGATAACGAAAATCAGCAGGTAGGACCGGTTCCGGTCGCCTGGGCCATCGCCTGCGCCCGGTCCCGCCGGAACCCGGCTCAGCCCTCCGCGCGCCCGTCCTGGCAGCGCGCCAGCCAGTCCGACGCCTCGGTGAACTCCGCGTCCGAGGTCCCCGCGCGCAGAGGCCGCACATCCTGCCGCGCCACTCCCGCCCGCGGGTACGAGCCGAGAAAACGCACCTTGGGGCAGATCCGCTTGAGCCCCATCAGGGCCTCCCCCACCCGCCGGTCGGAGATGTGCCCCTCCGCGTCCACCGCGAAGCAGTAGTTGCCGATCCCCGCGCCCGTCGGCCGGGACTGGATCAGCATCAGGTTGACCCCGCGCACCGCGAACTCCTGGAGGAGTTCCAGCAGCGCACCCGGGTGGTCGTCGCCGAGCCAGATCACCACGGAGGTCTTGTCCGCGCCGGTGGGCGCGGCCGGCCGGGCGGGCCGGCCCACCAGCACGAAGCGGGTCTCCGCGTTCTGCGCGTCGTGGATCTCCGTGACCAGGGGCTCAAGACCGTACGTCGCCGCGGCGAACTCGCCCGCGAAGGCCGCGTCGTACCGGCTCTCCTGCACCAGGCGGGCCCCGTCCGCGTTGGACGCCGCCGACTCCCAGAGGGCGTCCGGCAGATGGGCCCGCAGCCAGTTGCGCACCTGGGGCTGGGCGACCGGGTGACCGGTGACGGTCTTGATCCCGGCCAGCTCGGTGCCGGGCCGCACCAGCAGGGCGAAGGAGATCGGCAGCAGCACCTCGCGGTAGATCATCAGGGGCTCGCCCGCCGCGAGTTCGTCGAGGGTGGCGGTGACACCGCCCTCCACCGAGTTCTCGATCGGCACCAGGGCCGCCGCGGCCTCACCGGCCCGCACGGCGTCCAGCGCCGCGGGGACGGAGACCATCGGGACGAGTTCCCGGGTGGCGGCCTCGGGGAGCGTGCGCAGGGCGGCCTCGGTGAAAGTGCCCTCGGGACCCAGATACGTGAAGCGCGTGGCGGACATACCCGTCACCCTAGGGCCTGTCCCGGGGATTCCGCCGTGCCGTCCGGCGCCCGGACAGGCCCGGCGTTCGGACCGCTGCCCGGACAGGCCCAGCGCTGAGGGCCCCCGGCCCCGGCTCAGCCCTCCAGCAGCCGCTGGCCCACGTACTCGCCCGCCGCCGGGGCGCCCGGCACCGCGAAGAGCCCGCTCGCCTCGTGCCGGATGAACGGCGAGAGCGCGTCCCCGCGGTCGAGCTTGCGCTGCACCGGCACGAAGCCGCGCAGCGGGTCGGCCTGCCAGCAGACGAAGAGGAGCCCCGCGTCCGGCGTCCCGTCCGCCGCGATCCCGTCGTGGAAGGAGAACGGCCGCCGCAGCATCGCCGCGCCGCCGTTCTGCTCGGGCGCCGAGATCCGGGCGTGGGCGTTCGCCGGGACCACCGGCTTGCCGTCCGCTCCCGTCGCGTCGAGGTCGGGCTCGGTGGTCTCGGTACCGCCGGTCAGCGGCGCGCCGTCGGACTTGCGCCGTCCGATCACCTTCTCCTGCTCGCCGAGGGAGAGCTTCTCCCAGTCGTCCAGCAGCATCCGGATCCGCCGGAACACCGCGTACGAACCCCCCGCCATCCAGGCCGGGTCGGCCGAGGACGGCACGAACACCCGCTGGGCGAAGTCCGGTTCGGAGGGCTTCGGGTTGCCGGTGCCGTCGACCTGGCCCATCAGGTTGCGGGCCGTCATGGGCTTGGCGGTGGCCCCCGGGGAGCGGTTGAAGCCGGTCATCTGCCAGCGCACCCGGGCCGCTTCGCCCGCCGCCTTCTGGAGGGCGCGCAGCGCGTGGAAGGCGACCAGCGCGTCGTCCGCGCCGATCTGCACCCACAGATCGCCCTCGGACCGCTTCGTGTCCAGGGCGTCCGCCGAGAAGGCCGGCAGCGGGTCGAGCTGTACGGGCCGGGCCGTGACCAGGGAGGTGCGGTCGAAGAAGGTGCGGCCGAAGCCGAAGGTGACGGTCAGCGAGGACGGCCCCGCGTCGAGGGCGATCCCGGTGTCGCCGTCCGCCGCGGGCCGGCCCGCCATCAGCTCCCCGGCCAGCGCGGACCAGCGCCGCATCAGCGCCGCGGCCTCCCGCCGTCCGGCGCCCGGGGCCAGGTCGAAGGCGACCAGATGCCCGTGCGCCTGCTGGGGGTCGGTGATCCCCGCCTGGTGCCGGCCCCCGTCGCCCCGGTGGAAGGGGACGGCGGTGGAGCCGACCGTGGTGAGCGCGGCCGGGTCGGTCCGCGTACCCGCCCAGGCCGCCGCGCCGCCGGCCGCGCCCAGGACGAGCCCGGTCGCACCGGCGGCCCCCGCGGTGCCGAGCAGCCGCCGGCGGGAGACGCCGGTCTCCGCCGCGGGCCCCGGGTCGGGGGCGGCGGCGGAGTCGGTCACGGTGGTGTCCGTGGTGCCCCGGGTGCTCTTCGGGGCCTTGGCGCGGTCTTTCACGGGTGGTTCAGCCGATCTTGATGTTCTTGTCGACGGTGGCCTGGTCGATGTCGGAGGTCCGCACGGTGACCTTCACCTGCCAGGTGCCGGGCATCGGGATCTGGACGGAGTTCGCGCTCCAGTGTCCCGCGGTCACGCGGTCGGGGGTGATCGGCAGCGGGCCGATCTGCTCCGCCTTCAGCGTGAACGACACCTTCAGCTCCTCGGCGTCGAGCGGTTTGCCGCCGGACGCCTCGGTCCAGACGTGCATCTCGTTGGAGCCCGGCTGGGCGGGGTCGAGAGTGAGCCGGATGGTGCCCTTGCCGCCCACACCGCCGGTGTCGAAGGGCAGCTTGAACTCGGCGGGGCCGGTGGGCGCGGCGGGGGCCGCCCGGCCGGTGCCGGCGAGACCGGCCTCCTCCTCGGTGCGGCCCGGTTCGGTCGAGGTGAGCACGGTGGTCACCGCGAGGATCACGACCGCGATGCCCGCCTCGGCGAGGACGGTGCGGCGCAGCCCGGACCGTTCGGTGTCGGCGTCCCGGGTCCGCCGTCGCTCGGCGGTCGCCACGGCGGCCCGCTGACGGGCCAGTTGGGCGGCCCGCTTCGGGTCGGCCCCGTCGTTCCCCGCGTCCGCGGCCGCGTCCGAGTCGGGGGCCGCGTCCGGGCCGGCCATCGCGTCCGCCTCGCCCTCTGCCACCGAAGCCTTCGCCGCGCCCGCGTCGCCCGCGTCGGCCTCGTCCGCCTCCGAGGCCCGGTCCCCCAGGTCAGCCCGGTCCGCACCCGTCCCGCCCGACCCCGGGGCGCCCGCCCCCACGGCCACCGCCGCCGCCGTCTGCTTCACCGCCGCCACCGGCACCTCGGACAGCCGCCGGGTCCACCGCCGCGACAGCCAGGCGACGCCCACCAGCACCGCCACCAGCGCGATCTTGATGAGCAGCAGTTGCCCGTAGCGGGTCCCGGTCAGCGCAGACCAGGAGCCGACCTGCCGCCAGGACTGGTACACCCCGGTCGCGGCCAGCACGGCGACACTCCAGAACGCGGCCGCCGAGAACCGCTCCACCGCCGACCGCTCCACCGCGTCCGAGCGGTACAGCGCGGTCAGCAGGGTCGCGAGGCCGCCGAACCAGACGGCCACCGCCAGCAGATGCAGCACATCCACCGGCATCGCCAGCCCGGACTGGATGCCCGTGGACGCGTGCTCGGAGAGCGCCCAGGTCGCCGCGATGCCCGCGGCCACCACCGTGCCGCCCGTCGCGAGCCCGAAGCCCAGGTCTCGCTTCTCCGCCGGGTCCTCGCGCCGCGCGTACGCCCCGAAGAGCACGGCCACGAACAGCGCCGCCGCCCCGAGCAGCAGCAGCCGGGACATCAGCGCCGCCCCGGTCTTGGTCTCCAGCACCTCCCCGAGCGCCCCCAGGTCGGTGATGCCCCCGAGCCCGCCGGATGTGGTGTACGGGCCGCGCAGCAGCAGCATCGCCAGCGTGGCGGCGGTCAGCGTCACCCACCCCTGCACGACCAGCCGCTGCACCGGGCGCACCGAGGCGCCGCGCGGCCAGCACAGCAGGATGAAGGCCGCGCCGCCCGCGAGGACGGTGAAGCCCGCGTAGGCCGCGTACCGGGCGATGCCGTACAGCACGCCGACGGCGCCGCCGCCGGCCTCCTGCTGCGGCACGGCGACCGTGGTCTTCGACGGGGCGCCGATGGAGAAGGTGAAGGCGCCCGCGATGGGGTGGCTGTCGGCGGAGACGGCCCGCCAGGCCACCGTGTAGGTGCCGTCGGGCAGCCCGGCGAGCAGGCTCACCCCGTACTTGACGGTGCCGCCGGTGCCGAGGTCGCGCACGTCCCTCTTGTCGGCCCGCTTGCCGCTCGGTTCGAGGACCCGGATCGCGTCGTCCCCGACGGCGATCTGCTCGGAGAAGGTGAGCGTGATCTCCTTCGGCGCGGTGGCCACCACCGCCCCGTCCGCCGGGTCGGTCGACAGCAGCGCGGCGTGCGCGGACGCGGGGCCCGCGCCCGCCAGCAGGGCGCCGATGACCGAGCCCAGCAGCAGGGCCGCGGCCAGCAGCAGCCGTATCGCCGCCGCCGGTCCGGAGCGCGGGACGGTGGTGGTGGTCGTCATGCGATCAGTCCCTCACTGCTCAGTGCTGCGGGTTGTAGGTCGCCGCCTTGACGGGGACGTCCACGGTGATCGGGTCCGACGTCTCGAAGTGCAGCTCCACGGAGACCGTGTCGCCTTCCTTCGGCCGCTCCTTCAGGGCCATGAACATGATGTGGTTGCCGCCGCGTTCGAGGTCCAGGGAGCCGTCGGCGGGCACGTCGAACGACGTCACCTGCCGCATCTTCTGGTCCTTCGTCTCGTGGATCTGGACGTCGTCCGAGAGCTCGCTGGTGACGGAGGTCAGCTTGTCGCCCGCACCGCCGGTGTTCTCGACGGTGAGGAAGCCGGCCGCCATGTCGCTCACGGGCTGCGGCATGAACGCGCCGCTGACCTTGAGTTCCGGTTCGCCAGAGCCGGAGTTGGAGCAGCCCGCGAGGACCAGGGGCGCGGCGACGGCGGCGGCCAGGGCGAGGCGGAGCCGGGGGAGGCGCGGGCGGGTCACGGCTTCGCCCCCTTCACGAGCTTCGGCAGGTCCTTGGTCCACTCGTCGACCGAGGTGTCCTCGCCGTAGAGCGCGTACCCCTCGTCCGTCTCGGGGGAGAAGGCGACGACCTGCGCGCCGTGCATGGACACGACGTCGCCGTTCTTGTCCTTCGTCGGCGCCTCGATGCCGATGCCCATCGAGCGGGCGCCCGCCTGGATGTCGGCGAAGTCGCCGGTCAGGCCGATGAACGAGGCGTCGCCCGCGCTCGGCAGCCACTTGGCGAGTTCGGCGGAGGTGTCGCGCTCGGGGTCGGTGGTGACGAAGACGACCTGGAGGCGCTCCTGGTCGGCCTTGGGCAGGGCCTTCCGGGCGGTCGCCAGGTTGCTCATCGTCAGCGGGCAGACGTCCGGGCAGTGGGTGTAGCCGAAGTAGACCAGGGTCGGCTTCCCCTTGGTCTCCTTCCGCAGGTCGAAGCTCTTCCCGCGGGTGTCGGTGAGGACCAGGTCCGGCTTGGTGAACGGGTCGTCCAGCACGGTCGCGGCCTTGGTCTTCGGCTCGGCCGAGATCTCGAAGCCGGACTCGGACTTCTTGTCCTCCGCGCCGGTGGAGCAGGCGGAGAGGGTCAGGCCCGCGGCCGCGAGGAGCGCGGCCGCGAGCAGGTTCTTCTTGCGCATCAGTGCAGTTCCAGACGTGGGGTACGGGGCTCAGGAGGCGCGGCGGCGGCCGGCCAGCACACCGAAGGCCACACCGGCGGCGCCGACGACGATGCCGACCACGGCGAGGACACGGGCGGTCGAGTCGCTGCCGGAGGAGGCGGCGGCCTTCTCGGTGTGCTCGCCGTCCTCGGTGTGCCCGGCGTTCTTGTCGTCGGCCTCGGCGTCCTTGCCGGCCGCGCCGCCGCCGTGGTGGTCGTCGGAGGCGGCGGACAGGGCCAGCACGGGGGCGGGGGACTCGGGCTCCTCGCCGCCCTCGACCGGCTCCTCGATCCAGCGCACGACCTCCTTGTTGTCGTACGTCTGGAGGGCCTTGAAGACGAGCCGGTCGGCGTCCTCGGGCAGTGCGCCGAGGGAGACCGGGAACTGCTGGAAGAAGCCGGGCTCGATCTTCGAACCGTCCGAGGTCCAGGTGATCTTGGTGGCGGCCTCGGTGATCTCCCGGCCGTGCACCTTCAGCGGCTTCTCCAGCTTGCTCTTGGTGACCTCGGCCTTCCAGCCCGGCACGGCCTGCGGCGAGACGGAGGCGATCGGGTGCTCGGCGGGCAGCGTGACCTCGACCTTCACGGTCGAGGCGTTGTCGCGCTCGTTCGGGACCTTGAAGTTGACGGTGGCGTAGCCGCCCTTGGCGGCCTCGCCCTGCGGCTGGACGCTGACATGGGCGAAGGCGGTGCCGGACAGGGCCACGACGGAGACGGCGGCGACAGCGGCAG
This sequence comes from Streptomyces sp. NPDC005805, assembly GCF_040630445.1. Lineage (NCBI taxonomy): Bacteria > Bacillati > Actinomycetota > Actinomycetes > Kitasatosporales > Streptomycetaceae > Streptomyces > Streptomyces sp. NPDC005805. Next base: position 290,043 of record NZ_JBEXXN010000001.1, read on the forward strand.
CGGCGGCGACGCGGGAAACGTTCATGCGGGAACACACTCCACGGTGAGGAGAGAAGCGAGGACGTGCCGCGCGCGGGCACACGCGGACACGGCACCCGGGCACGGATGTGCACGGGTACGGCGGCTCCGCTCCCGTCGAGCGGGCCGCGTCAGGCGACGAGCGTGTATACGTGCGGCGGGCCGCGCCTGATCACCGTGTGCAGGAGTGCCTCGCGCCGCCGCGGGGCCGGGGGCCCGTCCCCGCCGGCCGGCACCCGGGCCGCGACGGGCCCGGTGAGCGGCCCGCCGCGCAGCGCGCGGACGAGGGCGAGGGCGGTCCGCAGGGCGCGCAGCCGTGCGGTGGCGACCAGCCCGTGGGCCGAGCCGGTGGAGAGCGCCATCAGGCGCAGCAGGGCGGTGTCGCCACGGCGCAGCAGCAGGCCGGTCGCGATCGCGGCCAGCAGGTGCGCGAGCAGCATCGCGAGCGAGGGGGCGCCGGTGGCGGCCGCGGCGGCCTCCGCGCCGTGCGCGTGGGCGCCGTGCACCGCGGTGGCCGGGTCGATCCCGGCGGTGGTGACGATGCGGCGGGCGTCGGTCGCCGTGATGGTGGCGGGGCCCGCCCCGCACATCAGCTTCGCGGCGATCGCGATGAGTGCCTCGTCCGCCGTCCGCGCGAGCTGGAGCCGGGTCTGCGAGAGCCCGAACAGGGTGTGCAGACCGAGCTGTCCGGCGGTGAGCACCAGGGCGATGGCGGGCAGTGAGCGCTGTCGTCCCGTGAACGGCACGACCAGCGCGAACACCCCGGCGAAGGCGGCGGCGAGGGTCCACAGCGGCACCGCCTCGCAGGCGGCGAGCACATGCCCGGTCCCGGACAGCACGACACAGACCGCGGTGAACACCGCGGCCCTCAGGAGCCGCAGCCCGGCTCCGGTGCGTACGTGGCGCGTGGACGACATGGCCGGGTCATCATCGCACTGCCCCCTCGGGGCCCGTGCGGCAGGTCCGGAAGATCCGGTTTGCCGCCCGGGTGCGGGTCGTGCGCAGGTCGGGGTGGTGGGCGGTGGTTTCGGGCCCGCCGGGGGAACGTCCGGGGGGCATACACGCACCTCCCCGGCCGCGCATCCGCCGAACGAGCGCTGTCGGTCTTCGCGGGCTTACCCCCGGGTGACTCGGGCAATACGTATCGGTATGTCGAGCCGCGACCAGGAGGCTGGAGCATGAGCATCTGGTGGTCACTCCGTCTGCGGCGCGACGCTGCCAGCGTGCCCCTGGCCCGGCGACTGCTGCTGGGCGCCATGGAGACCGCGGGCGTCGACCCGGACATCTCCTTCGACCTGTCGGTCGCCCTCACCGAGGCGTGCGCCAACGCGGTCGAGCACGGCGGGCCGACGGGTGCGGGGAGCGGTGGCGCGGAGGAGTACCGGGTCACGGCGTACCTGGACGGCGAGAAGTGCCGTATCGAGGTCTCGGACTCCGGGCCCGGTTTCAGCCCGCGCCCGGAGTCCCCGCATGAACGCCGGCCGTCCGCGTCGGCGGAGAGCGGCCGGGGCCTGTGCCTGATCGAGCAGCTCGCGGACCATGTGCATGTGCGGAGCCGACCGGGGGTCGGGGCGGTGGTCAGCTTCGACAAAATGCTGAAGTGGCGCGACGACGCGCCCCTCGCCGTCGTCTGACCGGGCCCACCTCCCGGCCCCGGCCCACTCAGCCCTGACCGGGCCCCGGCTTTCCGGCACCGCCCGGCCCCGACCACCCAGCCCCGCCGGCGTTAGAGGCGCGGGGTCCGGGGCGGAGCCCTGGCGTACCGGGCTCAGCTTTCCGCCTCTACCCGAGCCCGGACCCACCCAGCCCCGCGGGCGCTAGAGGCGCGGAGCAGGCCGGGCCCTCGAACCCGGCCGACCCTCGGTGGTCACCGCACGGCCTGCGGCCGTGTCCTCAAACGCCGGACGGGCTGAAAGACAACGCCCCCGGCCTGCAAGAAGACGCCCTACGAACGTCGACCGGGTCGCGGGGGAACGCCCCCCCGACCTGAAGGCAACGCCTCAGCCCCGCAGCGACGCCATCCACGCCTCGACCTCGTCCGCCTGCCGCGGCAGCGCGGCCGACAGATTCCGGTTGCCGTCCTCCGTCACGAGGATGTCGTCCTCGATCCGGACGCCGATCCCCCGGTAATCCTCCGGCACCGTCAGGTCGTCCGCCTGGAAGTACAGGCCCGGCTCCACCGTCAGGCACATCCCCGGCTCCAGCGTGCCGTCGACATACGCCTCGGTGCGCGCGGCCGCGCAGTCGTGCACGTCCATGCCGAGCATGTGCCCGGTCCCGTGCAGCGTCCAGCGGCGCTGGAGGCCCAGCTCCAGGACCCGCTCGACCGGGCCCTCGACCAGGCCCCACTCCACGAGCCGCTCCGCCAGCACCCGCTGCGCCGCGTCGTGGAAGTCGCGGTACTTCGCCCCCGGCTTGACCGCCGCGATGCCCGCCTCCTGCGCGTCGTACACCGCGTCGTAGATCTTCCGCTGGATCTCCGTGTAGCGGCCGCTGATCGGCAGGGTGCGGGTGACGTCCGCGGTGTACAGCGTGGTGGTCTCCACGCCCGCGTCGAGCAGCAGCAGGTCGCCCGCGCGGACCGGTCCGTCGTTGCGGACCCAGTGCAGCGTGGTCGCGTGCGGCCCGGCCGCGCAGATCGAGCCGTAGCCGACGTCGTTGCCCTCGACCCGGGCGCGCAGGAAGAACGTGCCCTCGATCCAGCGCTCGCTGGTCGCCTGCGCCTTGTCCAGGACCTTGACGACGTCCTCGAAGCCGCGCGCGGTGGAGTCGCACGCCTTCTGCAGCTCGCCGATCTCGAACGCGTCCTTCACCACGCGCGCCTCGGAGAGGTACACCCGCAGTTCCTCGTCGCGCTCGGCGGTGACCTTGTCGGTCAGCGCGGACTCGACGCCCGCGTCGTGGCCGCGTACGACCCGCACCGGCCCGGTCGCCTCGCGCAGGAAGTCCGCCAGCTCGCGTACGTCCTTCGCGGGCACGCCGAGGAGCTGCTCCGCCTCCGCGAGGGAGTGCCGGCGCCCGACCCACAGCTCGCCCTGGCCGGACAGCCAGAACTCGCCGTTCTCCCGGTCGGAGCGGGGCAGCAGATGGATGGTGGCGCGGTGGCCCTCGCCCTCGGGCTCCAGCACGAGGACGCCGTCCTCGGTCTGGTCGCCGGTCAGGTACGCGTACTCGGTGGACGCGCGGAAGCTGTACTCGGTGTCGTTGGAGCGGGTCCTGAGGTTGCCCGCCGGGATCACGAGGCGCTCGCCCGGGAACCGGGCGGAGAGGGCGGCGCGGCGGGCCGCGGTCTGCTCCGCCTGCGGGATGGGCTCCAGGCCGTGCAGTTCGGTGTCGGCCCAGCCCTGGGTCATGTTCTCGGCCAGCTCGTCGGACACGCCCGGGTACAGGCCGTTCTTGCGCTGCTTGATCGGCTGCTCTTCTTCCGGGGTCTCCGGGGTGAGCTCCTCCGCCACGTCTGCCTCCTGGCCCTTCGGCCGCTCGCGATACGACTCGGGTCCCCACCGGGTGCAGGTCTGCTCGTGCGGGGGACGCCCTCCATCGTATGTGCGAGCGGAAGACGGCCTCGGACGGTCCGGATGAATGTGATGAAGGAGATGAAGGAGATGAACAGAGCGAATCGGTGGAATCAGTCGAATCGCGCGGCGAGAAGCACGATGTCCTCTCCCCGCTCGCCGCCCGCCGCGGCGCCCCCGGTCCCCGCGCCCCGGCCCGCCGGGCCGTCCGGCAGCAGCGCCCGCAGCACATGGTCGACGATCGCCGACGGGTCGCTGCGGGCGGCCCTCGGCACACTCGCGGCCGCCTTGTGCAGCCGGGTGAACGCCCGGTCCATGGCCTCACCGGTCCGCCGGAGCAGCCCGTCGGTGTAGAGAAGCACCGTTTCTCCGGGCTCCGGGGACAGCTCCACGCTGGGTGCCTCCCAGCAGGCGAGCATCCCGAGCGGGGCGGAGAGAGAGGTCTCGACGAACTCGGTCCGCCGCTCGCCGACCAGCAGCGGCGGGGTGTGCCCGGCCCCTGCCAGAACGATCCTGCGGGCGGCCGGCTCGGCGTACGCGAACAGGGCGGTGGCGGTACGCGCGGGCTCGGTCAGGCGGAGCAGCAGTTCCAGGTCGGAGAGGACGGCGACCGGGTCCTCGCCCTCCATCACCGCGTACGCCCGCAGCGAGGCGCGGAGCCGGCCCATCGCGGCGAGGGCGCTCGGGCCCGACCCGCTGACCGAGCCGACCGCGAGGCCGAGGGCCCCTTCGGGCAGCGGCAGCGCGTCGTACCAGTCGCCGCCGCCGTGCGCACCGGCGTGGTGGCGGACCGCGAGGCGGACACCGGGTACCCGGGGCAGCCGGCGGGGCAGGAGTTCGTCCCCGACCGTGGCCACCGTCGCGCGGGCGCGCTCCAGTTCCAGCAGACGGGCGAGGTGTTCGGCGGCGTAGCGCGTGTAGAGGCCGATGAGGTGGACCTGGCGCTCGTCGGGGGCGGCGGGCTCGTCGTACAGCCAGACCGCCGCGCCGAGCACGGTCGCGTCCTCGGTGGCCAGCGGGGCGGTCCAGCTCGCGGCGTACCCGAGGCGGTGGGCGACCTCGCGGTGCAGGGGGTGCAGGTCCTCGGCGAGCAGGTCCGGGTGGGCGACCGGCTCGGGGGCGGGGGCGCCGGCGCCGCGGCCCTCCAGCATCGCGCCGTACGCGGTCGCCTCGCGCGGCACGGTCTCGATGTGGCCGAGGTCGGCGCGGCTGAGACCGAGGCCCCGGGTGACGGACCGGTCGTCGGGGAAGGGGAGGGCGCGGTCGCGGGCGAGACGGGCCGGGGGTTCGAGGACGACCATGCCGCGCGGGGCGCCGACGAGGGCGGCGCCGGCGGTCAGCAGTTCGTCGAGGGCGGCGGTCACGGTGGAGGTGCGGACCAGGCGCTCGGTGAGTTCATGGAGGGTGGTGAGGTCGGAGACCCAGCCGGCCAGGCGGTCCTGGATCACCGCGCCCGGCGGCGGGGCCGCGGGGGCGGGCGGCAGCGGTGCGGAGGCCGCGGAAGTCTGCGAGGCGACGGAGTTCGTTGAATCGATTCCGGCCACTTTCGGCAGGTGCGGGGCGTTCACGGCCGCCTGCTTTCCAGCGGGTGCGTTTCGCTCAATAGCATCGCAAACCCCCATGTCCATCTGCGCCGCTACCCATGCATCCACATCTACACGCAGACGAGAGGTGATGTCCAGCATTGTCCCGGTGCTATTGATGCCGTCCGGGGTCCGGTTAACTTGGCCGAAAAAAGCACCCGATGGAGGGTGGCTGCGGTCGACTGAGGGCGTTCGGCAGGGGGACCCAGGGGTTCGCACCCCGGGGAAAGCGTCATGGCCTGCGTGCTGGGTACGTGTACGGAGACGGTGACGGCGAGGGGCAGTTGAGCACCTCGGAACCTGGCGGCGGCAACGGACGTCTCAATGTCCGGGGACCGCGCTCCCGTCCTCGAAGCGGCGGGGAAAGTTCCGCGGAAACGGTGGGCGCACCGCAAGCGCCACGCGCACGCCACCCCTCGCCACGCGTTTAATGGACCACAGCCGATGTTCGGCCCCTGGGCGGAGATCCAGCCGCCGGCACGACGGGGGCGCCCATGCCAGTGGCACGGGCGATGACGCGCCGACCAGTACGCATGTGTACGAGAAGTTCAGTTTCACGCACGCGTTGTGATGTGGACCCCGGCGTTCAACGGAAAGGAACGAGCGCTCATGCGCGAGATCCTCGGAAGGCGACGCAGGCTTCGTAACCGGCGGAAGAAGGGGCCTGACCAGCTCCGCGCGGCGCTCACCAGCGCCGTCGAGTGGGGATGGCCCGTGCTGCCCGGTGTGGGACGGAGCACGGCGGCGGTGGACGGGCCGTTCGGCCCCGGCTCTCGGGCCGCCACCGGAAGAAGCGGTGGCGGCGACTGCGCCTGCCCCGACCCCGAGTGCGTGGTCCCCGGCGCACACCCCTTCGATCCGGGGCTGCTGGCGGCCACCACCGACGAGCGGATGATCCGCTGGTGGTGGTCGAACCGCCCGACGGCCCCCGTCGTCCTGGCCACGGGCGGGTGCGCCCCGTGTGCCGTGAGCCTGCCCGCGGTGGCCGCGGCGCGGGCGCTCGCCGTGCTCGACGAACGGGACCTGCGGATCGGGCCGGTCGTCGCGACGCCCACCCGGTGGTCGCTGCTGGTCGCGCCGTACGGCTTGGAGCAGCTCGGCGAACTCCTCTTCGCGCAGGACTGCGTGCCCAGTTCGCTGCGGTTCCACGGCGAGGGCGGCTACCTGGTGCTGCCGCCCTCGCAGACCGGGTCGGGGCAGGTGCGGTGGGAGCGGGCGCCGCTGCCCGGGTCCGCGGCGCCGTGGCTGCCGGATGTGGAGGCGGTCGTCGACGCGCTCGTCGAGGCGAGCGCGAACTGCGCGCCCGAGCCCGGGCTCTCCCCGCCGGACTCCGGCGGCGGCAGCCGGCTCGCGTACTGACACTCTCGCGCGCCCACACGGACGTTCGTCCGGCGCTGTCCTGCCCTCACCCGCCGACTCCCGCGCCCTCGCGCGCCCGCCGTCCGCGCCCTCGCGTACTCCGCCGGGGCCGGGCCGGCGGATGATACCGGAGGCCGGGTCCCGGCCCCACCGTGCGCGATCGGGCGATGTGGGCCGGAAGTCGCCTCTCCGGAAAGTGCCCGGGAACGAACCGGCGGCGCTCTCCGACGGCCTCCGCGTGCTGCGGCACGAGTCAATACGGCAATGGTCCGGTGCGCGGAATTGACGGCGGTCGTGGGCGGGAGACCTATCGCCTGCGGGCCGTACCGGCCGACGAACTGCGGATCCCCGGCCCGTACCCGCCGAACGCCTCGGAAAGAGTGCCGGGGGCATTCACCGGGCCTCTCCCGGCGGTGTACCGGTGGCCAGGGGGGCCGGGGCCAACTCCCGTACGTCCCGGGCAGGTTGATGTGCACATGGCACTCAGGAAATGGAAGCGCCCGGTCGCTGGCGACGGGGGATGCACCAGCGACCGGGCTTCTAGAACGGTAACAAGAGATCTGCGTTCCGCAAATTCGATCTCCCGTATTCGGACAGGAATTTACCTACCGGTAGAGCGAGTTGTGACTGGGGTCACCCACGCTCCGGGGGCATTCGTCACTCTCAGCTCAGGGTGACCTGGCGGTTGGTGAGACCGCCCCGGGCCCGGCGCTCCTCCGGGGAGAGCGGGCTGTCGTCGGCCAGCGCGGCCGCCAGACGCTCGGCGAACTCGGCGGCCGGCTTCTCGCACTCCTCGGCGCCCATGGTGGTCGGCAGGTCCCAGACCGGGACCATCAGACCGTGCGCGCGGAAGGAGCCGACGAGGCGGGTCCCCTCGCCCAGCGAGGAGGTTCCCGCCGCGTGCAGACGGGCGAGCGCGTCGAGCAACTGCTCCTCGGCGTGCGGCATGACCCAGCGCAGGTGGTTCTTCTCCGGCGTCTCGCACCAGTAGGCGGCGTCCACGCCGGTCAGCTTCACCGTCGGGATCGCGGCGGCGTTCGCGCGCTCCAGGGAGGCGGCGACATCGGGGGCGGCCTGCTCGGCGGAGCCGGGCACCCAGAACTCGAAGCCGGAGTGGACCACGGGCGCGAACGGGGCGTCCGGGTCGAGCAGGTCCTGGAGGCGCTCGGCGCCGTCGGTCTGCCCGCCCGCGGTGACCGGGGTGCCGGGCTCGGCGGCCAGCGCCTTGCGCAGCGTCGTCGCGAGGTCCCGGCTGAGGTCGCCGGAGGGGGTGTCGTTCTGCAGACCGAGGAGGACGGAGCCGTCCTCGCGGCGCAGCGCGGGCCACGCCATGGGCAGGACGGTGGCCAGGGTCACCGACGGCACCCCCTCGGGGAGGCCGTCCCGCAGGGTCAGTTCGACGGTCGCGGCGGGCACCAGCTCGCGCAGCGCCACCCAGTCGCACTCACCGGCCAGCCCCTCGAAGGGGCGCTGGACCAGCTCGGTCACGGCGTGCGCGGCGGCCCGGCCGTGACACGCCTTGTAGCGGCGGCCCGAACCGCAGGGGCAGGGTTCGCGGGCGCCCACGACCGGCACGGGCTCGTTCGCGCCTGCGGCACGGGCGCCGGCCTTGGTCTGAGGCTTCGTCGCCTTCGTCTGGGGGCGCTTCTTGGCCATGGTGTGGCTATCTCCCGAGTGCGGCGGTGCTGTGTCGGCCGCGAGCCTAGCCGTATGCCGCCGCTGCCGGGGCGGCGCAGCCCCGCGACCCGCTCCACGGGTGACACCGGGCGGGTCCGGGACGGCCCCGTCGGCGGGCGGGTCCCACGGAGGGGAAGGCCACGGTCCCGGGCGGGCCCGCGCGGCCCCCCGCCGTCTCAGTCCAGGTCGTCGAAGGCGTCGGCGAAGTCGAAGGACGGCCCCGCGACCCGGGCCGCGAAGTCCTCGCGCCGGTGACCGGAGGTGACGGTCACCCAGACCGTCACCTCGCCCGAGACCCCGTCCCGCACACCCCATTCCTGGGCGAGCGCCGAGATGATGTTCAGCCCGCGCCCGCCGCGCGCCGTCACCGACGGGGTGGACGGGACCGGGCGGGTGGGCCCGCCGCCGTCCGTCACCTCCACCGTGAGCCGGCCCGCCGGGTCGACGCGCCAGGCGGCCCGGACGTCGCCGTCACCCACCTCCGCGCGGCCGAGCGGCCTGCCGTGCCGGCACGCATTGCTCAGCAGCTCGGACAGGATCAGTACCGCGTCGTCGACGACCGTGTCCGGCACACCGTTGAGCCTCAGCTCCGCACGCATCCGGTGCCGTGCCTCACCCACGCCCGCAGGGCCATGGGGAACGGCCATGCTCGACGACGCGGGCACCTCCTGTGCCACCACCAACGCCACCCCCGAGACCTCCTTTGCCCCACGCCACGGTGTGAATGCCCCCCTGGACTGGACCGGAAACCGGCCAGGCACACGTCAGTGACGCACTCGACACGACCGCGTACGCGGCGAACGCGCCGGAGCACTCCCGGGGGCGGCGGTCACTCGCGGCCCAGCTGGGACAGGACCCGCCGCGGCCGGTTGGTGATGATCGCCTCCACGCCGAGGCGCGCGCACAGCTCCACGTCCTCCGGCTCGTTCACCGTCCACACATGGACGCGGTGGCCCGCCCGGTGCAGCCGTTCCACGAAACCGGGGTGGGACCGGACGATCCGGATGCCCGGGCCGGCGATGGTCGCGCCCGCGGGCAGCCGCCCGTCCCGCACCCGCGGGGTCATGAACTGCATCAGATACACGGTGGGGATGCCCGGGGCCGCGGCGGCCACCCGGTGCAGGGAGCGCGCCGAGAAGCTCATGATCCGCACCCGGGACTCGGCGGGTGTCGCGGGCGAGGCCAGCCCGAAGCGGTCCAGTAGCGTCAGCAGCCGCTCCTCCACCTGGCCCGCCCACCGGGTGGGGTGCTTGGTCTCGATCGCCAGCTCGATACGGCGGCCGGAGTCGGCGACGAGTTCCAGCAGGCGTTCCAGGGTGAGCACCGAGGTGAGGGAGGGGTCCTTCCAGTCCGGGCTCTCGGCCGCGTCCTTCCAGGAGCCGAAGTCGAGGGCGGCGAGGTCCGCGAGCTCCAGGGCGGAGACCGCGCCCCGGCCGTTGGAGGTGCGGTCGACCCGCCGGTCGTGGACGCAGACGAGGTGTCCGTCCGCCGTCAGGCGCACATCGCATTCGAGGGCGTCGGCGCCGTCCTCGATGGCTCTGCGGTAGGCGGCGAGGGTGTGCTCGGGAGCGTCCTCGGAAGCGCCCCGGTGGGCGACGACCTGGATCGCGGTCCGGCTGGGGCGGGGTGCTGGGGTGGTCACCGCGTCATGGTGTCACCGGTACGGGGCAGGAGAGCCGGGAGGGCGCCGGAGCGATCCGTTCCGCGCTCCCTTACGGCTCGCTGCGGATGCGGTCGTTTTGTCCTAAGTAAAGGATTGCGTGAATACACACAGGTCCTGCTTACAGTGGCCTGACGTGCTGTGGGAAAGGCTTGCCCGCAGAAACGTGCACAGCGGATGCCGTCCCGCGCACCGGACCCGCCGCGGCGCGGTCCGGGCCGAAGACCGACGTGGAACCTGAGGAGACAGAGCTGTGAGCACCGAGAACGAGGGCAACGCGGTCCCGGACGCGCCGTCCGTACCTCCTCGGCCGGGCACCGCTCCCGAGGGCCCGGCCGCCGCCGCCCCGGCGGCCGGGCCGTCCGGCCACGAGCCGTCGGCCCCGGCCGGTCCCGCGCCGACCGCTCCCGCGCCGGGCGGGCAGCCGGACCCCGGCGCGGCGTGGCCGCCGCCTCCGCCCGCGCTCCCCTCCTACGGGGGCGGTTCCCAGGGGGCGGCCGGGGCCCCCGGCCCGCACGGTTCCTACGGCGACGGCTCTCAGGGCGGCGGCGCCTACGGGGGCGGAGGCGGCTCGTACGGGGGCGGCGGTCCCGTGTGGGGCGCGCCCGCCCCGGCGCCCGCCCCCCGGCCCAAGCGGTCCGGCGGGCTGGTCGCCGCCGTGCTCGTCGCCGCCCTGGTCGCGGGCGGCGTCGGCGGCGGCATCGGCTACTGGGCCGCCGAGCGCGGGGACGACGGCGTCGACTCGACGACGGTCTCCGCGGTCTCCCCGCAGGACGTCAAGCGCGAGGCGGGCACGGTGGCCGCGGTCGCGAACAAGGCGCTGCCGAGCGTCGTCACCATCGAGGCCAAGTCCGGCGGCGGCGGACTGGACGGCTCCGGTGGCGAGGGCGAGGGCGGCGGCACGGGCACCGGCTTCGTCTACGACAAGCAGGGCCACATCCTCACCAACAACCATGTCGTGGAGTCCGCGGCCGAGGGCGGCACCCTCTCGGTGGTCTTCTCCGACGGCAAGTCCTACGAGGCCGAGGTCGTGGGCCGCGCCCAGGGCTACGACGTCGCCGTCCTCAAGCTGAAGAACGCGCCCGACGGCCTCGCCCCGCTGCCCCTCGGCGACTCCGACAAGGTCGTGGTGGGCGACTCCACCATCGCCATCGGCGCCCCGTTCGGGCTGTCCAACACGGTCACCACCGGCATCGTCAGCGCCAAGAACCGCCCGGTGGCCTCCGGCGACGGCGCGGGCGGCAAGAACTCCTACATGAGCGCGCTCCAGACCGACGCGTCCATCAACCCCGGCAACTCGGGCGGCCCGCTGCTCGACTCGGGCGGCGCGGTCATCGGCATCAACTCGGCGATCCAGTCGGCGGGAAGCGGCGGCCTCGGCCAGTCCCAGGCGGGCTCCATCGGCCTCGGCTTCGCGATCCCGATCAACCAGGCGAAGACCGTGGCCCAGCAGCTGATCAAGACGGGCACCCCGGTCTACCCGGTCATCGGCGCCACGGTCGACATGGCCGGCCAGAGCGAGGGCGCCCGCATCGCCCGCGACGGCGCGGGCGGCACCGACGCGGTCACCCCGGGCGGCCCGGCGGCGAAGGCCGGCCTGCGCTCCGGCGACGTGATCACCGCCTTCGACGACAAGCCGATCGACAGCGGCCCGACCCTGATCAGCGAGATCTGGACCCACAAGCCCGGCGACCGGGTCACTCTCACCTACGAACGCGACGGCAAGGAGCGCACCGCCGAAGTGACCCTCGGCGAACGCAAGGGCGACAGCTGACGCTGCACGACGGCACGCCGCTGCGGGTAGTCTGTAGCCCGCTCCGGCACGGACACCCGGGGCGAGGGTGGGTTGCCCGAGCGGCCTAAGGGAACGGTCTTGAAAACCGTCGTGGCGCAAGTCACCGTGGGTTCAAATCCCACACCCACCGCAGCACACAGCGGCCCCCGACCTGCTCCAGGTCGGGGGCCGTTGGGTCGTGCGGGGCCGGGTCAGGCGGAGGTGCGGCGGCGGGCCGCGACGACCGTGACGGCGCCGAGGGCCAGGGCCGCGGCGGCCGCCGCGGCGAGCTGGGTGGTGCCCGAGGAGCCGGTGGCGGCGAGGGTGCCGGAGCCGCCCTGGGCCGTTGTGTTGGTGCCCGTCGCGGTGGCCGGGACCGTGGTCGCGGGCTTCGGGGTGGCGGTGCCGGCCGTCAGCAGGTCGAACTCGTACTCGGTGAGGTCGTTCCCGCCGCAGGAGTTGTCGTCGTTGAAGTAGTCGGCCGCGACGAAGGCCGCGCCCTCGGCCGCGGGGGTGCCCTTGTCGACCTTCAGGCGGATCTTGACCTCGCCCGTGTCACCGGGCTTGAGCGCCGTGAACCCGCCCGCGAAGGTGCCGTCCTCGACGACGGCCCACTTCGGGGAGTCCTTCGAGGACCACTGCAGCGTGAGCGCGTCGTCCAGGACCTCGTGGCTCTTCTTGTCCGTGGCGTGCACGAAGACGAAGGGCTTGACCTCGTCGAGGGTCCGGTCCGTGCCGTTGGTGACCTCGACCGTGAAGTCGACCGTGGCACCGGCCTTGATCTTCGCGGGCAGGCCCTTCGCGACCGAGACCAGCTCGGGTTCCGCGACGCACGAGGGGTCCTCGGGGTCCTCCGGGTCCTCGCCGTCGTCGGCCTTCGCGTCGGCGAGCGCCTTCTCGGCGGCGTCCAGGGCCTTCTTGGCCTCGTCCAGAGCGGTCTGGGCGCGGTGCAGCGTCTTGAACGCGGCGACCATCGCGTCGTCGTACGCGTCGCCGGCCTTCTCCGACTCCTCGTTCGCGGCGGTGAGCGCCAGCTCGGCGGTGGCGAGGGCCTGTTCGGCGTCGGTGACCTTCTTCTCCGCGGCGGCCTTCTCCGGGTCGGTGGCGGTGTCCGGGAGGGCGGCGAGCTCGTCCTTGGCCTCGGCGAGCGCCTTCCCGGCGGTGTCCCGGGCGGTCTCGGCCGCGGCCGCCTTCTCCCTGGCGGCCTTGGCGGCGACCTTGAGCGGGGCGTCGGCCGCCTCCAGGGTCTCGATGGCGGCGATGGCCGCCGCCTTCTCCTCCTTCGCGGCCTCGTGCGCCTTGCGCGCCTCCTCGACCGCCTTCTCCAGCTCCGCGGCGGTCGGCTTGTCGGCCTTGTCCCCGGCCCCGGCCTCGGTCTTGCCGCCGTCCGCCTCGCCGGTGCCGGTGTTCTGCGCGGCGGCCTCGGCCTGCGCCGCCGAGCGCTCGGCGACGGGCGGTTCGGCGGCCGGGGTGTCGGCGAAGGCGGGGGTGACGGTGAGCGCGACGGGAGCGGTCACGGCGGCCACGACGGCCGTCGCCAGCATGCGGCGGATGTTCAAGAGAGCCCTCTCCACGGGTCCGGCTCCAAGTGGTCCGGAGCACAGGTCAACAGGGTCGAACGGACTCGGGAGCTGGTCCGGCCCCCGGGAAGGCGGCCGTCGCGGCAGGTCCTCACGCGCGGCCGTCCGCTGATCGTATGACCAGGTGTCAGAGGGGCCGAAGGTGATTACCGGGGGGGGGGGGGGGGGTACGGGCGCCTTGGAGCGGGTGGCGGTGAACAAAGCGGACGAGGAAGCACAGTTGCCTCTGATGTGGCGATTTTTCTGTGATCCATGTCTCATCGGCGGGGGTTCGGTGTCGCCCTGCCCGGGTGGGCGTCATGGGCGGGGCCGCCCGGTCAGCCGGGCCGCCGAGGCGATCGTCGCCCGTGCCTCGCGCTCGGGGAGCCCTGCCCGCACGGCCGCGTCGGTGAGCGCGTCGGAGAGGGCGTCCCCGAAGCCGTGCTCGTAGGCGCGGCAAGCGGCCCAGAACAGGCGGGTGTTGCGCTGCCCGGTGCGGGCCGCGAGGACGAACTGCACCAGCCCCTGGCCCTGGGCGGCGGTCGGAACGGTGGAGTCCGCGGGCCGGGGCCCGTCGGTGGGCGGTGCCGGCCGGGGACGGTGCGGTGGCGCGATCAGGCGGAGGAGGGCTTCGGGGCACGGCGCGGGAGGCAGGTCCGCGCTGCCGGGAGCCGGGCGGTAGGCGCCGTGGGCGGTGACGGACCCGGGCCCGACGAGGTAGCCGCCCGCCCCGCGGATGTCGATGCCGGGGGCGAGCCTGCTCGCGGAGTTGGGGACCGTCACCCCCGGCGGGCCGGTCAGCCAGAGGTGCCGTCCGCCGCTCGGGGTCAGCACGGTGACGGTGTCGGGGATGGTGAACAGGTGCCGCAGGGCGAGAAGGCGCAGTTCGGCGGCCGCGTCGGTCTGCTGCGAGGTGGTGTCCAGGTCGACGCCGATGAGGTGGTACGGCGGCCGGCCGCAGGCGATTCCGTAGCCGGTGGCCCAGGGTGCGGCGGCGAAGAGGGCGCGCACGCCGGCCGGGTCGGCGGTGGCGTCGTGCACACCGTGGCCGTAGCGGCCGCACTCGCCCCGGCAGAGGGAGGGTTCCGGGTCGTCGCGGTGGGGTGAGCGGAGGGCGGGGAGCTTGGCCGGGGTGAGGGGGATGACGGGGAGCCCGCGCTCGGCGGCGGTGAGGGCGTGGGCGAGGGCCAGGGTGGCGGACTGCCGGTCGGAGATGGCCATGGCTCTATTTTCGTACATGCGTTCGAAGAAGGGAAGGGGTGGCGGGGTGGTCGTGGTGGTGGTTCACGTGGAAACGAATGCGAAAAGAGGTGCGAAAAGTGCGTGCAGGGGGTTTATCGACAAGTCATCACGCTTGCGAGCGAATCGGCTCTCGTGAGGGATTCGCCGGGTTCGGCGTGGGCAGCTCTGATCGTGCGACGTCGGTGAAGTGATCCGGAGTGGTCGGCCAACCGCCCGGAAAGTGAAGGCGCTTGTTCCGTTTCGATCGAGACGTGAGAAGGAGAGTCGAGAGCATGAACAGCAGCTGTGATGTCCGGAGCCGTGCGGTGCGGGGCCCGCGTCCCCGGAACAGGTCGCCGTCCATCGCTGCCCGGGGAGCCGTCGGGGCGGCCGGCCCGAGGGGGCCGAGGGGATGCGCGGGGAGCGCGGTGCACCGGGAGGGGACGGGAGGGGAAACGGGCTGAGGGGAGCTGAGGGAAGAGGGGCGGACCGCGGGGGAGAAGGAAGGAGTGGTCGCCGGTCCGGCGGTGTTGGGGCACCGCCGGACCGGCGCAGTACCCGGGCGGGGCGTCCGGACGGGGGTGGGAGGCGCGGCAGGAGAAGGGGCACGGGAGAGGGGGTGCGGGGAGAGATCCGGAGGCCGCGCGTCCGCGGCTTGTCGGTGGAGGTCCCTGAGAGGGCCCTCCACCTTCAGGAGGTGCGGCCCTGTCCGGCCCTACAACCTGAGGGGGACACGGCTTCGGTCCCTGGGGCCGATCCGCGAGGGCGGGGGCGCTCCTAGCGTTGAGGCATGACCACGCCAGTCTGTACGAGTGCCTCCCAGGTCGCCGCACCGGTGCCGTCGTACACGCGCTACACCTCCTTCTCGTCGTATGTACGGGCGCGGGGGCCCGTGCTGCTGCGCACCGCGCGCTCGCTCACCGCGAACCCGTGCGATGCCGAGGATCTGCTGCAGACCGCCCTCACCAAGACGTATGTGGCCTGGGAGCGGATCGAAGACCACCGGGCCCTGGACGGGTACGTCCGCCGCGCCCTGGTGAACACCCGCACCTCGCAGTGGCGCAAGCGCAAGGTGGACGAGTTCGTCTGCGACGAGATCCCGGAGCCGGAGGCCCAGCCGGCGGCCGACCCGGCCGAGCGGCAGGTGCTGCACGACGCAATGTGGCGTGCGGTCATGAAGCTGCCCGACCGGCAGCGGGCGATGGTCGTGCTGCGGTACTACGAGGATCTGAGCGAGGCCCAGACGGCCGAGGTCCTCGGGGTGTCCGTCGGCACGGTCAAGAGCGCGGTGTCCCGGGCGCTCGGCAAGCTCCGCGAGGACCCGGAACTGACACCGGTGCGCTGACCCGCGCGTTCACCGGCATGCCCGCCGGCCTGTCCGTCGGCATCCCCCACGTCGACCTGCGCGCTGACCCGCTCGTTCATCCGGTGCGCCTCGCCGCTGACCGGCGCGGTCCGCTGCGGGTCGCGGCCTCCCGGCGCGCCCCGCCGCTCGGGTGGCGTGCGGTGCTGAGCGCTGCTGGGCGGTGGTGTGCGTCGATTCATTACCCCCGGGTAGTGACATACCGCTCGGTATGTGCGCAGAATCTTCCCACCTTGTCGCAACGTAGCGCCAGCGCCCACCGGGAGGACGCCGTGCTGAGCACCATGCAGGACGTACCGCTGACTGTGACCCGCATCCTTCACCACGGGATGACGATCCACGGGAAGTCGCAGATCACCACCTGGACCGGCGAGCCCGAGCCGCAGCGCCGAAGCTTCGCCGAGGTGGGCCTGCGGGCCACCCAGCTGGCCAACGCCCTGCGCGACGAGCTCGGTATCGACGCCGACCAGAGGGTCGCAACCCTCATGTGGAACAACGCCGAGCACGTCGAGGCGTACTTCGCGATCCCGTCCATGGGCGCCGTGCTCCACACCCTCAACCTGCGCCTGCCCGCAGAGCAGTTGGTCTGGATCGTCAACCACGCCGCCGACCGCGCCGTGATCGTCAACGGCTCCCTGCTCCCCCTGCTCGGCCCGCTCCTGCCCCATCTGCCGACGATCGAGCACATCGTGGTCGCCGGCCCCGGCGACCGCTCCCTGCTCGCGGACACCGAGGCCCAGGTCCACGACTACGAGGAACTGATCGCGGGCCGCCCCACCACGTACGACTGGCCCGAGCTGGACGAGCGCTCCGCGGCCGCCATGTGCTACACCTCCGGCACAACCGGCGACCCCAAGGGCGTCGTCTACTCGCACCGTTCGATCTATCTGCACTCGATGCAGGTCAACATGGCCGAGTCGATGGGCCTCACCGACGCGGACACCTCGCTGGTCGTCGTCCCGCAGTTCCACGTCAACGCCTGGGGCCTGCCGCACGCCACCTTCATGACGGGCATCAACATGCTGATGCCGGACCGCTTCCTCCAGCCGGCGCCGCTCGCCGACATGATCGAGCGGGAGCGGCCCACGCACGCCGCGGCCGTCCCCACCATCTGGCAGGGCCTGCTCGCCGAGGTGACCGCCAACCCGCGCGACCTGACCTCGATGAAGCAGGTCACCATCGGCGGCGCGGCCTGTCCCCCGTCGCTCATGGAAGCGTACGACAAGCTCGGTGTGCGCCTCTGTCACGCCTGGGGCATGACCGAGACCTCCCCGCTCGGCACCATGGCCCACCCGCCCGCCGGCCTCTCCGCCGAGGACGAGTGGCCGTACCGGCTCACCCAGGGCCGCTTCCCCACCGGCGTCGAGGCCCGGCTGATCGGCCCCGCCGGCGAGATCCTCTCCTGGGACGGCGAGTCCGCGGGCGAGCTGGAGGTCCGCGGTGCCTGGATCGCCGGCGCCTACTACGGCGGCGCGGGCGGCGAGGACTTCCGCCCGGAGGACAAGTTCAGCGCGGACGGCTGGCTCAAGACCGGTGACGTCGGCGTCATCAGCCCCGACGGGTATCTGACCCTCACGGACCGGGCGAAGGACGTCATCAAGTCCGGCGGCGAGTGGATCTCCAGCGTCGAGCTGGAGAACGCGCTGATGGCGCACCCCGAGGTCGCCGAGGCGGCGGTCGTCGCCGTCCCCGACGAGAAGTGGGGCGAGCGCCCGCTGGCCACGGTCGTCCTGAAGGAGGGGGCGACGGCGGACTACGAGACGCTGCGCGAGTTCCTGGCCGGGAAGATCGCCAAGTGGCAGCTGCCGGAGCGCTGGTCGCTCGTCCAGGCGGTGCCCAAGACGAGCGTCGGCAAGTTCGACAAGAAGGTCATCCGCCGCCAGTACGCGGACGACGAGCTGGACGTCACCCAGCTCTGACGGATGGCGTCGCCCGGCTCCGACGGGCGGCGAGGGCGCGGGGCCGGCGGTGTCCGTACCGCCGGCCCCGCGTCGTGCGCGCCCGGCCGGGCCCACCGCCCGCCCCCCGGAACGCCCGCGCCCGGAACGTCAGTTGGTGCCGATCTTCGCGAGCAGGTCGACGATGCGGGCCTGGACCTCGTTGCTCGTGGACCGTTCCGCGAGGAAGAGGACCGTCTCCCCCGAGGCGAGCCGCGGCAGTTCGGAGCGGTCGAGACCGGCGGAGGTGTAGACGACCAGCGGCGTCCGGTTCAACTGCCCGTTCGCCCGCAGCCAGTCGATGATCCCGGCCCGTCGGCGGCGCACCTGCATCAGGTCCATGACCACCAGGTTGGGGCGCATCTGACCGGCCAGGGTGACCGCGTCCGCGTCGGCCGCCGCCCGCGCGACCTGCATCCCGCGCCGCTCCAGGGTCTCCGTCAGCGCGAGCGCGATCTCCTCGTGCTCCTCGATCAGCAGCACCCGCGACGGGTGCTGCTCGCTGTCGCGCGGCGCCAGCGCCTTGAGCAGCACGGCCGGGTCCGCGCCGTACGCGGCCTCCCGCGTCGCCTGCCCGAGACCCGCCGTGACCAGCACCGGGACCTCGGCCGCCACGGCGGCCTGCCGCAGCGACTGGAGCGCGGTCCGGGTGATCGGCCCGGTCAGCGGGTCCACGAACAGGGCCGCCGGGAAGGCCGCGATCTGCGCGTCGACCTCCTCGCGGGAGTGCACCACGACCGGACGGTAGCCCCGGTCGCTCAGCGCCTGCTGCGTCGACACGTCCGGCGCGGGCCACACCAGCAGCCGGCGCGGGTTGTCGAGCGGCTCGGGCGGGAGTTCGTCGTCCACGGGCTGGGGCTGCGGACGGTTGGCCACCTCCACCGCGCCCCCGGGGCCGTCCAGCGGCTCGGGCCCCTCCGCGCCCTCGTCGGGCGCTCCTATCGCATAGGCCCGCCCCTCGGAGCGGTCGGCGGGCAGCAGGGAACCGCCCGCCGTGCCGTTGCCCTGACCGGGCACCGGAGTCTGACCGGTCGCCGGTGCCTGGCCCGGGACGGGGGCCTGACCGGGAGTCTGCCCGGGGACGGGTGTCTGCCCGGTGGCGGGACCCTGACCGGGCAGGGGACCCTGCGGTGCCGCGGGCGCCGGGGCCGGCGCGGCCTGCGGCTGCGGCCGGGGAGCGGCCGCGCCCGGGGGCAGTTCGCTGTCCGGCCGGGTGGACAGCTTCCGGCGGCGGCCCGAGCCGAGGGACTGGTTCTGCTGCTGGGTGAGGTGCTGCGCGAACGGCACGCCCTGTCCGAGCGTGCGCACGCTGAACGCCCTCCCCTGCGTCGAGTCCGCCGCGACGGGCTCCTCGGCGGGGAGCGGCTGGGCGACGCGCGCGGGCTGCTGCGGCGGCAGTGGCAGGGACAGCGAGCCGGTGTCCGGCCCGTTCGCCGCAGCGGCCTCGTCCGCGACGGGCTGCCCGGCGGACGTGTCCTGACCCTGGGCCCGGCCCGTGGCGGGTGCCACCGCGCCCTGCCCACCGGCCGGAACGGCACCCGGAAGCGTGCCCGGACCCGCACCCGGAACCCCGCTCGGGTCCTCGGGGCCGGCCCCCGGCGCGCCCTCCGCCAGGCCCTGACCCAGCCGCCCGCCGTACGTACCGTCGACCGCGCCGCCGCCGTGCGGGGCGGCAGCCACCGGCCCGGCCGTGCCCGCGTCCCCGTACGCATCCGGGGTCCCGGTGCCCGACTGGTCCGCTGGGACCACGCCCGTGCCCACGACCCCGTCCGCCGGAACCCCACCGGCCTCGGCCGCGCGGTCCGGTGGCAGGGACACGGCCCGGCGCCGACCCGTCGGCGCCGGAACACCCTGCTCCACGGCCCCGGGCCCGGCCACCGCCGGCGTGCCCCGGTCCGCCTCGGCCGGCGGCAGGGCGAACGGCGTCCGCACGGCGGCAGCCTCCGCCTCCGCGGGCGGCGCGGCGGCCAGCGCGCGCCGCGCCCGGCGACCGCTCGGCTGCTGGGCCTGCGCCGCGGCCATCGCGTCCGGACCGCCGGGCGCGGGCGCCGCGGCGAGTTCCGGCAGCCCGGCGCGCGCGGGTTCGACCGCACGCCGCGCCCGCCGGCCCGTGGGAGCGGGGGCCAGTCCGCGCGCGTCCACCGGGACGCCCTGCGGCGGCACGGTCTCGCCGAACGCGGCGCGTCCGTTGGCGCCCTCGGCGGCCGTCACGACCGAGCCCTCCGCGGGCTGTTCGACGACGGCGGCCTCGGCCGGACTGGGCCGCCCGCGCCGCCGCCCCGTACCGCCGTCACCGTGACCAGGAACAGGACCGGGAACAGGACCGGGAACAGCGGCGGCACCGGTACCAGCGCCGGGGACCTGGCCGGCCGGGGCCTCCTGGGCCGGGATCATGTCCTGCGCCGTCGCGCGCCGCCGCCCGGTCGGCACCGCGGCCACCGGGTCCTCGGCCGCGACCGGGCTCTCCAGGAACGCGTCCGTCGAAGCGCGCCGCGCCCGCCGGCGCCCGCCACCGGACGTCCCACCGGCACCCGGGACCGGCCCCGGGCCCGCCGGTGTGGCCGACTGCTGCGCGGGCAGGGCCGGAACGCCTGCCCCCGGAGCGGGGACGACCGTTCCCGCGCCCTCACCGAGCGGCACCTCCAGCACATACGCGCTGCCGCCCGCGCCCGGCACCTCGTGCGTCTGCAGCACCCCGCCGTGCGCCCGGACGATCCCGCGCACGATCGGCTCGTGCACCGGGTCGCCGCCCGTGAACGGCCCGCGCACCTCGATCCGGACCACGTCCCCGCGCTGCGCGGCCGCGACCACGATCGTGGAGTCCACATAACCGCCCCCGGGCACCACCCGGGTCTTGCCCGTGGAGTCGACCCCGGCCACGTCCGCGACGAGGTGGGCCAGCGCGGTCGCCAGCCGGACGCCGTCGACCTCGGCCTCGATCGGCGGCGCGTGCACCGCGAACTGCACCCGGCCCGGGCCGATCAGCTCGATCGCGCCCTCGACACCGGCCGCCACCACCCCGTCGAGCAGGACCTTGGACTTCGCCAGGTGCTCGGCGCCCGCGTCGAGGCGCTGGTAGCCGAGGACGTTGTCGACGAGGGTCGTCATCCGCGCGTACCCGGCGGCGAGGTGGTGCAGGATCTGGTTGGCCTCGGGCCAGAGCTGTCCGGCCGGGTCGGCGGCGAGGGTGCTCAGCTCGGCGCGGAGCTCCTCCAGCGGGCCGCGCAGGGACCCGCCGAGGACGGCGGCGAGCTGCGCGTGGCGGGCGGCGAGTTCGGCGTACCGCTCGGCGCCGGCCTCCAGCTCGGCGGTGTAGCGGTCGGACCGGTCGGCCAGTTCGGCCTCGTGCTTCTCGGCCGCCGCGGTGAGTTCGCCGGTGAGCCGCTCGGTGGTCCGGGCGAGCTCGCCCTCCAGCCGTTCGGTCGTCTCGGCGAGCTCCTTCTCCAGGCGCTCGGTGGCCTCGGTCAGCTCCGCGGTGTGCTTGTCCGCCAGCTCCTGGAAGGGGCGGCGGTCGGTGAAGGTCATCACCGCGCCGACGAGCTGGTCCCCGTCGCGGACGGGGGCGGTGGTCAGGTCGACGGCGACCTTGTCCCCGCTCTTCGACCACAGCACCTGGCCGCGCACCCGGTGCTTGCGGCCGGACTTGAGGGTGTCGGCCAGCGGCGACTCCTCGTACGGGAACGGCTCGCCGTCCGCGCGGGAGTGCAGGATCAGGGGGTGCAGCTCCTGGCCGCCGAGGTCGCTGGCGCGGAAGCCGAGGATCTGCGCGGCGGCCGGGTTGACCAGCACCACCCGGCCGTTGGTGTCGGTGCCGACGACGCCCTCCGCCGCGGCCCGGAGGATCATCTCGGTCTGGCGCTGCGAACGCGCCAGCTCGGCCTCGGTGTCCACGGTACCGGTCAGGTCCCGCACGACGAGCATCAGCAGCTCGTCGCCGGTGTAGCCGCCGGCCGAGTCGTACGCCTCGCGGCCGTCCAGGCTCGCGCTCGTCACCTCGACGGGGAACTCGCTGCCGTCCGTGCGGCGCGCGATCATCCGGGTCGGCTTGGTCCGGCCACGGGCGTCGGCCGTGTCCGGGCGGCGCATCGAGCCGGGGATCAGCCGGGAGTCGAAGCCGGGGACCAGGTCCAGCAGACCCCGGCCGACGAGGGCGGTGCCGGGCGTCTCGAAGAGCTCCAGGGCGATCGTGTTGGCGTTGACGACGGTGCCGTTGGCGTTGACGAGGACGAGCCCGTCGGGGAGCGCGTCGAGTATCGCGGCGAGGCGAGCAGCGCCTCGGGATGGCCTGCTGCTCACGACGACGGTTCCTCCCTGACCTACTGCGTATTACGGACAGCCGGACCCATCTTGCCCCTCGGGCCACCACCTGTCACTGAGGGAGTCTAAGCGCAGGGGGCGCGGCCGGACGGTGGATGAGGGGGAGCTCTCACCAAGGTTGTGTGCCGAAGGTGTACCACCGGTACTCCTCACCTGGTGCTCGGCTCACCTGGTGCTGGGCAGCACGGGCTCCAGGGCGCGCCAGCGGTCGATCTCGCAGCCGTTCGACCGGTCGAACGCGGCGTCGACCGCCCGGCCCTGCCAGGTGCCGGTGACGCGGGCGGTCGCGGACCCGCCGAACTGCTGGGTGCACATCTGGCCCTCGGGGACGGGCGCGAACGGGTCCCGGCCCTCCTCGGCGAGCCGGTCCAGCCGGTCGCAGGCGGACCGGGCGGCGGGGTGGGTGCCGCCAGCCGGGTCGCACTCCAGCTCGTACCTGCCGTCCGTCCGGGTGTTCCCGGTCTGCGAGACGACGACGGTGAGCCGGTCGGGTGCCTCCTCGGCCGGGGTGCCGGGCGCGCCGGGGGCCTCGGGGGCCGGCCCGGTGAGGTCCGGCAGGCCGAGGGAGGGCAGCGGCGGCAGGGGCAGGGGGTCCGAGACCGCCCCGGCGGTGGGCACGGCCGCGCCCAGGGCGGCGGCGGAGACGACGGCGGTGAGGACGAGGCGGCGCAGCATCAGGAGCTCCTGGGAGATCACGGGACCGACGGGGGCCGGGGGCCCCGGCATCTCTAACGCTGCGCACGCCCCGGCGTTGCGCAACCGCAACGCCTTTGCTCTCCGACCCGGCGGCCTAGTACCGTGGACGGGCGATTGGTGGCAGGCCGCACGGCTGTGTCATCATCTGCACGCACCACCCGCTCGCGCGGGTGTGCTGGAGGCGTCGCCTAGTCCGGTCTATGGCGCCGCACTGCTAATGCGGTTTGGGCCTTAAAGCCCATCGAGGGTTCAAATCCCTCCGCCTCCGCCCCACCTGCTGAAGCCCCGGCCCCACGGCCGGGGCTTCGGTCGTTCCGGCGTCGGGTCGGGGGCGGGGCGGGGTCGCGCAGAACTGGACCGTTCGGGTGTTTGTGCAGGTCAGTCGGGGTGCGCCTAATGGATTTCGCCTGACGGCGCAGGTCATGTAATGTTGTTCCCGCAACGCCGACCGGGCAGAAAAGCCCGAGAAGCACAAGCACTCGTAGCTTAACGGATAGAGCATCTGACTACGGATCAGAAGGTTGCAGGTTCGAATCCTGCCGAGTGCACACAGCTGAGAGGCCCCCGGAGATGACTCCGGGGGCCTCTTGCGTTGCGCTCCGGGTCCGGCCGGCCAGGGCTCTCGGGAGGGTGCCGGGGGCGGGGCAGGATGGGGGCGGTGGAGGAGGTGGGCGCCGTGGTGTGGCGGTGCGGTGGGGTCGGGTGGCCCGGGGCGGCGGGGCCCGCGGTGTTGCGGTGGGAGGGCGGGCGGACGAGTTCGCTGGCCGTGGGGCGGGAGATCGGGTTCCGGGCCGAGGGGGAGCGGCGGTGCGTCGGGGCGCGGGGGCACGCGTGTCCGGTGCGGGCCGTCGTGCCGGCGCGGGCGACGCAGGCGCGGTGTGGCGAGTGCGCCCGGCTCGACCGGGCGTTCTCCGTGGCCGCCGACGGGGTGCCCGACGACCCCCGGACGTACCGGGTCTACCTGGCCTGGTTCGGGCCCGGCACGGTCAAGGTCGGCATCACCGCCGAGGAGCGCGGCGGGGCCCGGCTGCGTGAGCAGGGCGCCGTGGCGTACGCGTGGCTGGGCCGGGGCCCGTTGATGGCCGCCCGCCGGACGGAGGAACTGCTGCGGGCGGCCCTCGGTGTCCCCGACCGCATCCCCTACGCGCGCAAGCGGGTGCTGCGTTCCGCGCTGCCGTTCGTCGGTGAGCGGGTTGGGGAGGTGGTCCGGCTGCACGGTCGGGCCCTCGCCCTCGGCGGCTGGGCGGAGGCGCTGGAGCCGCTGGAGTGCCGGGTCGTGGACCACGCGGAGCTGTTCGGGCTGGGCGGGCTGCCCGCGCCGGACGCCGTGGTGCGCGAGCTGGTGGACGGGGGCGTCGTCGCCGGGCACCTGGTCGCCGTGGCCGGGCCGGACCTGCATCTGCGGACGCCCGGGCGCGGGGCGGGTGAGCGGACGGGCGAGCGGATCGTGGTCCTGGACACCCGGCTGATGACCGGCTGGGCCCTCGCGGCGGCCGGACCGGGAGAGGAGGCGGGTGTCGGGGTTCCCGTCACGGAAGTCGAGCGGCCCGTACCCGGGGAGCAGGGCGGGTTGTTCTGACCGTCGCCCCGGGTCAGGATCAGGGGCGTGATCGGCGGCGGGCCGGGGAGGAGCAGCTGGTGCGGACAGGGCAGGCAGCGCAGGCGACACAGAACGGGAAGGACGCGGATGTCGGGTGGGACTGAGCCGGAGGCGCACGGCGCTGGCGGCGCGCCCGGCGCCGAAGAGGCGCCCCGGGTGAGGGAGTTCTGGACGCGGCTCGGGCTCCCCGGGCTCGTCGACGTCCACACCCACTTCATGCCCGAGCGCGTCCTGCGCAAGGTGTGGGCGTACTTCGACGCCGTCGGCCCGATGACCGGTATGGAGTGGCCGATCACCTACCGGCACGAGGAGGACGAACGGGTCGCGCTGCTGAGGGAGTTCGGGGTCCGGACGTTCACCTCGATGCTCTATCCGCACAAGCCGGGGATGGCCGTCTGGCTCAACGGGTGGGCCGAGGAGTTCGCCGCCCGCACCCCCGACTGCGCCCGCACGGCGACCCTGTTCCCCGAGGAGGGCGTGGCCGGGTATGTGCGCGAGGCGGTCGAGGGCGGGGCGCGCGTGTTCAAGTCCCATCTCCAGGTGGGTGGTTACGACCCCCTGGACCCGCTGCTCGACCCGGCGTGGGGGCTGCTCGCCGAGGCCGGCACACCCGTGGTGATCCACTGCGGCTCGGGACCCGCGCCGGGGCGGCACACCGGTCCGGAGCCGATCGCCCGGCTGCTGGCCCGCCACCCCCGGCTGCGGCTGGTCGTCGCGCACATGGGCATGCCCGAGTACGCCGACTTCCTCGGCCTCGCGGAGCGGTACGCGGGCGTGCACCTGGACACGACCATGGCGTTCACGGACTTCAGCGAGGCGATGGCGCCCTTCCCGAAGGAGGAGCGCGGGCGGCTGGCGGACCTCGGCGACCGGGTGGTGCTGGGCACGGACTTCCCCAACATCCCCTATCCGTACCTGCACCAGCTCATGGCGCTGGAGCGGCTGGAGCTGGGGGACGACTGGCTGCGGGCGGTGTGCCACGCCAACGGGGCGAGGCTGCTGGGCGCGGCGAGCTGACGGGCGGGCCCCCCGTACCGGCCTTGCTTTCTCAGGGAATTCACAGGTTCGGACAAGACCCCTCTCAGGACCGCCCGCGAGCGTGACGGTATGACCGTCACCTCGCCCCAGGGGCGCACCGAACTGCTCAGGCCCGACGGCAGCCCCGTCCGGGTGCTCGTGGTCGACGACGAGGCGCCGATCGGCGAACTGCTGTCGATGGCCCTGCGCTACGAGGGGTGGGAGGTGCGCAGCGCCGACGACGGCGCGGGCGCGGTGCGCTCGGCGCGCGAGTTCCGGCCCGACGCGGTGGTGCTCGATGTGATGCTGCCCGACATGGACGGCCTCACCGTCCTCGCCCGGCTGCGCCGCGACCTGCCGGACGTGCCGGTGCTCTTCCTCACCGCGCGGGACGCGGTCGAGGACCGGATCGCGGGGCTGACGGCCGGCGGGGACGACTATGTGACCAAGCCCTTCTCCCTGGAGGAGGTCGTGGCCCGGCTGCGCGGGCTCATCCGGCGGTCCCGGGCCGCGGCCGTGCGCAGCGAGTCGCTGCTGGTGGTCGGCGATCTCACGCTGGACGAGGACAGCCACGAGGTGACCCGCGGCGGGGACTCCATCCATCTCACGGCGACCGAGTTCGAGCTGCTGCGCTACCTCATGCGCAACCCGCGCCGGGTGCTCAGCAAGGCGCAGATCCTGGACCGGGTGTGGAGCTACGACTTCGGGGGCCAGGCCAACGTCGTCGAGCTCTACATCTCCTATCTGCGGCGGAAGATCGACGCGGGCCGCTCCCCGATGATCCACACCCGGCGCGGCGCCGGGTACCTGATCCGCCCCGGTGAGTAGGCGCTCCGGGCAGGCGGGCCGACCGGGGACAGGGGGGTCGGTGAAGCCGGTGACCGGGCAGGCGGCAGGGCGCTCCGGGGCCGGTCTCCGGCCGCGGCGCGGGCGTCGGCCGTGGTCGCTGCGCACCCGGCTGGTGGTCTCCGCGGTGCTGCTGATCGCCGTCGTGGGCACGGTGATCGGCGCGGTGACCACGATCGCCTTCCGCACGTATCTCTACGGGCAGCTCGACGACCAGCTCGGCGCGGTCGCGGCGCGGGCCGCCGGGCCGCCCGGGCCTGCGGGCCAGGAGCCGCCCCCGGGCGGCGGGCTGCGCGGCGGCCCGCTGGGCTTCGTCACGGGCGGCGGCGCGCCCGTCGGCACGGTGGGCGCGGTGGTGGACGAGGACGGCCGGGTCGGCGAGGCGGTGGCCAGCACCCAGGAAGAGCCCTCCGGCCCGGCCCCGACCGAGACCCGGCTGACCGCGGCCCAGCGCGCGGCCCTCGCCTCCGTCCCGCGCGACGGCCGCCCGCACACCGTCGACCTCCCGGGCCGCGGCGACCACCGGGTGGAGTACGCGGACGGCGCGCGCGGCGTGTACCTCGTCGGCGTCCCCACGAGCGATGTCCGGGACGCGCTCGGGACCCTGGTCCTGGTCGAGGTGTGCGTCACCGGGGCGGGCCTGCTGGCTGCCGGGATCGCGGGCGCGTCGACGGTGGGGGTGGCGCTGCGCCCGCTGCGCCGGGTCGCGGCGACGGCCCGCCGGGTCTCCGAACTGCCGCTGCACAGCGGGGAGGTGGCGCTGCACGAACGGGTGCCGGACGCGGAGGCGGACCCCCGCACCGAGGTCGGTCAGGTCGGCGCGGCCCTCAACACGCTGCTGGGGCACGTCGGTTCGGCGCTGGCCGCACGTCAGGAGAGCGAGACGCGGGTCCGCCGGTTCGTCGCGGACGCCGGCCATGAGCTGCGCACGCCGCTGGCCTCGATCCGGGGGTACGCGGAGCTGACGCGGCGGGGAGCCGACCGGGACGCCACCGACCCGGTCGCCCGGCACGCGCTGGGCCGGATCGAGGCCGAGGCGACGCGGATGACGGGCCTGGTGGAGGATCTGCTGCTGCTCGCCCGCCTGGACGCCGGGCGTCCGGTCGCGGCGCGGGCGACCGAGTTGCCGTCGCTGGTGGTGGACGCGGTGTCCGACGCGCGGGCGGCCGGGCCGGACCACCGCTGGCGGCTCGATCTGCCGGTGGCACCGGCGACGGTGCACGGGGACCCGGAACGGCTGCACCAGGTGCTGGTCAACCTGCTGGCCAACGCCCGGACGCACACCCCGCCCGGCACGACGGTCACGGCCCGGGTCCGCACCGGGCCGGACCCGGACCCGGGCGCGGGGACCGTCGGCCGGGTGGTGCTGGAGGTCGAGGACGACGGGCCGGGCATCCCGGCCGAGCTGCTGCCGCATGTCTTCGAGCGCTTCGCCCGCGGCGACGCCTCGCGCTCGCGGAAGGCGGGCAGCACGGGGCTCGGCCTGGCGATCGTGCGGGCGGTGGTGGACGCGCACGGCGGGCGGGTGGCGGTCGACTCGGTGCCGGGGCGCACGGTCTTCACGGTCACGCTGCCCGCGGCGGACCCGGTCGGTCAAGGCCCGGTCAGGGCGGGCCCGGTGGCCGCCGCCGGGGACGCGGCGGCCCCGGCTCACAGCCCCGCCACAGCCTCGGCACACGGTCGTGACAGCCGCCCGCCCGAGGGTCTCCCGTATGCGAACCGACATCCCCCTGGGGGCCCTTCCGGCCCGTGAGCATCTGCGCGCGGGTGCCGCCGGTCCCCCTGTACTCGACGTCGTGGTCCCGGTGTTCAACGAGGAGACCGACCTCGAACCCTGTGTGCGACGCCTCCACGAGCACCTCGCGCGGACCTTCCCGTACGGCTTCCGGATCACCGTCGCCGACAACGCCAGCACCGACCGCACCCCGGAGGTCGCGGCCCGCCTGCGGGCGACCGTGCCCGGGGTGCGGGTGGTGCGGCTGGCGGAGAAGGGGCGCGGGCGGGCGCTGCGCGCGGTGTGGTCCGCGTCCGACGCGCCCGTGCTCGCCTATATGGACGTGGACCTGTCCACCGACCTCAACGCGCTGCTGCCGCTGGTCGCGCCGCTGATCTCGGGCCACTCGGACCTGGCGATCGGGTCCCGGCTGGCCCGCTCCTCGCGCGTGGTCCGGGGCCCGAAGCGGGAGTTCGTCTCGCGGGCGTACAACCTGATCCTGCGCGGCTCCCTCGCCGCCCGGTTCTCCGACGCGCAGTGCGGGTTCAAGGCGATCCGCGCCGATGTGGCCGCGCGGCTGCTGCCGCTGGTCGAGGACACCGGCTGGTTCTTCGACACCGAGCTGCTGGTGCTCGCGGAACGGGCCGGGCTGCGGATCCACGAGGTGCCCGTCGACTGGATCGACGACCCGGAGTCCAGCGTCCACCTGGTGCGCACCGCGGTGGAGGACCTCAAGGGGGTCTGGCGGGTGGGCCGCGCGCTCGCGGCCGGGGCGCTGCCGCTGGACCGGCTGGCCCGCCCGTTCGGCGACGATCCGCGCGACCGGGCCCTGCCGGGCGTGCCGCGGGGGCTGGCCCGGCAGGTGCTCGGATTCTGCGTGGTCGGCGCCTTCTCGACGCTGCTGTATCTGCTGCTGTACTCGGCCTTCCGGGCCGGTACGGGGGCGCAGACGGCGAACGCGGCCGCGCTGCTGCTCTCGGCGCTCGCCAATACGGCGGCGAACCGGAGGCTCACCTTCGGGGTGCGCGGCCGGCGCCGCGTCGTGCGCCACCAGGCCCAGGGGCTGGTGGTGTTCGGGGTGGGGCTCGCCCTGACCAGCGGTTCGCTCGCGGCGCTGGACGCGGCGAGCGGCGGCCGCCCGTCGCACGGCACCGAACTCGCGGTCCTGGTCGCGGCGAACCTGGCGGCGACGGTGGTGCGCTTCCTGCTGCTGCGCGGCTGGGTCTTCGGGGCCGCCACCCAGAACCGGACCGCCGTCCAGGACCGGGCCGCCGCACCGGACCCGGCCACCACGCCCCCGGACCCGGCCACGCCCGGCGCGTACGACCGGCCCGCCCGGGTCACCGAGAGGAGCGCCCGATGAGCGCGACCGCCGACCCCACCGCGCCGGGGCCCGACCCGGTGACGCACCACGCCCGCCCCGGGCGCCCCACCCGTCTCGCCCGGCTGACACGCGGCCGCCCCGAGGACCCCCGCTGGGCGCGCCCCGCCCTGCTCGCGCTCCTCGCCGCGACCGCCGCCCTCTACCTCTGGAACCTCGACGCCTCCGGCTACGCCAACTCCTTCTACTCCGCGGCCGTCCAGGCGGGCAGCGAGAGCTGGCAGGCGTTCTTCTTCGGTTCCTCCGACGCGGCGAACTCCATCACCGTCGACAAGCCCCCGGCCGCGCTCTGGCCGATGGCCCTGTCCGTGCGGCTCTTCGGCCTCGGCTCCTGGCAGATCCTGGTGCCCGAGGTGCTGATGGGCGTCGCCACGGTCGGTGTGCTCTACGCGGCGGTGCGCCGACGCTTCTCCCCGGCCGCCGGTCTGCTCGCGGGCGCGGTGCTCGCGCTGACGCCGGTCGCCGCGCTGATGTTCCGGTTCAACAACCCGGACGCGCTGCTCGCCCTGCTGACGACCACCGCCGTGTACTGCGTGCTCCGGGCGCTGGAGCGGGCGCGGACGGGGTGGCTGGTGGCGGCGGGCGCCGCGATCGGTCTGGCCTTCCTCACCAAGACCCTTCAGGCGTTCCTGATCCTGCCGCCGCTCGCGCTGGTGTACGCGGTGTGCGCCCCGGCCCGGCTGCCGCGCCGGATCGGCCAACTGGCTCTCGCCGGGCTGGCCCTGGTGGTCACGGGCGGCTGGTGGGTGGCGGTCGTGGAGCTGTGGCCGGCCGCGTCCCGGCCGTACATCGGCGGCTCACAGAACAACAGCTTCCTGGAGCTGACCTTCGGCTACAACGGGCTCGGCCGGATCAACGGCGAGGAGACCGGCAGCGTCGGCGGCGGCCCTGGAGGCGGCGGTCCCGGTGGCGGAGGCGGACAGGGCGGCGGCTGGGGCGAGACCGGCCTCGACCGGCTCTTCGCCGGGAGCATCGGCGGCCAGATCGCCTGGCTGCTGCCCGCCGCGCTGGTCCTGCTGGCGGTGGGGCTGGTGCTCACCCGGCGGGCGGCGCGCACGGACACGGCCCGGGCCGCGTTCCTGGTGTGGGGCGGCTCCCTGCTGGTCACGGCCGGGATCTTCAGCTTCATGGCGGGGATCTTCCACGAGTACTACACGGTGGCGCTCGCGCCCTGCATCGCCGCCCTCACCGGTATGGGCGCGACGATGCTCTGGGAGGAGCGGGGGCGGACGCTCTGGTCGGTGGTCCTCGCGGGGACGGTCGCGCTGACGGCCTGGTGGGCGTACGTCCTCCTCGGGCGCGGCGCGGACTATCTGCCCTGGCTGCGCCTCGCCGTCCTGGCGGGCGGGCTGGTGGCCGCGCTGGGGCTGCTGCTCGCGGGGCGGGCGGGGCGTCCGGTGGCGCTCGCGGCGGCCGGGCTGGGGCTCGCGGCCTCGCTGGCGGGCCCGGCCGCGTACACCCTCACGACGTTGGGCGAGGGGCACTCGGGCTCCATCGTGACGGCGGGCCCGGCGGTGTCCGGCGGGCGCGGCGGGCCGGGCGGCGGCCCCGGGGTCATGGGTGGCCACGACGGCGGGGTGCGACCCCCGGGCCAGGGCGGCCAGGGGCAGCCCCCCGGCGCACCTCCCGGCGGCGACGGAACCGGAACCGGCCGGAGCCAGGGCCAGCGCCAGGCCCCGCCCGCCACCGCCCCCACCGGCGAACGCGGCGGCCCCGGCGGGGGACAGGGCGGCCAGGGCGGCGGCATCGGCGGCCTGCTCAACGGCGCGGACGTCTCCGACAGCACCGCGGCCCGCCTCTCCGAGGACGCCGACGACTTCACCTGGGTCGCGGCCGCGGTCGGCTCCCAGAACGCGGCCGGCTACCAACTGGCCACCGAGCGGCCCGTGATGGCGATCGGCGGCTTCAACGGCAGCGACCCTTCTCCCACCCTCGCCCGGTTCAAGCAGTACGTCGCCGACGGCGAGATCCACTGGTTCATCGCTGGCGGCGGCACGGGTGGCGGTACCCAGGGCCCGGGCGGCGGCGGCACCTCCGCCCGGATCTCCGCCTGGGTCCAGGAGACGTTCACCGAGGTCACCATCGACGGCACCACCTTCTACGACCTCACCCGCCCCGCCTCCTGAACGCCGAGCTGTACAGCGTAAGAGAGCCCTTGTGCGGTGTAGAAGACATTTCTTCTACACCGTACAAGGAGCCCGCCGATGACGGCGACGCCCGCCGAGAACCGCATCTCCCCCACCGGTCACTCCCAGCGCTGGCTGATCCTCGGCGTCATCTGCCTCGCCCAGCTCGTCGTGCTGCTGGACAACACCGTCCTGTCCGTCGCCATCCCCTCCCTCACCCGGGAGCTCGACGCCTCCACCGCCGACATCCAGTGGATGATCAACGCCTATGCGCTCGTCCAGTCGGGCCTGCTGCTCACCGCGGGCAACGCGGCCGACCGCTACGGGCGCAAGAAGATGCTGGTCGCCGGCCTCGCGCTGTTCGGCATCGGCTCGCTCGCGGCCGGACTGGCGCAGACCTCCGGCCAGTTGATCGCCGCCCGCGCCGGGATGGGCGTCGGCGGCGCGCTGCTGATGACCACGACCCTCGCCGTGGTGGTGCTGATCTTCGACGACACCGAGCGGGTCAAGGCGATCGGCATCTGGTCGACCGTCAACTCCCTCGGCTTCGCCTCCGGTCCGCTGCTCGGCGGGTTCATGCTGGAGCACTTCTGGTGGGGCGCGATCTTCCTGATCAACATCCCCGTGGTGGCGCTCGGCCTCTTCGCCGTCGTGGCGCTGGTCCCCGAGACCAGGAACCCCCAGGGCGAGCGTCCCGACCTGCTGGGCGCGCTGCTCTCCACGATCGGTATGACCTCCGCCGTCTTCGCGATCATCTCCGGCCCGGAGCACGGCTGGACGTCCGGGCGGGTGCTCGGCTCCGCCGCGCTCGGGGTCCTGGTCCTCGGGCTCTTCGTCCTCTGGGAGCTGCGCGTCCCGTACCCGATGCTGGACATGCACTTCTTCCGCAACCAGCGCTTCGTCGGCGCGGTGGCGGGCGTGATCCTGGTGGCCTTCGGCATGGCCGGGTCGCTCTTCCTGCTGACCCAGCACCTCCAGTTCGTGCTGGGCTACGCGCCCCTGGACGCCGGTCTGCGCACGGCCCCGCTGGCCCTCACCGTCGTCGCGATCAACCTCACCGGTCTCGGGGCGCGGTTTGTGACGAAGGCCGGCACCCCGCTCGCCATCGCCACCGGCATGACCCTGGTCGCCGCCGGTCTCACCGCCATCGCGGTCCTCGGCCGGGACGGCTACGCGGGCATGTTCGCCGGGCTCGTGGTGATGGGCGCGGGCGTGGCCCTGTCGATGCCCGCGATGGCGAACGCGATCATGAGCGCGATCCCGCCGGAGAAGGCGGGCGTGGGCGCCGGGATCAACGGCACCCTGGCCGAGTTCGGCAACGGTCTCGGCGTCGCGGTCCTCGGCGCGGTCCTCAACTCCCGGTTCGCCGCCCTGGCCCCGGCCGTCGTGGGTGCCGCCTCGCTGCCCGCCGCCCTCGCGGCGGCCGACGGGCCGGGTGAACGGGCCCGGATCGCGGACGCCTTCGCCGACGGCCTGGCGACCAGCCAGCTCGTGGGCGCGGCGGCCGTCCTCGCGGGCGGCCTGCTGGCGGCCGTTCTGCTGCACCGGGCCGGCCGCGCCGACCCGGCCGCCGTCGCCACCCAGGCCGGCCCGCCGGCGAAGGCGGCCGCCACTACGCCGCCGGCGCCCCCGGCGGAATAGCATCGGCCCGGACGGGCCCGCCCCACCACACCGGCCCCGCCCCGGCAGTTACCCGAAGGACCCCCGCAGGACCGTGAGCAACGAGGAGGATGCGGGATGGCACGATCCGCCGACCGTGCGTCGGGCCCCGTCAAGACCAGCGTGTGGCTCGACGACAAGGCGGAGCGCGGGCGCAGGTCCGGCCAGCCCGACGGCCTCGACCGCGAGAAGATCATCGAGGCGGCGGTACGGCTGCTGGACGCGGAGGGCGCGGCCCGGTTCTCCATGCGCAAGCTGGCGACCGAGCTGAACGTCACCGCGATGTCCCTGTACTGGTACGTCGACACCAAGGACGACCTGCTGGAACTCGCCCTGGACTCGGTCTTCGGCACCTTCCCGCTGCCCGTGGACGAGGTCATGGCCGACCCCGCCCCCGACTGGCGGGAGCGGCTGCGCGCCCTGGCCACCGCCTACCGCGGGCTGCTGGTGCGGCACCCCTGGGTCTCGGGGCTCATCGGCACGTACCTCAACATCGGGCCGCACTCGATGGCCTTCTCGCACGCCGTGCAGGACGTCATGCGCAGCACGGGTCTGCCCCTCCAGGGGCAGATGGGCGGGGTCTCCGCGGTCTTCCAGTTCGTCTACGGCTTCGGCACGATCGAGGGCCACTTCGTGCAGCGCTGCCAGGCGGCCGGGCTCAGCCAGGACGCCTACTTCCGGCGGGCGATGGGCAGCATCGGCGAACGGCCCGACTTCGCCGAGTCCTTCGGGTACGCCACGGAGATCATGGAGGCGCGCGCGGGCCAGACGGTGGAGGAGATGCGGGAGCGGGACTTCGGCTTCGCGCTGGATCTGCTGGTGGCGGGGATCGAGGCGATGGTGGCGCGCGCCCGGGGCTGAGCGGCACCGGGCCGCTCGGTCCGGAGCTGACGCTCCCGGGGCTGAGCCGCCCCGCTCCCCCCGCGAGGTTCAGTCCTGGGCGAGCCGGGCCGGGAAGCCGCCGGTGGCGATGGGACCCCACCGCACCGGGGTGATCCGGATGATCGACTTCCCCTGCTCGGCCATGGCCGCCCGGTACTCGTCCCAGTCCGGGTGCTCGCCCGAGATGACACGGAAGTACTCGACGAGCGGCTCCACCGACTCCGGCGCGTCGATCACCTCGGCCGTGCCGTCGATCTGCACCCACGGGCCGTTCCAGTCGTCCGAGAGGACGACCACGCCGACCCGCTCGTCCCGCTTGGCGTTCCGTGTCTTCGCGCGCTCCGGGTACGTCGAGATCACGATCCGCCCCGAGCCGTCGACCCCGCAGGTCAGCGGGGACGCCTGCGGGGAGCCGTCGGACCGCCGGGTGATCAGGAGCGCCCGGTGCCGGGGCCGTACGAAGTCGAGCAACTGGTCCCGTTCCACCGTGGTGTTGGTGGCGATGCTGCGTGCCATGGGCGGCACCCTACGCCTCCCGGGCCGCCCGGCCCGGGACCCCGCGCGCCGCGCCCGGCCACGGCAGCCGCCCCCTGGACGGCCCGGATGCCCAGCTCCACCCGCAGCGTGGTGCCGATCGCGTCGATCCCCGCCCGCACCACCTGGTTGTACGTCATCGCGAAGCCCTCGCGCCGCAGTTCGGCGGTGGCCCGGAAGGCCGCCCGCGTCCCGCCCCGGAGTTGCCGGCACCCGGAACCTCCACCCGGTCCACCCCGGAAGCGGCAGCGGCAGCGGAAACCGAGTCCGAGTCCGAACCGGAACCCGAGCCGCCACCGGTCCCGTCACCGTCACCGTCACCCGCACCGGCACCGGCACCGGCACCGGCACCGGCACCGGCACCGGCACCCGCACCCGCGTCGTGCGTCTTCAGCGCGACCTCCTTGACGAACAGCGTCAGCACCAGCGCCACCAGCGCGAACGGCGCCGAGTACAGGAACACGTCGCCGATCCCGTGCCCGTACGCGTTCTCCATCACCAGGCGGACCGGCTCCGGCAGGGCGTCCAGGTCGGGGATGCCCCCGCCGCCGGTGCCGCCGTGCCCGAGGGCCGCCGCGTCCGGGCCCAGCTTGCTGAGCCCGTCCTTGACGTAGTCGGTGACCTTGGTGCCCAGGATCGCGCCGAGCGCCGAGACGCCCATCGCGCCGCCCAGGGAGCGGAAGAAGGTGACGACGGAGCTGGCCGCGCCGAGGTCCTGCGGCGGGACCTGGTTCTGCGTGCAGAGCACCAGGTTCTGCATCATCATGCCGATGCCGAGCCCCATGACCGCCATGTAGACGGCCACGTGCCAGTACGCCGTGTCGTAGCGGATGGTCCCGAGCAGCCCCAGCCCCGCCGTGACGAGCACACCACCGCTGACCAGCCACGCCTTCCAGCGCCCGGTACGCGTGATGACCTGGCCCGAGACGGTCGAGGACACGAAGAGGCCCGCGATCATCGGGATGGTCAGCACGCCGGACATGGTCGGCGACTCACCGCGCGCCAGCTGGAAGTACTGGCTGAAGAAGACGGTCCCGGCGAACATCGCGACGCCGACGAAGAGGGAGGCGAGCGAGGCGAGGGTGATGGTCCGGTTGCGGAACAGCCGCAGCGGGATGATCGGGTCGCTCGCCCGGGACTCGACGAGGACGAAGAGCAGGCCGAGCAGCACCGAGCCGCCGACCATCGTCCCGGTCTGCCAGGACAGCCAGTCGTACTTGTCGCCCGCGAAGGTCACCCAGACCAGCAGCAGCGAGACGGCGGCGCTGATCAGGAGGGCGCCCGACCAGTCGACCTTGACCTGCCGCTTCACCACCGGCAGCTTCAGGGTCTTCTGGAGCACGATCAGGGCGATGACGGCGAACGGCACGCCCACGTAGAAGCACCAGCGCCAGCCGAGCCAGCTGGTGTCGGTGATGACACCGCCGAGCAGCGGACCGCCGACGGTCGCGACCGCGAAGGTGGCGCCGAGGTAGCCGC
The DNA here is from genome assembly GCF_040630445.1 of Streptomyces sp. NPDC005805. NCBI lineage: Bacteria > Bacillati > Actinomycetota > Actinomycetes > Kitasatosporales > Streptomycetaceae > Streptomyces > Streptomyces sp. NPDC005805. The sequence continues at coordinate 325,960 of NZ_JBEXXN010000001.1, forward strand.
TGTAACGGCCCCGCTCCCGCGGGGAGATCATCGCGGCCATCACGATCTGCGCGAGGGCGGAGAGCCCGCCGACGCCGATGCCCTGGACGACCCGGCAGGCGATGAGCATGCCGGAGCTCTGCGAGAGACCGGCGACGACCGACCCCAGGACATAGATCAGCAGGGCTATCTGGACCAGCAGCTTCTTGGAGAAGAGGTCCGCGAGCTTGCCCCACAGGGGAGTGGTCGCGGTCATCGCCAGCAGCGAGGCCGTCACCACCCAGGTGTAGGCGCTCTGTCCGCCGCCGAGGTCGCCGATGATCTCGGGCAGGGCGTTGGACACGATCGTCGAGGAGAGGATCGCGACGAACATGCCGAGCAGCAGCCCGGACAGCGCCTCCATGATCTGCCGGTGGGTCATCGGCGCGCCGGCCTCGGGAGCGGGGGCTCCCGCGTGCCTGGCGTGGCCGGCCCGCACACCGGACGGTGTGGTCGTAGCCATGGGCTTCCTTTACGTGTACGTGGTCTGTGCGGGTGGTGCGGGTGGTGCGGGTAGGTGGGTGGCGTGGGCACGGCAGCCCCCGAGCGACTCCCTCAGCCGGGCCAGCAGCGCGTTGAGCTGTCCGACCTCCTCGTCGGACCAGTCCCCGAGGTGGTGGGCGAACAGGTCCGCGCTGCGACGGCCGAGGTCGTCGAGGAGGGCCTCGCCCGCGGGGGTGAGCCGGAGGATGCGGGAGCGCCGGTCGTCCGGGTCGGGCCGCCGCTCCAGCCAGCCGCGGTCCACGACGTGGGCCACATGCCGGCTGGTCACCGACATGTCGACGGCGAGCAGCTCGGCGAGGCGGCCGAGCCGCATCTCGCCGTACCGGCCGACCAGGGAGAGGACGGCGGCCGATCCGGGCGGGCACTCGGCGGGCAGGAGTCGCGCGAGGCTGCGCTTGACGGCTCCGACGGCGCTGATCTGCCGGGCCAGTTCCTCGTACTGACTCCGCTCGGCCACGGCGCGCCCCTCCCATAGCTTGTTGCTTAGGGCAACGATAGAAGCAGTTGGTTGCCGCAGGCAAACTAAAACGGCCTGGAACGGGTAAAGGAAGGCAAAAGGCTTTGCCTATGCGCAGTCATGCCGACGTCATGAGTGCGGACGGGCACGGAGCGTACGGCCCCGGGCCGCTGTGCCCGGTCCGCCCCGGGCGGGCCCGTGCCCGGGGTTGGGCGGCGGGGCGCCGTTCGCTAGGGTCCTGCCCCATGGCACACAACCCCCATGCTCCCCAAGGCCAGGGCCCCGAGGGCAACTACGACCCCGCGGGCAGCACGCAGATGTTCCGCGCGTTCGTCGACGAGGGCGCCCCGCAGGGCCGCGCCGCCACTCCGGCGGCCGGCCCCGCGTCCTCCGGCTCCCGCACGGGCCTGATCGTCGGCGTGATCGCCGCCGTGGTGATCCTCGGCGCGGTGGCCTGGCTGGCCCTCGGCTGACATGCCGCCGGGCGGCGGGCGCGGACCAGGTGTCCGTGCCCGCCGCCCGGCGTGCGCGCCTCAGGCGGACGTCAGTCCGCGATCAGCCCCTCGCGGAGCTGGGCGAGGGTGCGCGTCAGCAGACGCGAGACATGCATCTGGGAGATGCCCACCTCCTCGCCGATCTGGGACTGCGTCATGTTCGCGAAGAAGCGCAGCATGATGATCTGCCGCTCCCTGGGCGGGAGTTTGGCCAGCAGCGGCTTCAGCGACTCGCGGTACTCCACGCCCTCCAGGGCGCTGTCCTCGTACCCCAGCCGGTCGGCCAGGGAGCCCTCGCCGCCGTCGTCCTCGGGGGACGGGGAGTCCAGGGACGAGGCCGTGTAGGCGTTGCCCACCGCGAGGCCGTCGACCACGTCCTCCTCCGACACCCCCAGTACGGCGGCCAGTTCGGGGACGGTCGGCGAGCGGTCCAGCTTCTGCGAGAGCTCGTCGCTGGCCTTGGTGAGGGCGAGCCGCAGCTCCTGGAGCCGGCGCGGCACCCGCACCGACCACGAGGTGTCCCGGAAGAAGCGCTTGATCTCGCCCACGACCGTCGGCATCGCGAACGTCGGGAACTCCACGCCCCGTTCGCAGTCGAAGCGGTCGATCGCCTTGATCAGACCGATCGTGCCGACCTGGACGATGTCCTCCATCGGCTCGTTGCGGCTGCGGAAGCGGGCCGCCGCGTACCGCACGAGGGGGAGGTTCAACTCGATGAGGGTGTCGCGCACATAGGTGCGCTCCGGGCTGTCGTCGGCCGCGCCCTCGGCGTCCAGCGCGCGCAGCCGCAGGAACAGGGAACGGGAGAGGGTGCGGGTGTCGATGGCTTCCGGGGCGCCGGGCGCCGGGGACTCGGGTGCGGTGGCCGGCGCGGGAACGCCCGGCGCACGCGTGAGCACCTTCGAGCTGCCCTGTTCTGCGGACATGCCACCCCCTTGAGGTCGCGGACGGTCGCGGTGGCCGCGACCGACTGAGGAACGCAGCCTCCACCTGAATACCGGCGGTGGGGCCGCGGCAAACGCGCTTCCGGCAGAATGTCACATGTCGGCAACACGCTGTAGAGACATGTCGACAACCAGCGGGTGGAAATGCCCAGGAAACAGGGGGTTATGAGGCCCCTGGACGCCCCCCGGTTCACCCAGAAGTGGTGTACCCGTTCTGCTTACGCTTCGATCCTGTTTGCGGATCGCAGTCGCGCGAAACTGCGCGCCAGAAGTCTTGACACATGCATCTGCGAGACGCCGAGCTCCTGACTGATCTGAGACTGCGTCAAGTTGCTGTAGTAGCGCAGCATCAGGATCCGCTGCTCGCGCTCGGGCAGCTGGACGAGCAGATGCCGCACCAGGTCGCGGTGTTCGACGCCGGCGAGGGCCGGGTCCTCGTAGCCGAGCCGGTCGAGCAGGCCGGGCATGCCGTCGCCTTCCTGCGCCGCCTCCAGCGAGGTGGCGTGGTACGAGCGGCCGGCTTCGATGCAGGCGAGGACCTCGTCCTCGCCGATCTTCAGCCGCTCCGCGATCTCGGCCGTGGTCGGCGAACGCCCGTGAGCCGTCGTCAGGTCCTCGGTGGCGCCGTTGACCTGCACCCACAGCTCGTGCAGCCGGCGCGGGACGTGCACGGTGCGCACGTTGTCCCGGAAGTAGCGCTTGATCTCGCCGACGACGGTCGGCATCGCGAAGGTGGGGAACTGCACGCCCCGGTCCGGGTCGAAGCGGTCGATCGCGTTGATCAGACCGATGGTGCCGACCTGGACCACGTCCTCCATGGGCTCGTTGCGGCTGCGGAAGCGGGCGGCCGCGTACCGGACGAGGGGGAGGTTGGCCTCGATGAGGGCGGCGCGCACCCGGCTGTGCTCCGGGGTGCCGGGCTCCAGCGTCTTCAGCCGGGCGAAGAGCACCTGGGTCAGCGCCCGGGTGTCGGCGCCCCGGCTCTGCTGCCGGGTGGGGACGGTGGCGGTGGTGGCTGCGGCGCCTGCCGGGGGACCGCCGGGGGCGGGGGCCTCGTCCGTCCGCTCGTTCTGGGGCGGCACTTGAGGCGCAGTACTGGCAGGCACGTTCACGCCACCCCTTTGCGGTCGATTCAGGGTCGATTCAGTCAACTCATCCGTCGAAAGCGGTCATAGCATCACAAGACATGTCCACTGTGTGCAAGCACCCGATAACGCCGTGTTGACGCACGGTGTTGACGTGTGGTGCCCGGTCCGGAAGGGGCGCGGGACCGGCCGGGCGGCGGGAACGCGACGGGGAACGCGACGACCCCCCGCCGGATCCGGTGGGGGGTCGCGGGGCGCCGGGGCTCAGAACTCGTAGTCGGCGATCACCCAAGTGGCGAACTCGCGCCACTGCGCGGCCGCCGCCTGGTGGGCCGGGTGCTCGATGTAGCGCTTCAGCGCGTCGGCGTCGGCCACGGCCGAGTTGATGGCGAAGTCGTAGGCGATCGGCCGGTCGGTGATGTTCCAGGCGCACTCCCAGAACTCCAGCTCGGGCACGAGGCCGTCGAGTTCCCGGAACGCCCGCTCGCCGGCGAGGACCCGGGGCTCGTCCCGCGAGACGTCGTCGTTCAGCTTGAACAGGACCAGATGGCGGATCATGCGGCGCTCCCGGGGCGGGCTGGGCGGAGGGCTAGTTGACGAGTTCCGTCATGAACTGTCCGACGCCCTGAGCGGCGTCCGAAATGCCCTCGAACCCTACCTGGACCAGCTCGGCGGCCTTGTCGGGGGAGGTGATGATCGTGTACAGGACGAAGACGGTGACTATGTAGAGGGCGATCTTCTTCGCTTGAGCCATCGTCCGCTGTCTCCCCTGCTGCCCCTGCCCCGGTCCGTGCGTCGCGGAGTCTAGCCGAGCCCGTTGCGGCCGTTTCCGGCCAGGACCGGGGCAGTTGCCGGGGCCGGTCGCGGGTCGACGCGCCGGGCCAACGCGCAGGGCCCCGGTGCGATGCACCGGGGCCCTGCGACAAGAGCGGTAGCGGAGGGATTTGAACCCTCGGTGAGTTTCCCCACACTCGCTTTCGAGGTCTGTTCGTGCTGGTCAGGGGGTTGTTCAAGGTCGTTCAGGCCCGTTCGTTCCCGGTTCCTCGCGCGTCGTGTGAACGGCTCCGGACGGTGTCGAACGGGGTTGAATGAGACGGAAACTGAGACGGAGGGCGGCACGGCTGACCTGCGCGTCTACCTCTGAAAGGGTCAGCGGTCGGACCCTTCCACGGACGCGATCACGGCGGTGGGGTCACCCTCGTACAACACGTGCGGCTCATCTGCGGTGGGCGGTATGAACCGGCGGCGGTATCGCTGGAGGTCGCTCTCCGCGAAGTAGATCGAGTTCGGATCGTCAGCGTGGAATTCGTTGCGCTTGCTGATCCTCGCCCACAGTTCCTCATGGCTGGCGGCAAGGTAGACGAGGACGGGGACGGCCCCGGCGTCGGTGGCGATCGCCTGCCATTTGGCCCGATCTTCGGGAGTCCAAAAGCCGTGGTCGACGACGATATCGTGTCCGGCCATGAGGTGTTCCCGCAGTTCGACCGCCACGTCTTCCAAGACCGGCCGTTCAAGGGTGGGGAAGGTGCCCCGGGGGAAGTCGACCCCGTAGACACCGTGCCGGCGGTACATCTCCTCATCCGGGCACAGCCGTACGAATCCGCGATCCGTGAGGGTGCGGGACAGCGTGGTCTTGCCTGACCCGGGGAGCCCGGCCATCAGGACGCAGAACGGGGGGCGTGGGGACATCGGTCTCGTCATGGCTCGGGAGATGGTGGCCACCTCTGCTTCGGCTTCCGGCGTGATTGTGCCAGTCCGGCGGGCCGCAAGCAGTGCATCTAGTCGGTCTTCGAGCACGCTCACGAGCGTGTCGTCCGCGACTGTCACGGGGTGACCTCCGATTCTGTGCGCCATGTACGGCCCGGCCCTCCGAGGTCGACGCCGTACTCCACGATGTTGCCCTCGCTGTCGACGAACTTCGCGGTCATCACGACCACCGGCTCCGCAGGCGGGTTGTCAGGGTCCAGCTCCAAGAGCCGTGCGTACTCCGGCGTCAGTGTGCGGGCGGACGCCGTGTCGATGCGGTGGCTGATCGGGTGGCCGGTCGCCTGGGCGATGAGCTGAAGCGAGGTGCCCCCCGTCAGGCGCTCGCTCGCTGCTAGCTGCGGGATCAGCTTGCCGTACCGGGCGGGGATCCAAGAGGTGCTGTGAGCCACAATGCCGTGCCGGTCCCTGTACACCCGGCTACGCCGGACAACGTCCGAGCCGGGCTCGATGTCCAGTGCCTGTGCCACTTCGGCGGGCGCCGGCACCACGGCGGCTTGGTGCGAGTCGGATCGTTCGCCCGCCCCCCAGCTCGACCCGGTACGGCGCCCCCGGTCCTGTCGTTGGGCACCCGAAGACATCGGGGCCGGTCGGTCCAGCACTTCGGTGCCGATGCCGTGGATGCCGCGCACAAGCCCCTCATTGCGGAGCTTGCGAAGCGCCTTTTCGGCTGTCGCGGTGCTGACCTTCCACTCTTCCGACAGGTTCTTGATGCTCGGCAGGAGCGTCCCCGGCTGTAGCTCGCCGGACGAAATCAGCTCCATGTAGTGGGCGGCAATCTTCGCGTACGGGGCCCGATTGTCGGCCTGGCCTGCCATGTCGCTTGCTCCTTTTCGTCACTTCCCTGAGGTTCCCTAGCCTACCGCTTGACACCGCAGGGAACCCTAGGGAACCTTAGGGATGTGCCCGCCGGTCGGTTCGCCCGGCAAGCGGGTGCCGGACCTCAATGCGCCCTGATCCAGGGCTCATTCGGGGTCAAGGGGCCCGGGACAGAGCGGGCCGAGGGCGCACCCGACCCTGGTCATTCGGGAGGGCTTAGACCGAAAGGTCACGTCTCCATACGCCTACAACGGGGTCATGCCGCGCTACCTGGTACGGGCGCGGCACCCCTGAAGGAGACATGCACGTTGCCCCGGCATTCAGCCGCGAGGGCGCGAGATCGAATCTCGCCCGGGGCACTCCGGCCGCTTTACGTGGCCGTGCCGCGCGGCTCGCGCGGCTGATCACCGCAACGGCGCGCGCCCCCGGTGCTGGAACACCGGGGGCGCTGTTCGGGCCGTTTCACCGTCTAGGGAGACCACGACCCATGAACCACATCGTCACTGTTCAGGACGCTGTTACCGCGTTCGCCGACTTCATGGAGCCGACGGATGCGGAGCTGGACGCGATCGAGCAGGAGATGCCCGTGATCCTCGCGGGCGTCGACCTGGTCGACGCGCAGATCATCGCCCTCGACCATATGCCGAACGAGCTGGACGCCCGCCGCATCCGCCGGGCCCGCCGCCGCGTGCTGGCCGCCCGCCGGGAGCTGGCCAACCGCTCGGCCAGCGCGAGCCTGCCCGGGGGTGCCGCGTGATCCGCATCGTCACCCGGGCCCGTCTCGCGCGGCTTGAGGACGAGGCCCGCACCGCGAACGAGCAGGCCCAGCAGACCAACGGGGCCGCGAACGAGGCGTTCGGCCGGCACGTGCGGGAGCTGTACGCGGTCACGGACCGCGCGGAGCGAGCCGAGGCCGCCACGACCGAGGTGGGCGCCCTGCTGTCCGGGGCGTTGGCGGAGCTGTCCGCCGCGCAGCAGGAGCTGCTGCGCAAGGACATCGAAATCCGCCGGCTGCGCGAGGACCTGAGCCGTGGGCCGCGTGAGGGCGAGACGCTGACGGTGCTGCTGCACTACGGCGAGCCCCACACCATCTACGCCTCCCGCGAGGACGCCTACGCCGACACCGCCACCCACGGAGCCGACCCGGATGCGGTGTGGGTGCCCGCCGGTGAACGCCCGCCGTCCGCGTCCATGTGGCGGTGTGAGGCGTTCATCTACGACGCCGCCGGCAACGGGTTCCGCCGCGCGTACATGCCCGCCCCGAAGCCGATCGAGGAGGCGGCGTGAACAGTGTTCAGACCCGTTCAGCGGAGCGCGCTCTGTCCGGCGGCACGTGGCTGATCGTGTGCGGGGCGATGCTCTATTCCATCCTGACCGTGACGCCGCTCATGGCGAAGCACACGGCCGAGGCGTGGGACTGGACGGCGCCAATCCTGCCGCTCGTGGTGGACGCCGCCGTGGTCATCGTGGTCAAGCTCGATGACGTGCTGGCCCGCCTCGGCGGGCAGGGCGGACGCTGGCCCGTCGTGCTGCGGTGGATGACCGGGCTCATGACGCTCGCCCTCAACACCGCCGACTCCGCGCTGAAGAAAGACCTGGTCGGCGTGGCCGTCCACTCCGTGGCGCCGCTCCTGCTGATGGTCACCGCAGAGACCAGCCTTGCCTACCGGCGCGCCATCGCCGCCGCCGTAGCGGCGCAGGAGGAGCAGGAGCGGGCCGAGCGGGAGCGGCGCGAACAGGCGGCCCGCGAGCGTGCCGCACAGGCCCGTGCCGAGGCCCGGGAGGAACGTGAGCACGCCGCCATGCTCGCCCGTGAACAGCGTGAGCACGAAGCCTCGCTCGCCCGTGAGCAGGCTGAGCGGGAGGAGCGGCAGCGCCGTGAGGAGCGTGCCGCGCGGGAGCGTGCGGAGGCTGCCGAGCGGGCCGAGCGTGAACGCCGTGAACGCGAGCGTGAACAGCGTGAACAGGAGCGGCTCGCGCGTGAACAGCAGGCCCGGGAGCGGGCTGAGGTCGAGCGGCGCGAGCGGGCCGAGCAGGCGGAGCGTGAACGCCGTGAGCGCGAGGAGCGTGCGGCCCGTGAACGCGCCGCGCTGCTGAACCGGGGGCCGGCCGACGGGAAGCTTCCGGAGGATGAGGCGCGCCGGATCGTGGCCGCCGCGTTCGCGTCGGACATGTCGGTGCGGGCGGCTGCGGAGCTGTGCGGTTGGTCGGTCGGGTGGGTCTCCCACCGCTACGCCGAGCACCGCGACCCCGGCGCGGACCGCCGCGCTGATCTCGCGATTGCGGGTCAGTGATGGGTGCCCTGCCCGTCTACCGGTGGCGTCTCGCTCCCGAGGGCTACGCCACTCGCCGCCAGCTCCGCGCTGCCGGGCTTCGGCCCGGTGGTCAGGAGGTGGCCGCGCAGCTCGAACGGCCGCGCCGCCGGCGGGGGCCGCTGGTGGCCTACCTGTACCGCGTCGACCGTGCGAAGCCGGTGCGGCCGATGACCCCGGCCCGGTGGGCGGCTCTGGCCAAGGCCAACGCCGCCCGCCGCACCTGCCCCGAGTGCCGCCGCGACGCGGGATACGTCATCCCGCCGTCGCTCGGCACCTGCACGACCTGCGCTTTCCCCGACAACGCCCCGGAGGGTGCGTCATGGAACAGCTCCCCGCACACCGCCCGTTGACCGTCGTGCAGCTCCCCGACGGCAGCCACGTCTACGCCGACCCCACCGCCCTTCCCGCACAGCAGCCCACCGGACCGCAGGTGGTGCACGTCCACCAGGCGCCGCCGGACCGCACGGTGCAGCGCGTCGCGCTCGGCTCCGGTGTCGGTGCCGGTGCGGTCGCGGCCGGCGTCTACTTCGGCCCCTTGCTCGTCGGCGCCCTGACCGCCATCGCCGCGAACCTGGCGATCCTCGCGTTCATCGCGCTCGTGCTCGGTTGGTCCGTCGTCACCGTCGTCCGCTCCGTCGCGGACGGCGGCAAGAGCACCGGCCGACGCGGCCGAAGGAGCCGCTGAAGCAGCCCGAGGCCGTAGGCGGCTCGTAGGGCGTTCGAGGGGCCTTCCGGGTGGGGTTTGACCCCCGGAAGGCTGTTCGGCCGCCACGGGCCCCGTAGCGACGCAGGGTGACGGAAGTTTCCGTCCTCGCGCGCACACGCGTAGGGGCCGCCTCGAAAACCAGGAAACCGGAAACCTGCTCACTCCGCGTAACACGCGCGTGTGGTGACGGGCCGTCGCAGGGCCCGTCACCACCAACCCACCAACCCCGGAAATGAGGACTCGTGAGTCAGTCTCAAGTCTGGCGTACACATCGCCAGTACGCCGCCACTGCCGCCCGCTGGACCGCCGACCGGTGGCGCAAGGAAGCCGAACGCCGTTCCGCCCTGCGGGCCGAGCGCAAGCCGCTCGTCCGGGACGCCCGCCGTGCGCTGGCCACCGCCCGCGCCGTCGACCCCGAGGGCGTCACCTCCCTGCGCCACCGGGCCGAGCGCGAGCTGCGCACGGCCAAGCGGCGCGTCCCGGACCCGATGTGGCTGTTCGCCACCAAGACCACCGCCGCCCTCGGCACGGCCGGTTACGTGTGGCTGCCGCAGGTCTCCGCCCGCGTGTGGGTGTGGTCGGCCGTCGCCGTGGTCGCCGCCGTCACCGCCCTGTCCGTGTGGATCGCGGTGCGCGAGCGCGACACGACCGGACTCAAGCCCACCGCTGAAGAGTCGGCGCTGCTCAAGCGGCTTCAGCCGCAGCACTGGAAAGAGCACGCCGAACAGCGCGGCCTCGCCGGGACACTGACCGGCCGACCCCGGCTGACCGAGGCCGGGATCGTGTGCGCCGTCCGGCTCGACGGCACATGGACCGCAATCAAACTCCGCACGGCCGAGGACCACATCCGCGCGCTGCTCGGGGCCCGCACGAGCCTGCGCATGCAGGTCAAGGCGGGCAAGCAGGGCGGCTGGGCCGAACTGATCCTGCGCACCCGCAGCGCGGCCGACGGCGACGACCTGACCTGGACGCCCGAGCGGCGCTCGCTCGGCATCGACACCGTGACCGGCGAGCAGGTGACCGTGCCGCTCGGGGAACGGCTGCTCATCGCCGGCCGCTCCGGTGCGGGCAAGTCGGTGGCGTCCCGGCCGCTGCTCTACGACGCGTCCGAGGGCGCGACGAACGCGCTCGTCATCATCGACCTCAAGCGCGTGGAAGGCCGGTTGTGGGACCACCGGGCCCGCGTCGCCTCCACCCCGCACGAGGTCATCGACGTGACCGACGAGCTGGAGACGGAGATGCTGGACCGGCTCTCCATCCTGCCCAAGGGACAGGACACCTGGACCCCCACCGCCGACCGGCCCCGCATCACGGTCGTGGTCGACGAGGGCGCCGAAGTCATGACCGCCGCCGACGGCGTCCCCTACGAGGTCGAGACCGGCGAGGGGAAGACGCGCACGGTCAAGCGGTCCGCGCTGCCCGCGCTGGAGTCCATCGCCCGGATGGGGCGGGCGGCGTGCATCGACCTGTGGTGGATGACGCAGAAGCCCACCATCAACGACGGCATCCCCAAGCAGATCGCCCCACAGATCGGCGTCTCCATCTGCCTCGCCGTGCGCACCCCCGCCGAAGCCCGCGTCGTCCTCGGCGAGGACGCACAGGCCAAGGGATGGAACGCCGACGAGCTGCCCGTGCCCGGTGTGGCGCTGATCCGGGACGGCAAGCGCAAGCCCGACCCCGTCAAGGTCCGCTACATGGACAAGTCCGTGGTCATCGCCCTGCCCGACCGCACCCCGTGGTCCCGCAGCACGGCTCCCACGGTGGAAGCCGCGGGCGTCCCGACGCTCACCCTCGTCAAGGACACCGCGCCCGAGGCGGCACCCGCAACGGACGGCGCCGCCGCCCGCGTACTCAAGGCCATCGAGACCGCCGACGAACCGGTCCGACAGAAGGACCTGGTGACGCTCACGGGCCTGTCCAAGGGCGCCGTGTCCAAGGCCATCAAGGCGCTGACCACGAGCGGCACCGTCGTCCGCACCTCGGACGGCTTCCTGACCGTCACGCGCGGCGACGAGTCCGCCGCCGCCTGACCACCCGCACAACGACGGAGGCGGCCCCCTTCCGCCAAGAACCGGGGCCGCCGCCTTCCACCTGCCATCCAACGGACCTGTGGAGGTCTCCCAGCATGACGCAACCCACCACCATCCGGCGAGTGCCCGGTGCGCCGCCGACGATCGTCGCCCTGTGCGCCGGCTACGGCGGCTTGGAGGCCGCGATCCGTGCCCGCATCGGCGGCCAGGTCGCCGCGTTCGCCGAGAACGACCCGCACGCCGCGACCGTGTTCGCCCACCGGCACCCCGGGGTGCCCAATCTCGGGGATATCCGCGACGTCGACTGGGACCAGGTCCGGGACGTGTTCCGGCCGGACGTGATCGGCGCCGGTTTCCCCTGCCGCAACACCTCGAACGCTGGACGAAGGGACGGGATCAATGGGCAGTGGTCGCGGGTCTGGAAAAACGTCGCTGAGGCTGTGGGCGTCCTTCGACCGCGCCTCGTCTTCCTGGAAAACGTGGCGGCGCTCCGCTCGCGGGGGCTGGACGTCGTCGCCGCGGACCTGGCCGCGATCCGGTATGACCTCCGGTGGACATGCGTACGCGCTGGTGACCCCGAAACCGGCGCCCCGCACGAACGCGACCGCTGGTTCGCCCTTGCCCATCCCGCTGATGCCGACCCCCACCAGCTCGGACGGCACTGGCGGCCCCGGAACCTCGCCGAAGCGCAAGGGCGGAATGAACCTCCGCACAGCGGTGACCAAGCTCCCTGCGCCCCGGGAGTCGTGAGCCTGCTGCCCACACCGGCGGCCCGCGACTGGAAGTCCGGCGCGTCGAACCTGCTCGACCGCAACGCCCGGCCGCTCAACGAGGTGGCCGTGAACCTGCTCGCCGGCATTGACACCAGCACCGGGCCCGTGCCGCTCGACGAACGGTGGGTGGCGAGCGACGGCACCGACTTCGGGCCCGCGATCCGCCGCTGGGAGCGCATCACCGGCAGGCCGGCACCGTGCCCGACCGAACCGGGCATGCGCGGAAACCGGCGCCTGTCCCCGCTGTTCACCGAGTGGATGATGGGCCTGCCCGCCGGCTGGGTCACCGCCGTGCCCGGCATCCCCCGCAAGGAACAACTGAAGATCCTCGGCAACGGCGTCGTGCCCCGCCAAGCCCACCACGCCTACGGCTGGCTGCTCGGTGCCACCACGGCCAGGCCCGCGTTGGGGGTGGCGGCATGACCAGCGTCGCCACGGTGGATCTGGCGTGTCTGCCGCTGCTCGCGTCCGCGCTCACGGCGGCCGAACGCGGCTGGCCCGTCATCCCCCTGCACCCCGGCAGTAAGCGCCCGGCTGGACACGCCGAACGGGCCTGCCCCCGCACCGGCCGGTGCACGGGCGGGCACCGCACCCCCGAAGAGCGAGCGACCACCGACCCGGACCTGATCCACGCCGCGTGGGCCCACCGGCCCTACAACGTGGGGATCGCGACGGGCCCGGCGGGGTTGCTCGTCATTGACCTGGACCCGGTCAAGGCGGAAGAGCCGAAAGGAGCGCCTGACGGCGCCACTTCGTTGCAAGCGCTCTGCGAGCGCGCCGGACAGGTGCTCCCCGACACCTACCGGGTGCGGACCGCGCGCGGTGAACACCTCTACTTCACCGCCCCCACCGGGGCACGGTTGAAGTGCAGCGTTGACCGTCTCGGACCGCACATCGACACCCGCGCCTGGGGTGGCTACGTCGTCGCCCCCGGCAGCACCACCTCGGACGGCACATACGAGATCGCCTGTGACGCGCCTGTCGCGGAACTGCCGGGCTGGCTCGCCGAGCTGCTCACGCAGCCGGACCGGCCCGCCCCGGTGCCCGTGCGGGTCCATGACGGCACACGCGCCGCGCGGGTGGCGCTGGAACGCGAATGCGCGGTCATCGCCGCCGCGACCGACGGCGGGCGCAACAGCACCCTGCACAAGAGCGCCTGCAAGGTCGCACGGTTCGTCGCGTGGGGCGACCTCCCGCGCGATGTGGCGGAGCAGGCAATCCAGGGGGCGGGGGAGGCTACCGGCCTGCCGCCGGCCGAGTGCCGCACGACCATCCGTAGCGCACTGGATTGGGTCATCGCCCATGCCACCCCGAGGGAGGCGGCATGACGACCCCCACTCCCCCCGCCCTGGATTGCCCAACCCCGACCACCAACGGTCCGAAAGCCGCTCCACAGCCTGTGGACACGACGGGCGTGGGCGAGCCGACAGGCGCCGCCCGCAAGGGCGTCGTAACTGCTCTTCTCTCGAACCGGTCCCAGGTCCGGCCCGGGGGCGACCCGACCCCGGACGCGCCCGGTATCCGGATCTTCGCCCCGCCGGTCTACCGGCACCACTACGACGGCGCCCGCTGGTCGACTCGCCACGGCGCCTTGCCCAGTGCCGCCTACGCCTGCGCCTGCGGGCTGACCGGCACCGCCACCGGCCCGGCCGCCGTCGCCGCACTGGTCACCGAGTACGACGCCCACCGCTCCGCCTGCACCGGGGCGCCAGTCCCGCCGTGTGAAGGGAGGCACGCCGCATGACCGCCATCGACGGCGCCACGCTGCTCAACGAGGTGGAAGCCTTCCACCGCCGCTTCAACGTCTTCCCCCACGAGGCCGCGTTCGTCGCCGTGACACTGTGGGACGCGCACGCTCACCTGCTCGACTGCTTCGACTCCACCCCCCGTATCGCCTTCCTGTCCCCCGAACCGGGGTCCGGGAAGACGCGGGCACTGGAGATCGTGGAAACGCTCGTCCCGCAGCCCATGACCGCCGTCAACGCGTCCGCCGCCGCCCTGTTCCGCTCCGTGTCGGCAGGCAACGGCAAGCCCACCATCCTGTTCGACGAGATCGACACGGTCTTCGGGCCCAAAGCGGGAGACAACGAGGAACTGCGCGGCTTCCTCAACGCCGGCCACCGCCGCACCGGGGTCACCTACCGGTGCATCGGGGACGGCGGGCAGCAGACCGTGCAGGCGTTCCCCTCGTACTGCGCGGTCGCGGTTGCCGGTCTCGGCTCCCTGCCCGACACGATCATGAGCCGGGCTGTCGTCATCCGCATGCGCCGACGGGCCCGCAACGAGAAGGTGGAACCCTTCCGGGCCCGCGTCCACGAGGCCGAGGGGCACAAGCTCCGTGACCGGCTCGCCACCTGGGCAGAGCAGGCTCGCGCGTCCGTCGTGGGAGCGTGGCCCGACATGCCCGACGGGGTCACCGACCGGCCGGCGGACGTGTGGGAACCGCTGCTCGCGATCGCGGACGCCGCCGGTGGGGACTGGCCCGACCGGGCGCGCGAAGCCTGCGTCGCCCTGGTAACCGCGTCCAAGGTCAACGACAAAGGCAGCCTCGGAGTCAGGCTGCTGACCGACTTGCGCGACCACGTCATGGTCGGCATCGACCGGCTTCCCACGGTCGCGATCCTGGACCGGCTGAACGCTCTGGACGACGCTCCGTGGGCGGACCTGCACGGCAAGCCGCTCGACAACCGGCGCCTGGGTCGGATGCTCGCGGAGTACATGACGGCGGACAACGAGCCGATCGCCTCCCGCAACATCAAGACCGCCGGGAGCGTCCTCAAGGGCTACTACGCCGCCGATCTGTGGGACGCGTGGGCCCGCTACTGCCCCCCTCCCCCGGAAAGTCCGCTACCTCCGCTACCGGGCACCGAAAACATGGCCTGACCAGCAACAACACGGTAGCGGTAACCGGAGCCGGTTGCCGCTACCGCCCCGCTACCGATCCGCTACCGCTACCCCTTCCCGCTACCTCCAACAGGCCCCTGACCTGCGCGGTAGCGGCGGTAGCGGAAGTAGCGGCCCTCAGAGGGACCCCCGACGGACCGTCCTAGAGGAGACCTTCCATGAGCACCGCCGCCGTGGAGATCACACCCCCTGCTGAGGCCGGCGACCCGGCCCCCGTGCTCCTGACCGTCGAAGAGGCCGCGCGTTGCCTCCGCATCGGTCGCACCACCTGCTTTGCCCTCATCCGCACCGGAGAACTGGAGTCCCTGACCATCGGCGGACTACGGCGCGTCCCTGCCGACGCCCCGGCCGCCTACCTCGCCCGCCGCCGCGCCGAGCAGCGCGCCGCCTGATCCGTCCCGTACCCGGGCACCGCCTCATCGGGTGGTGCCCCGGCTGCTTTTACCTCAATTCGAAGGAGTCCGCCTGTGGCGGAGGACAAGAAGCGCACACGACAGCCGAACGGCCGCTCATCCATCTACCTGGGCAAAGACGGCAAGTGGCACGGCCGCGTGACCGTGGGCATCCGTGACGACGGCCGACCGGACCGCCGCCACGTCGAACGCAAGACCCGCGCCGAGGTGACGGCAGCGGTCCGTGAGCTGGAGAAGCAGCGTGACGGCGGGTCGGTGGGCAAGGCGGGGCGCGCCTGGACGGTCGAAGCGTGGCTGACCCACTGGGTCGAGACCATCGCCCCGCTCGCCGTCAACGAGAACACGATGGTCGGGTACGGCGTCGCCGTGCGGAAGCACCTGATCCCCGCGCTCGGGGCTCACCGTCTCGACAAGCTTGGGCCGGAGCACATCGAGCGCTTCTACGGACGCATGCAGGCGGACGGCCGACGGGCCGGCACGATTCACCAGATTCACCGCACCTTCCGCACTGCGCTCAATGAGGCGGTCCGGCGTGGCCACCTCACCCGCAATCCGGTGCAGCTTGCCAAGGCGCCCCGCGTCAGTGAGGAGGAGATCGAGCCGTTCACCGTCGAGGAGGTCAAGCGGCTCTTGCGGGCCGCCGATGACCGACGCAACTCCGCTCGCTGGGCTGTCGCCCTCGCCCTCGGTCTGCGACAGGGGGAGGCGCTGGGTCTCAAGTGGGCCGACGTGGACATGGAACGCGGTGTTCTGATGGTTCGCCGTAGCCGGCGCCGACCGCGATACGCCCACGGATGCGGCGCCACGTGCGGCCGAAAGGCCGGGTACTGCCCGCAGCGTCAACGCACCAACCCAGAGACGGCCGACACGAAATCCCGTGCGGGCCGACGGTCGGTCGGCCTGCCCGCACAGCTCGTTGACCTGCTCCGGGTTCACCGCGCGAAGCAGGACGCCGAACGTGCGGCAGCAGGGGAGAAGTGGACAGATGAGGGTTGGCTGTTTGCTACCCCGGACGGGCGCGGCACCCCGCCCCGCACCGACTACGACGACTGGAAGGCACTGCTGACCGACGCCAAGGTGAGGGACGGCCGGTTGCACGACGCCCGACACACCGCCGCTACGGTGCTGCTGATCCTCGGAGTCTCGGAACGGGCCGTCATGGGCCTCATGGGGTGGTCGACCACAGCGATGGCCGCTCGGTACCAACACATGGTGGACACCGTTCGGGTGGACGTAGCCCGACAGGTTGACGGGCTCATCTGGAAGCCGGACCGAGATGATCCCGATGACGGCCAAGACGGAGCTAATGGAGCGCTCACACCTGTCGGGTGAGCGATTGGGGCAGGTCTCCCGACCTGCCCCAATCCGCCTACTTCGCGACCTGGCATTGATCGATAAGCCGAGCGACGACGCTGAACGTGGCCAACTGCTCTAGAGCCTCTTGCTCGGTCAAGTCACCGGTTTCATGGGCGGCAGGGTTTCGGAGGGCGAAGTAGGCACCCTGACCAAGCTGTAGAGCGCCCCGCTGTCGTGTCTGAACGCCTGGGTCTGTCTGATCGCCAGGTATCCGAAGCCGGGGTTTGCCTGTCTCCGGCGCCTTGTCGCTGAAAGCTTCCTGAACCAGTTTCGCGTCCGACAGGTCTCGCCGACCCAGCTTGTCCTGTAGGTGAGCGTTGATCGATGTGGCAGCGGCATGAACGGCGGCTCGGTAGTGCTTGGACTCCCAAAAGGTTCGAGCGGCGTCCCACACCCACGCGTGGAAGCCGTCGGCCGGCAGGGACGGTGCATCTGGCGCCAAGCGAGTTGTCCACTCGTCCATGTCTGCCAGGATGCCCATCCCGCGCCTGACGTCGGGCTCGCCGATGGCCAGCCCTCCCCATTCGCTCTCCTGCAACACGCCAGACTCGGCAATCCGGGGATCGATGGCGCGCAAGATCCTTACGACTGTGGGCTCGGCTTCGTACAGTCGCATCTGCGTGTCAGACGTGTCGCCGCTGACCTTCCGGACGTTCCAGTACTCGGTAATGAGGTCAGCGAACGCTTCGAGTCGCTGACGCATCCAGTCGCGATCCACCCCGTGAGCGTAGGGCGCAGGGCGCCCAGGCGGTGGGTATTTTTCTGCGCTCGATCGGTCAACTGAGACGGAAACTGAGACGGAGATGCACGAAGGGTCCGGCTCGATGAGCCGGACCCTTCGTCTACCTGCGGTAGCGGAGGGATTTGAACCCTCGGTGACTTGCGCCACACTCGCTTTCGAGGCGAGCTCCTTCGGCCGCTCGGACACGCTACCGGGAGAGATCCTAGCCCACACCGGGCCCTGCTCTGAAATCGGTTTGCCCGCGAGGGCGCACACCACGCGCCTGCCTGCCCCGCCGCCCCGGGAAGGAGCAGGTCAGGAGCGTGCCGGACGCTCCCGGAAGAAGCGGGTGAGCTGGGCGGAGCAGGCTTCCTCCAGCACCCCGGCGATCACCTCCGGGCGGTGGTTGAGGCGGCGGTCGCGCAGCAGGTCCCAGAGGGAGCCCGCCGCGCCCGCCTTCTCGTCGCGCGCGCCGTAGACCACGCGGTCCAGCCGGGACTGCTGGAGCGCACCGGCGCACATCGTGCAGGGCTCCAGGGTGACGACGAGCGTGCAGCCCGTCAGCCGCCACTCGCCGAGCCGGGCGGCGGCCCGGCGCAGCGCCACCACCTCGGCGTGCGCGGTCGGGTCGCCGGTCGCCTCGCGCTCGTTGTGCCCGGTGGCCAGGAGCGTGCCGTCGGGGCCGATGACGAGGGCGCCGACCGGCACGTCCCCGCCCTCGGCCGCCCGCGCGGCCTCGTCGAGGGCGGCCCGCATGGCCGCCTCCCACGGCGCGCGCACCAGCGCATCCGTGGTGGGCGGTTCGCCACCGGAGGGGCCCCCGGCGGGCGGTCCGGTGTCACCGAGGCGCGCGGCGCCCGGATCCGGTGCGGCGCCCGGGTCGTCCCTGCCGGGGTGCGGATCCGCAGGGGGGTCGGGAGCGGTGGGGTCGGGGACGATGGGTTCGGGAAGGGGCGGTTCGGTCATCGCGGGGACGTCAGCGGACGGTCTCCAGGATCTCGCCCGCGCCGATGGCCTCGGCGATCTCGGGCAGGGCCTCGGTCTCCAGGGTCAGCAACTCCTTCTCGCCGAGCCCGAGGTCCGCGAGGATCGTGTGGTCGCCCACCGGGCCGGCCGGCACCGACTCGTCCCGGGCGGCGTCGCCGTCCGCGTCGGTCTCCTCCGGCTCGCCGTCCTCGGTTCCGTCCAGGTCCAGTGCGTCGAGGGCGTCGGCGGGATCGTCGTCCCCGCCGAGCAGTTCGTTGGTGAGGATCTCCCCGTAGGAGGAGCGCGCGGCCGCGGCCGCGTCCGAGACATAGATACGAGGGTCCTCCTCGCCCTCGATCCGGATGACGCCGAACCAGGCGTCCTCCTGTTCGATGAAGACGAGCACCGTGTCCTCGTCCACCGAGGCGTCCCGGGCCAGGTCGGTCAGATCCGACAGGGTCTCCACATCGTCGAGCTCTGTGTCGCTCGCTTGCCACCCGTCGTGAGTGCGCGCGAGCAGTGCGGCGAAGTACACCGTGACTCTCCCACTGATCAGAGGTGTGACGACCGGCGAAGCGCTGCGTCGTGCCCCGCCCAATCGGCATCGTGGCAGAAACAACCGCTTCGCGAGAGGTCTTCCGTCGTTGCGTCGGCCATCAGTTCTGCCGGACCGCCCCGACGGGGGCACGGTACGGGCACCGCCGGACGGCGCCCGGGTCACCAGCGGAAGGTGCGCATCCGCATCTGCTGGCGCATCCGGGCGGCCCGGGCCCGCCGGGGCTGGACGCGGTCGCGCAGCGCCTTGGCCTCGTTCAGCTCGCGCAGGAACTGGGCGCGTCGCCTGCGGCGTTCCGCGTCGGACTCGGGCTGTTCCTCGCCCGCCGCCTCGGACTGAGCCATCGGTCTCACCACCCCACGAATGCCGCGTCCGCCCCGGTCACGCGGCCGGGGTACCCCACCACCTTCCCTCCGGCACCCGGGTTGATGCGAGCGCGGGCTACTGTGGGGCCCATGCGGATCCATGTCGTCGACCACCCGCTGGTGGCGCACAAACTCACCACACTGCGCGACCGGCGCACCGACTCCCCGACCTTCCGGCGCCTCGCCGACGAGCTGGTCACCCTGCTCGCCTACGAGGCCACCCGGGACGTGCGCACCGAGCAGGTCGACGTCGAGACCCCGGTGACGGGCACGACCGGCGTCAAGCTGTCCCACCCCCGCCCCCTGGTGGTCCCGATCCTGCGCGCCGGCCTCGGCATGCTGGACGGCATGGTGCGGCTGCTGCCGACGGCCGAGGTGGGCTTCCTCGGCATGATCCGCAACGAGGAGACGCTGGAGGCGTCCACGTACGCGACCCGGATGCCCGAGGACCTCTCGGGCCGCCAGGTCTACGTCCTCGACCCGATGCTGGCGACGGGCGGCACCCTGGTCGCCGCGATCCGGGAGCTGATCAGGCGCGGCGCGGACGATGTGACCGCGGTCGTGCTGCTCGCCGCCCCGGAGGGCGTCGAGGTCATGGAGCGCGAGCTGGCCGGCACCCCGGTGACCGTGGTCACCGCCTCCGTCGACGAGCGGCTCAACGAGAACGGCTACATCGTCCCCGGGCTCGGCGACGCGGGCGACCGCATGTACGGGGCCGCCGAGTAGCGGCACAGCGGAGCCCGCGGCGCAGGCCGCGGGCCCGTCCTCAGCACTTCCCGGAGGGCGCGGGCGCGGGCCTGGTCAGAGCGGCCAGGGCGGTGTCCGCGTCCTTCTTCGTGGAGAGGTTCTTGTACGCGGTGCCGATGATCAGGTCGATGTCGGCGGTCTTGCGGGTGTCGGTCTTGAGCTGGGTGCCCACGAGCTGGGTGCCCAGCACCCGGAAGGGGCCCTCCTGTGCCGTGCTGCCGCCGAGGAGGACGGCGGTGCCGGGGACCTTCTTGTCGTACTCGGGGGTCGCGTTGCCGACCTTCCCGATCCTGAAGCCACGTTTCTTCAGCTCGTCGGCGGTGGCCTTGGCGAGCCCGCTGCGCGGGGTCGCGTTGTAGACGTTCACCGTGACGGCGCCGGGCTTCGGCGGGGGCGGCGCGGCGGAGGGGGTGGGGGCGGGCTTGCAGTCGCGGCTCTTGGCGGTGGCCGACGACTTGCCGCCGTCGCCGCCGGTGAACGCGTGGACGAGCTGTGTCGTGCCCCAGCCGGCGAGGCCGAGCGCGACCACGGCGGCGAGTGCCGCGAAGACGATCCTGCGGCGGTTCCGGGGGCGTCGCATCCGCGGGTATTTGTCGCCCGTGATGCGGTACTTTCCGCCCATGCCGGGGGGAGTGAGCATGCTCATGGGCGCAGCGTAGTGCGCACCGGACGCCGTGCCTACTAAACGATCAGCTCACTGCGTCCGTCCGGTGGTGAACAGACTCGAAAGGATCAGCGGCGGCCCGGCCGGGGTGCCGCCGGACATGCCCGGGGGCGGCCCCGGCGCGCGCGGGGGGCCATTCACCCGTAAGGGGTCAGCCGAGTTCGAGCACCCGGGCGTGGAGCACCTGGCGCTGCTGCAGCGCGGCCCGTACCGCGCGGTGCAGGCCGTCCTCCAGGTAGAGGTCGCCCTGCCACTTCACGACATGGGCGAAGAGGTCGCCGTAGAAGGTCGAGTCCTCGGCGAGCAGCGTTTCCAGGTCCAGCTGTCCCTTGGTGGTCACGAGCTGATCGAGGCGGACCGGGCGCGGCGCGACGTCCGCCCACTGCCGGGTGCTTTCCCGGCCGTGCTCGGGGTAGGGCCGCCCGTTGCCGATGCGCTTGAAGATCACACGGAAAGCCTACCGGTCAAGAGGCTCCGGGCGCAGCCAGGAGAGGCGAGTGCCATCCTGCTGAAAAGTGTGCGAAGCGGAGAAAACGGGGTCTGGCATGACAGCTCAGGAGCCTGCGCCGCGGGGAACGGGCGGCGAACCGGCTGCCCCGGCAGGGCTCCCCGGACCCGCCGCGGAGATCGCCGCCGGCTACGCCTTCGACGGCCCCGCCCTCGAACTGGGCGCGCTCCTGTGGGACGGCGGGTGCCTGCCCGGGGCACCGGTCCGCATCCCGCTGCCGGTCCTCAACCGCCACGGCCTGGTCGCGGGCGCCACCGGCACCGGCAAGACCAAGACCCTCCAGCTGATCGCCGAGCAGCTCTCCGCCCACGGCGTCCCGGTCTTCCTCGCCGACGTCAAGGGCGACCTCTCCGGGCTGTCCGCGCCCGGCCGGGACGGCGAGAAGGTCCGGGAACGGGCCGGGCAGGTCGGCCAGGACTGGGCCCCGGAGGGCTTCCCCTGCGAGTTCTACGGGCTGGGCGGCACCGGCCCCGGCATCCCGGTGCGGGCCACCGTCACCGACTTCGGCCCGCTGCTGCTGGCCAAGGTCCTCCAGCTCAACCGGACCCAGGAGCAGTCCCTCGGGCTGATCTTCCACTACGCCGACGCCAAGGGTCTGGAACTGGTCGATCTCAAGGACCTGCGGGCCGTGGTCGCCTTCCTCGTCTCCGGCGAGGGGAAGGCCGAGCTCAAGGGGATCGGCGGACTGTCCACGGCGACCGCCGGGGTGATCCTGCGCTCGATCACCGCCTTCGAGCAGCAGGGGGCGTCCGGTTTCTTCGGCGAGCCGGAGTTCGACACGGCGGACCTGCTGCGCACCGCCCCCGACGGGCGCGGCCTGGTGTCCGTGCTGGAGCTGCCCGCCGTCCAGGACAAGCCCCAGCTCTTCTCCACCTTCCTGATGTGGCTGCTCGCGGACCTCTTCCACGACCTCCCGGAGGTCGGGGACGTGGAGAAGCCGAAGCTGGTCTTCTTCTTCGACGAGGCGCATCTACTCTTCGCGGACGCCTCCAAGGCCTTTCTGGAGTCGGTGGTGCGCACGGTCCGGCTGATCCGCTCCAAGGGCGTGGGGATCTTCTTCGTGACGCAGACCCCCGGCGACGTCCCGGCGGAGGTGCTGGGGCAGCTCGGCAACCGGGTGCAGCACGCGCTGCGGGCCTTCACCCCGGACGACGCCAAGGCCCTGAAGGCGACGGTGCGGACCTTCCCGGACTCGCCCTACGAGCTGGACCGGGTGCTGACCGGGCTCGGCACGGGCGAGGCGGTGGTGACGGTGCTCGGCGAGAGCGGCGCCCCGACCCCGGTCGCGGCCACCCGGCTGCGCGCCCCGTCCTCCCTGATGGCCCCCGTCGACCCGGCCGCCCTGGAGGCGGCCGTGCGGGGTTCGTCGCTGTACGGGCGGTACGCCGAGGCGGTGGACCGGGAGTCGGCGTACGAGAAGCTCACCGCGGCCCAGGAGGAGGCCGAGCGGGCGGCGGAGCGGGCCGCGGCGGCGGAGAGCGCGCCCGCGCCGGAGGAATCGGGCCGGGAGGCGGGCCGGCGGCGGGAGGCCGCGCGCGAGGAGGACCCCTCGCTCGTGGAGCAGGTGGCGGGCAGCGGGGTCTTCAGGTCCCTGGCGCGGTCGGTCGGCACCCAGCTCGGCCGGGAGATCACCCGCTCGCTGTTCGGAACGGCGCGCCGCCGGCGGTGACCGCCGGCGGCGCGCGTGCCCGGGCCCGTACGGACCCGGGTGGGTGTTACTCGGTCACCTCGTGGTCGTGACCGTCGTGCAGACCGCCGCCGCTGCCCGCGTCGCCGTCGGTGGGGACGGAGGTGACGGGCTTGCGGAGCGAGCTGATGTCGTGCGCGTAGGTGCCCACGGCGTTGGCGATGATGCCCAGGTTGATGCCGAGCGCCTTCTTGTTGATGTTGCGCAGGTCGTCGCCGGCCGCGTGGTAGTTCGGGTCGTACGCGACGCCCGCCGTGCCGCCGAACTTCTTCGCCTGGGCCTCGGTCTTGATGCCCTCGGCGCCGGTGAAGGTGCCGCCGGAGGGGATGCCGACCTCGATGAACGGGCCGTAGTCCGAGCGGCCGGTGAAGTCGGTGCCCTCGTGCGGGATGCCCCGGCGGTCGAGGTAGTCGTTGATGTCCCGCTCCAGCTGCGCGGAACCGGCCGGGCCGGGGCCCGCGCCGACGCCGTCGGAGTCGTCGCCGTCGTAGACGAAGATCCCGTAGTTGGGGGAGGCGATCATGTCGAAGTTCAGGTAGAGCTTGATCTCCTTCTTGCCCAGCGAGGAGAGGTTGGCGACGTAGTGCTCGGAGCCGAGCAGGCCGTTCTCCTCCGCGGACCACCAGGCGAAGCGCACCTTGTTGGCGGGGCTCTTCTCCTTCTTGGCCAGCTCCTCGGCGACCTCCAGCAGTCCGGCCGAGCCGGAGCCGTTGTCGTTGATGCCGGGGCCCTCGGTGACCGAGTCCAGGTGGGCGCCGAGGACCACGGTGTTGGCCGCGTTGCCGCGGCGGGTCTCGGCGATCACGTTGTTGGTGGTGCGCTTCTCCTGGAGCTGGCGGATCTCGAAGGAGACCTCGACCGGGCCCTTCGCCAGGTCGGCGGCGAGCTTCTCGCCCTCGGCCTGGGTGAGTCCGCCCGTGGGGATCTTCCCGGCGGCGGCGTCCCCGAGGGTGCCGGAGAGCACGCCCTCGGTGTTGTTGTAGACGATCGCGCCGGCCGCGCCCGCGGTGGCGGCGGCGGCCTGCTTCTCGGCGAAGGTGCAGCCGCCGCGCTTGATCAGCGCGATCTTGCCGGTGAACGTCCCCGAGGCGTAGTCGCCGGCCTCGCAGCCGGTGGTGTCGTCCACCGGCACGGCGGCGAGCTGCGCCTTCAGGCCGCCCACCGGGGTGGACTTGGTGTACGTCATCGCCGTGATGTCGATGTCGCGCGGCGCGGGCGAGGTGACGGACAGCTTCTCGGCCAGCGTCTCGGTGTAGATGAACTCGAACTTCTGGTACGAGACGTCGTAGCCGTACTTCTTCATCTGCTGGTACACGTACGCGGCCGAGGCGTCGTGCCCGAGCGAGCCGGCGGCGCGGTGGCCGCCGGTGGAGTCCGCTATCTGCTGGAACTTCTTCAGGTGCTTGAAGGCGTCGTCGGCGGACGCCTTGGCGACCAGCTTCTTGGCCAGCTTCGCCGCGTCCTTGGCCGCCCGGTCGGCGGGCTGGTGGCGGTGCGCGGCGGAAGGGGAGGCGGATGCCAGCAGGAGCGGGGTCGCGAGTGCGGCTGCGGCCACGGCGGCCACGGCTCTGCGATGGGATGCGTTCACAGAGGTCCTTCCCGATGCGAACGAGGGTCTGGGAGGTGTCCGGCGGATCAGGGCCGGACAGGACGCGGCGTCTGGTGTGGTGCATCGCAAGGCGCCGGGATGCCTTCATAGCGGAGCTATTCAGGCGTTCCGGCAACGCGGCGAGGTGCCGTGCCAGACGTCGTGGCCCCGGCCAAGATCCGCCGGACACCTCCTGAGGAAGCTAGCGATCTCACACGGGTTCTGTGAACACTTGTGCCACAACTGGCGGCGTATTTCATGTCATTGACACCCGGACGAGATCTTCGTCCGGCGCGGAGGGCCCTTCGGCCGGAGGACTTCGCAGCGGCGGGGCCCATCCCCCGGGACCTGGCCGAAGAGGAACGTTCGTGCGCTAACTCTCCTTCTTCGGACGCCCCTTCGCCGCCTTCGCCGCGGCCTTCTTCTCCTGCTTGTACGCGCGGACCCGGGCCAGTGACTCCGGCCCGGTGATGTCCGCCGCCGAGCGGTAGGAGTCCTTCTCGCCGTACGCGCCGGCCGCCTCGCGCCAGCCCTCGGGCGTCACGCCGTACTGCTTGCCCAGCAGGGCGAGGAAGATCTGCGCCTTCTGCTCGCCGAAGCCGGGCAGGGCCTTCAGCCGGGCCAGGAGTTCCCGGCCGGTGGACACGTCCCGCCACACCGCGCTCGCGTCGCCGTCGTACTCGTCGACGAGGTGGCGGCACAGCTCCTGCACCCGCTTGGCCATGGAGGCGGGGTAGCGGTGCACGGCGGGTTTGCGCCGGAGCAGTTCGCTGAACGCGTCCGGGTCGTAGTCGGCGATCTGCGCGGCGTCGAGGTCGTCGGTGCCGAGCCGCTGCGCCACCGTGTACGGGCCGGTGAACGCCCACTCCATGGGGATCTGCTGGTCGAGCAGCATGCCGACGAGCGCGGCGAGGGCGCTGCGGCCGAGCAGCTCGTCGGCCTCGGGCTGCTGGGCGAGGTGAATCGTGGCATCCATGCCTTTGATGATCACCCCGGGGTGCGGGGCCCGCCAGCGTGGCGGGCTGGCGGAGGGGCCCTGCTCGCTCAGGTGCTCAGCCGGGCCGCCCGCATCCGCAGATAGCGCGCCTCGGGGGTGCTCAGGGTGCCCGCCGCCGCCGAGCGGTACGCCTCCGCCGCCGCGGCCCGGTCGCCCGCCCGTTCCAGCAGATGGGCCCGGACCGCGTCCAGCCGGTGATGGCCCCTCAGCTCCGGTGCCAGCCGGTCGACCTCGGCCAGCCCGGCCCGCGGCCCGTCCACCATGGCGAGGGCCACCGCCCGGCCGAGCCGGGCCATCGGCTCCGGGAAGCGCGCGACCAGCACGTCGTAGAGCGCGAGGATCTGCGGCCAGTCGGTCTCCCCCGCCGACGGCGCCTCGTCGTGCAGCGCGGCCACGGCCGCCTGGAGCTGGTAGGGCCCGGCCGGGCCCTCGGACAGGGCCTCCTCGACCAGGGCCGTCCCCTCGTCGATCATCCCGCGCAGCCAGCGGCCGCGGTCCTGCTCGTCCAGGGGGATCAGCTCCCCGTGCGGGCCGGTGCGCGCCGGGCTCCGGGCCTCGGTGAGCAGCATCAGGGCCAGCAGGCCGGTCACCGCGCCCTCGCGCGGCAGCAGCGCGCGCACCGCGCGGGTCAGCCGGATCGCCTCGCGGGCGAGGTCGGCGCGGTGCAGCCGGGCGCCCGAGGTGGCCGTGTACCCCTCGTTGAAGATCAGGTAGAGGACCTGGAGGACGGCGGCGAGCCGCTCGTCGCGGTCGCCGGGCCCGGGCGGGCGGAACGGCGTCCCCGCGATCCGGCGCTTGGCCCGGCTGATCCGCTGGGCCATGGTCGCCTCCGGGACCAGGTGCGCGCGGGCGATCTCCGCCGTGGTCAGACCGCCCACCGCGCGCAGGGTGAGCGCCACCTGCGCGGCGGGGGCCAGATCGGGGTGGCAGCAGAGGAAGAGGAGGGTCAGGGTGTCGGCCTCGGCCGGCGCCCGGCCCTCGCCCGGGGGCGGGGCGGTGAAGGCGTCCCCCGGATCGAGCCGGGCCGCCGTCTCCTCCCGCCGCCGGCGGGACTCCTCGGCGCGCAGCAGGTCCACCAGTCGGCGGGAGGCGACCCGGATCAGCCAGCCGCGCGGGTTGTCCGGCACGCCCGCCTCCGGCCACTGCCGCGCGGCGGCGAGCAGCGCCTCCTGCACGGCGTCCTCGGCCTGGTCGAAGTGGCCGTAGCGCCGCACCAGCGCGCCGAGGACCTGCGGCGCGTGGGTGCGCAGCAGGTCCCCGACGGGCACGGCGGGCGGGGTCATCCGCGGGACCCGCCGGACGGGTCGCAGTCCTGGTCCGGGCCGCCCATGATCTGCCGGATGACCACCGGGTACTCGGTGGTCCCCGCGGGCACGGGGCACCGGGTGATCCGGGCGGCGATCTCGGTCACCCGCTCCAGGCTCTCGCAGTCGAGCACCCAGTAGCCGGCCAGCACCTCCTTCGTCTCCCCGTACGGGCCGTCGGTGACCACCGGCCGGCCGTCCCGGCCGGACAGCACGTGCCGGGCCTGCCGGGGCTCGGCCAGGCCCTGCCCCTCGACCAGTTCCCCGGACTCGGCCAGGTCGTTGTTGAGGGACCCCATGAAGGAGAACATCGCCTGGACCTCCTCCTCGCTCCACGCCGGGGCGCCGGGCGAGGGCTTGCCGCCCATGGCGTCGGCGTCGGCCTGCGTCCCCTGAATCATCACCAGGTACTTCATGGTTCCGCTCCTCGTCCTCTGTGGGCCGCCTCTCGCGGGCGGCTCTCACAGGGGACGTCGGAGCCGGGGGCGCCGTCTCGACGACGCGCCGGAGGTTTTCTCGACCGGGCCCGGCGGAGTCCCCGGCCCCCGGTGTCAGCGCAGGCCGTGGCGGCGGGCCGTCATCCGTTCCACGGCCGAGCGGGGCAGCACCCGGCGGAGGGCGAAGGCGAGGGGCGCGTTGCTGCCGACCGCGTAGAGGGGGCGGGGGCGGGGGGACTCGATCGCCCGGAGGACGGTGGCGGCCACCCGCTCGGGCGGGGTGCCCTTCGCCTCGTTGGCGTTGAGCGCCGCGAGCATGGTGCGGTACTCGCCGAGGAAGGGGGAGTCCTCGGCGACGTACTCGGTGCGGCGCTCGCTGATGCCGGTGCTGATCGCGCCGGGCTCCACCGTCGTCACCCCGATGCCGTACGGGGAGACCTCGCGCCGCAGGGAGGTGGCGAAGCCCCGGAGCGCGGCCTTGGAGGCGACGTACGAGGAGCGGTACGCGAGCGGGAAGCTGGCCAGCATGGAGCCGACCATGACCACCCGGCCGCGGCGGCGGGCGCGCATGCCGGGGAGCAGGAGCTGGGTGAGGCGGACCGCGCCGAAGACGTTCAGCCGGAACAGCCGTTCCAGGGCCTCCAGGGGGAGTTCCTCCAGCGGCCCGTTCTGGCTCTCGCCCGCGTTGTTGACGAGGACGTCCACCTCCCCGGCCGCCGCCGCGCACGCCTCGATCGACGCCTCGTCGGTGAGGTCGAGGGCCAGGTACTCCACGCCGGGGATCCGGTCGGTGACCGCCTCCGGCCGGCGGCTGGTTCCGTGGACCCGGTAGCCGCGGGCGACCAGGGCGGCGGCGACGGCCGCGCCGATGCCGGAGGAGGCGCCGGTGACCAGCGCGGTCCCCGGTCCCTGTGCGGGTGCGCTCATCCGAGCCTCCTCGCCAGCGCCCGGCCCGCGGCCCGGCCGGAGAAGACGCAGCCGCCGAGGAAGGTGCCCTCCAGGGCGTTGTAGCCGTGCACCCCGCCGCCGCCGAAGCCGGCCACCTCGCCCGCCGCGTACAGCCCCTCGAAGGGTTCGCCGTCGGGGCGGACCACCTGCGAGTTCAGGGTGGTCTCCAGGCCGCCGAGGGTCTTGCGGGTCAGCAGGTGGAGGCGGACGGCGATCAGCGGCCCGTGCGCCGGGTCGAGCAGCCGGTGCGGCTTGGCGACGCGGGTGAGCTTGTCGGGCCAGTACGCGCGGGCGTTGGCGATCGACATCAGCTGGAAGTCCTTGGAGTAGGCGTTGCCCACCTCGCGGTCGCGGGCCGTGATCTCCCGCTCGACCTGCGCGAAGTCCAGCTCCGGGCCGGGCGCGACGGCGTTCATCCCGTCCACCAGCTCCTTGAGCGTGCGCCGGACCACGAAGTCCTCGCCCTTGTCGAGGAAGGCCTGCACCGGGCCGGGCGCGCCCTTCTTCGCCCGGGACAGGACGAGCTTCAGGTCCTTGCCCGTGACGTCCGGGTTCTGCTCGGAGCCGGAGAGCGCGAACTCCTTCTCCACGATCTCCCGGGTGAGCACGAACCACGAGTAGTCGTACCCGGTGGCGGTGATGTGCTTCAGGGTCGCGAGGGTGTCGTGGCCCGGGTAGAGCGGCACCGGGAGCCGCCGGCCGGTCGCGTCCAGCCAGAGGGAGGAGGGGCCGGGGATGATCCGGATGGCGTGGTCGGGCCAGATCGGGTCCCAGTTGCGGACGCCCTCGGTGTAGTGCCACATCCGGTCGCGGTTGACGATCGAGCCGCCCGCGTCCTCGGTGATCTCCAGCATCCGGCCGTCGACGTACGCCGGCACGCCCGTGATCATCGAGGCCGGGGGGGTTCCGAGGCGGTCCGCGGGCCAGTTCTTCCGGACCAGCTCCTGGTTGCCGCCGATCCCGCCGGAGGTGACGACCACGGCCTGCGCGCGCAGCTCGAACTCACCCGCCAGCGTACGGGAGGAGGCGACACCGCGCGGCTCGGCGGCGGGCTCCAGCACGGTGCCGCGCACCCCGACCGCGGCGCCGTTCTCGACGATCAGGCCGTCCACCCGGTGCCGGTGCCGGAAGGTGACCAGCCCGCGGGCCGCCGCCGCGAGGACCGGCTCCCGGAACACGCGCACCACCTCGGGGCCGGTGCCCCAGGTGATGTGGAAGCGGGGCACCGAGTTGCCGTGCCCAAAGGCCGCGCCCGCCCCGCGCTCGGCCCAGCCGACGGTGGGCATCACCCGCAGCCCCAGCCGGTGCAGATAGTCCCGCTTCTCCCCGGCGGCGAAGTCGACGTACGCCTCGGCCCACCGGCGCGGCCAGTGGTCCTCGCGCTCCCGGTCGAAGCCGGCCGAGCCGAGCCAGTCGGCGAGGGCGAGCTCGGCGGAGTCCTTGATGCCCATCCGGCGCTGCTCGGGGCTGTCCACCAGGAAGAGCCCGCCCAGCGACCAGAAGGCCTGGCCGCCGAGGTTGGCCTCGTTCTCCTGGTCGACCACGACCACGCGCTTCCCGGCGCGGGTCAGCTCGTATACGGCGACCAGCCCGGCCAGTCCCGCGCCCACGACGATGACGTCGGCGTCCTCGCTGCTCACAGTGCCTCCTCGGTGATCGGGGTGCTGTACGCGTTCAGTACGGCCCCGAAGAGCGCCTCGCGCCGCAGGCGGGGGGTCTCGCTCCCGGGTTCCAGCAGGACCTGCACCGAGGTGCCGTCGTGCACGGCGACCAGGGCCTGGCCGAGGGCGGTCTCGTCCGGGACGCGCCGGCCGGTGCGGGCGAGGGCGTCGACCACGACCGGCAGGATCGTGTCGAGGATCGCCTGCTCCCGGGCGGCCATCACCCGGCGCAGCGAGCGGTTGCGCAGGGCGTGCGCGGTGAACTCGGCGGTCACTCGGTACCAGGCGTCGTCGACGGGGATCGCCGCGACCGCCGCCCGGATCGTCTCCTCGGGGGCGGCGGACGACGCCGTGGCCAGCGCCTCGCGGACATCGGCGAGCATCCGCCGCGAGCGCTCCTCCCACATGGCGAGGAACAGCTCGTCGAGGGAGGAGAAGTTGGAGTAGAAGGCGCCCCGGGTGTAGCCGGCCCGCTCGCAGACCTGCTCCACGGTGGAGCGGCCGAAGCCCTCCTCCGCGAAGACCTCCAGCGCGGCGTCGAGCATCCGCCGCCGGGTCCTGGCGCGGCGCGCGGTGACCCGGCGGGGGGCGGGCGCGGTGTCGGCGTCCGGCTCGGTGTCGGTTCCGGTTCCGGTACCGGTGTTCATCGTGACGTGACCCCCTTGTCGATGCGTGAACGTATCCGATGCGTTCATGTATCGACAAGGGTCGTGCACGGCCCTTGTCGCAGGTGCGCGCGCAAGCGGACGGCCCCCGGAACCGGTCGTGGTTCCGGGGGCCGTCCCCTGGGGGTGCCGGTGCTCCCGGCGAGGTACCGCGGTGCCGCTCCGCGTCAGTTGGCGTCGACGAGGTCGTGCGCCGGGACCTTCACCGTCCGGGCGCCCTTGGTGCCGCCGAGGACGATCTTGCGCAGGGCGCTGTTGTTGTTGAGGTTGGTCTCCTTGAGGCGCTTCTCCGGGTTGGCGAGCACCTGGATCCAGTACGTGCCGTTGGGGAGGTCGGTGATGTCGAAGGACTGGCCGGGCAGGTCCTGGGTGTAGGTGTCGCCCGAGCCGACGTCCAGGACCTCACGCACGGAGATCGAGTTCTCCTGGCCGCACGCGGTGGACAGGTCGGTGTTCTGCGGGTGCCAGTTGGCGTTCTTCACCGTGTAGTCGACGGCGTCCGTGTTGGCCAGGCAGAACGCCTCCTTGCCGCTGCGCACGGCCTCCTTCTTGTCCGCCTTCAGCAGCCGGTAGCTGGCGAAGTCGGTGAAGTGCCAGTGCTCGTGGCCCGGACGCGGGTCCCACTCCATGGTGCCGGTGGGCGTGTAGCCGACCTGCTTGCCCTTGGCGTCGTAGAAGTACTGGTACGCGTCCATCTTGTCCTTGCCGGGCTTGCGGAAGCCGTCGACGACGAGCTGCGCGGGGCCGGCGTTCCACACGTTGGCGCTGAAGGACAGGTAGTCCTTGCCCGGGGCCTCGTCGAAGCCCTCGCCGATGCCGATGCCGTAGGCGGGCAGCGACCGCAGGTCGGGCTTGGGGACGTCGGGCACCTTCGCCTTGCCCTTGGGCGGCGCGGCGTTGGCCTTGAGAGCGGGCGCGAGGCGGGAGCCGTCGGTGCGGCCCGGGCCGTCGCCGAGCTTCTGCGCGGTGCGCAGGCCGGCCTTCTTGGCGGCCCAGGAGAGCGCCGGCGGGGCGGGCGCGTAGGGGCCGTGGCCGACGTTGTACGTGGGCGCCGCGCCGGTCGTCGGGGCCTCCGGGGCCTCGGCGCGCACGGCGGGGTGGCCCTCGGGGTGCGCGGCGGTGTGGCCGCCCTCGGCGTGGGCGGCGTGGCCCGAGGCCGTGCCCGCCTTGTCCGCCGCCTTGTCCGACGCCTTGCCCTGGGCGTGGCCGCCGTGGGCCGCGCCGTCGCCGTGCCCGGCCGCGTGGTGGTCGCCGTGCTTGTCCGCGGCCCGGGTTCCAAGACCGCCGTCGCGGCCTTGGTCTTCGAAGCTGCGCTCGCGGACGGTCACCTTGATGGTCTGCGGCTTGTCGGCGATGCCGAACAGGTCGCGGTAGCGCTTGGTGACGGACACCTTGGCCGTGTACTTGCCGGGCTTCACGGCCACCGGGGAGGCGTAGAAGCCCGCGTAGGTGTTGGACGCCCAGCCCTTCTCCACGCCCCACACCGAGCCGAGGGTGAACGGGTTCACCGGGCAGCTCTCCGGGTACTTGGAGGTGCTCGGCGCGTCCGGGCGCACCCGGCCGGAGGCGTTGTTCGGGCAGAAGGACTCCTGACGCTTCAGGACCTGCTTGCCCTTCGCGTCGGTCATCGTGATCTCGGTGAAGCCGGGCAGCCCGCCGAAGTCCTTCACGGTCCCCTTGGGCAGGGTCTTCGTGGTGGTCTTCTTCCCCTGGCGGACGATCTGCTGTGCGACCACCGGGTCCTTGTAGGACTTGCGGGTCACCTTCAGCTCCAGGGGCCCGTTCTCGGCGGTGACATAGGTGCCGAGGTCCAGGTAGACGCCGGGGTCCTCCTTCCACGAGTCGAGGGTCACCGACGGAGTCGCGGCGATCAGGCCGAGCTTCGGTCCGGCGGCCTGCTTGGCCTCGGGCGCGGCGGCGATCACGCCCGCGGCGACCGCGATCGCCGCACCCCCGGCGATCGCGGCGCGGCCGATACGAGCCTTGTGGGATCTGGTCATCTTCCTCGTTCTCCCAGTACGTGACGGGACGGAGGAGGAACAGCGGCCCAGCCGATGCGGTCACGCGGCTCCCTCCGGCCTCTGAGAGGCCGGAGCGGGGCGCGGGGTTGGCTTCCGCGGCCCGGCCCGCGGTCAATGGCCGGAATCGCGGTCCCCAACGGGTGTTTCCGGACGTTCGCGGACACAGCGGGGCCGGAACGGCGGAGTCCGTAGTAAAGGCGCGAGCCCCGGGGAGCGCGGTCACGGCGGCCCCGGGCGGCGCGGTCACGACCCGGAGGAACGCGGTCCGGACCCCGGAGGAGCGCGATCAGGATTCGAGAAGCCCCCGCGGCGGGTGGCGCGACATACTGCTCGAAGCCGGTCGCATCGAGCCGTGTGGCACGGGCGCGGGCCGCCGGACCGGCCCCGTCCGGACAGGACGCGGGCAAGCCGGAGGTCCCGTCCGGACAGAGGGAGAGACGATGAGCAGGGCCAAGAGGACGGGCGCGCAGCCGTCCGCGCACGCCGCCGACAGCCACGAGATGATCCGCGTGCACGGCGCGCGCGAGAACAACCTCAAGGACGTCAGCATCGAGATCCCGAAGCGCCGGCTCACGGTGTTCACCGGCGTCTCCGGCTCGGGCAAGAGCTCGCTGGTGTTCGACACCATCGCCGCCGAGTCCCAGCGGCTGATCAACGAGACCTACAGCGCCTTCCTCCAGGGCTTCATGCCGACCCTCGCCCGGCCCGAGGTCGACGTCCTCGACGGTCTGACCACCGCCATCACCGTCGACCAGCAGCGGATGGGCGGCGATCCGCGCTCCACCGTCGGCACCGCCACCGACGCCAACGCGATGCTGCGCATCCTCTTCAGCCGCCTCGGCAAGCCGCACATCGGCCCGCCCAGCGCCTACTCCTTCAACACCGCCTCGGTCCGGGCCAGCGGCGCGATCACCGTCGAGCGCGGCGACCGCAAGGCGGTGAAGGCGACCTTCTCCCGCACCGGCGGCATGTGCCCCCACTGCGAGGGCCGGGGCAAGGTCTCCGACATCGACCTCACCCAGCTCTACGACGACTCCAAGTCCATCGCCGAGGGCGCGTTCACCATCCCCGGCTGGAAGTCGGACAACGTCTGGACCGTGGGGCTCTACGCGCAGTCCGGCTTCCTCGACCCGGAGAAGCCGATCCGCCGCTTCACCAAGCAGGAGATGCAGGACTTCCTGTACCGGGAGCCGGTGAAGGTCAAGGTCAACGGCGTCAACCTCACCTACGAGGGCCTGATCCCCAAGATCCAGAAGTCGTTCCTGTCCAAGGACAAGGAGTCGATGCAGCCCCATATCCGGGCCTTCGTGGAGCGCGCGGTCACCTTCACCGACTGCCCCGAGTGCGAGGGCACCCGGCTCAGCGAGGGGGCCCGCTCGTCGAAGATCAAGAAGATCTCCATCGCCGACGCCTGCGCCATGGAGATCCGGGACCTCGCCGAGTGGGTCCGCGGCCTGGACGAGCCCTCGGTGGCCCCGCTGCTCACCGCGCTCGGCGGGACCCTGGACTCCTTCGTGGAGATCGGGCTCGGCTACCTCTCGCTGGACCGCCCGGCGGGCACCCTGTCCGGCGGCGAGGCGCAGCGGGTCAAGATGATCCGCCACCTCGGCTCCTCGCTCACCGACATCACCTATGTCTTCGACGAGCCCACCATCGGCCTGCACCCGCACGACATCCAGCGGATGAACGACCTGCTGCTGCGGTTGCGGGACAAGGGCAACACGGTCCTGGTCGTGGAGCACAAGCCGGAGACGATCGCGATCGCCGACCACGTCGTCGACCTCGGCCCCGGCGCCGGGACGGCGGGCGGCACGGTCTGCTACGAGGGCACCGTGGAGGGGCTGCGGGCCGGCGACACCCTCACCGGCCGCCACCTCGACGACCGCTCCACCCTCAAGGAGACGGTGCGGACCCCCAGGGGAGCGCTGGAGATCCGCGGCGCGAGCGCGAACAACCTGCGGGACGTCGACGTGGACATCCCGCTCGGGGTCCTCTGCGTGGTCACCGGCGTCGCCGGCTCCGGCAAGAGCTCCCTGATCCACGGGTCGCTGGTCGACGGCCCGGTGGCCGCCGAGGAGGGCGTGGTGGCGATCGACCAGGGCGCGATCAAGGGC
This sequence comes from Streptomyces sp. NPDC005805, assembly GCF_040630445.1. Taxonomy (NCBI): domain Bacteria; kingdom Bacillati; phylum Actinomycetota; class Actinomycetes; order Kitasatosporales; family Streptomycetaceae; genus Streptomyces; species Streptomyces sp. NPDC005805. The sequence goes on from NZ_JBEXXN010000001.1 coordinate 360,491, forward strand.
TCCCGGCGCTCCAACCCGGCGACGTACACCGGGCTCCTCGACCCGATCCGCAAGGCCTTCGCCAAGGCCAACGGTGTGAAGCCCGCGCTGTTCAGCGCCAACTCCGAGGGCGCCTGCCCCAACTGCAACGGCGCCGGGGTCGTCTACACGGACCTGGCGATGATGGCCGGGGTGGCGACCACCTGCGAGGCGTGCGAGGGGAAGCGGTTCGACGCATCCGTCCTCGAACACCGCCTGGGCGGGAAGGACATCAGCGAGGTGCTGGCGATGCCGGTGAGCGAGGCGGTGGAGTTCTTCGCGGACGGCGAGGCCCGCACCCCGGCCGCGCACCGGATCCTCGGCCACCTCTCCGACGTCGGCCTCGGCTATCTGACCCTCGGCCAGCCGCTCACCACCCTCTCGGGCGGCGAGCGCCAGCGGCTCAAGCTGGCGACCCACATGGGCGAGAAGGGCGGCGTCTACGTCCTCGACGAGCCGACCACCGGTCTGCACCTCGCCGACGTGGAGCACCTGCTCGGCCTGCTCGACCGGCTGGTCGACGCGGGGAAGTCGGTCGTCGTCATCGAGCACCACCAGGCGGTGATGGCCCACGCGGACTGGATCGTCGACCTCGGCCCCGGCGCCGGCCACGACGGCGGCCGGATCGTCTTCGAGGGCACCCCCGCGGACCTCGTCGCGTCCCGCTCCACCCTCACGGGCGAGCACCTGGCGGAGTACGTGCGGGGCTGACGGGCTCTCCTGCCGGACAACGCCGAAGGGCCCCACCGCGAACGGTGGGGCCCTTCGACATCGTGCCCGGTGAGGCACTGGCGGAGGATACGAGATTCGAACTCGTGAGGGGTTGCCCCCAACACGCTTTCCAAGCGTGCGCCCTAGGCCTCTAGGCGAATCCTCCGCCGGAAACATTACATGACTCCGAGCAGTGCTCGCGAACCCGTTCTCCGGCGGGTGGGGAGGGGGTCCGAGCACGTCGGGGGATCGGGTAGCCTGGGGCCCAGCCCCTCACGCGGCGCTATCTGACTGAACTCCCCCAGGGCCGGAAGGCAGCAAGGGTAGGTCGGCTCTGGCGGGTGCGTGGGGGGCCCTTGTGTTTCGCGGGTGCGGCCACGGGGAGGGCAGGGCGGCGCCGGTTGTCGGTGGGCCCCGATAACCTCGTAGGCGTGTCGTCCCTTGCGCTGTACCGCCGCTATCGCCCCGAGTCGTTCGCCGAGGTCATCGGGCAGGAGCATGTCACCGACCCCCTGCAGCAGGCCCTCCGCAACAACCGGGTCAACCACGCGTACCTGTTCAGCGGGCCGCGCGGCTGCGGCAAGACGACCAGTGCCCGCATCCTCGCCCGCTGTCTGAACTGCGAGCAGGGGCCCACGCCCACCCCCTGCGGCGAGTGCCAGTCCTGCCGAGACCTGGCGCGCAACGGCCCCGGTTCGATCGACGTCATCGAGATCGACGCCGCCTCCCACGGTGGTGTGGACGACGCCCGTGACCTGCGCGAGAAGGCGTTCTTCGGCCCGGCGAGCAGCCGGTACAAGATCTACATCATCGACGAGGCGCACATGGTCACCCCGCAGGGCTTCAACGCCCTGCTGAAGGTGGTCGAGGAGCCCCCGGAGCACCTGAAGTTCATCTTCGCGACGACCGAGCCCGAGAAGGTCATCGGCACCATCCGGTCGCGCACCCACCACTACCCCTTCCGGCTGGTGCCCCCCGGCACCCTCCGGGAGTACCTGACGCAGGTGTGCGGCCAGGAGGGCATCCCCGTGGACGACGGCGTCATGCCGCTGGTCGTCCGCGCGGGCGGCGGGTCGGTGCGTGACTCGATGTCGGTGATGGACCAGCTGCTGGCCGGCGCCGCCGCGGACGGTGTGACATACGCCATGGCCACCGCCCTCCTCGGGTACACCGACGGCGCCCTGCTCGACTCCGTCGTGGACGCCTTCGCCTCGGGTGACGGCGCGGCCGCCTTCGAGGTCGTCGACCGGGTCATCGAGGGCGGGCACGACCCCCGCCGCTTCGTCGCGGACCTGCTGGAGCGGCTGCGGGACCTGGTCATCCTGGCCGCCGTGCCGGACGCCGGCGCCAAGGGCCTGATCGACGCCCCGGCCGATGTGGTCGAGCGGATGCAGGCGCAGGCCCAGGTGTTCGGCGCGGCCGAGCTGAGCCGCGCCGCCGACCTGGTCAACGAGGGGCTGACCGAGATGCGCGGCGCCACCTCGCCGCGCCTGCAACTGGAGCTGATCTGCGCCCGGGTGCTGCTGCCCGCCGCGTTCGGCGACGAGCGCTCGCTCCAGGCACGGCTGGACCGGCTGGAGCGCGGGGCCGGGGCGGCCCTGGCCATGGGCGGCGCGGGCGGGCAGCCCATGGCGGGCCAGGCCCCGCCGATGGGCTATGTGCCGGGGCCGGAGGCCCAGGCACATGTCCCGCCGGGCGGCGGCCCCGCGGCGGCGCGGGGTGTCCGAGGTCTTCGTCAACCTGGCCCGCCGCAACCAGGTCCTGCTCCACCGCCAGCTCACCCTCCTCGACGCCATGGAGCGCC